>NZ_JAIQDH010000060.1:0-2199 GCF_020037095.1 Myxococcus sp. XM-1-1-1
CACCTGGGCTTTCGTCATCCGCATCAGGTCGCGGAGCATGAAGGCGCCGAGGAAGCCCGTGGCGCCCGTGAGGAAGACGCAGCGCATCTCCTCCAAGGCCTTGTGCTGGATGACAGCTTGGCTTGGGACGATGTCCTCGGGCAGGCGCGCGTCCTCTCGCCAGGTGTCGGGCCCCGCGATGGCGCGGCCTTCGTCCTGGGCACCCGACAGGGCCTGCCGCACCGCCTCGATGAAGTCTCCCAGCGTGTGCGCCGCGTGGAGCGCATGCACGGACAGGCCCACGCCGAACTTCTCGCGCAGCCGCAGCGTCAAGCGCCCCGCCATCAGGGAGTTGCCACCCAGCCGCATGAAGTCATCGCCAGGGGAAGCGGTCTCCACACCGAGCAGCTCGCTCCAGATGTCGCTCACGCCCGCGACGACCGGGTCCTCCGACAGAGGCGTACTCCGTACGAGTGACGGTCGGTTCCTGGGCGGGTCGAGCTGGGGCAGCGCGGCGCGGTCGACCTTGCCATTGGCCGTGACGGGGAGCCGCTCCAGCATGACGAAGCGAGACGGCACCATGGGCTCCGACACCCTGTCGCGCATGAAATCGCGGAGGACGTCCTCGAGGCCCGCGCCGGTGTCCTTGGGTACGACGAAAGCCGCCAGCGACTTCTCGCCATCGGGTCGCTCCTGGAGAGTCACCACGGCGTCCCAGACGAGCCCGCTCTGCAGGAGCGACATGGAGACCTCGTCCAGCTCGATGCGGTGGCCGCGAATCTTCACCTGATGGTCGGCCCGGCCCAGGTACTCCAGCGTCCCGTTCTCGCGCCACCGCGCCAGGTCTCCGGTGCGGTAGATGCGCAGCGCCTGGCCATCCTTCAGCCCGGACACGGTGGGGAAGCGCTCGGCGGTGAGCTCCGGCTGGTGGAGATAGCCGCGCGCGAGGCCCTCTCCCGCGAGGCACAGCTCTCCGGTTTGTCCCAGCGCCACGGGGCGCAGGTCCTCATCGAGCAGGAAGACCTCCGTGCGCGCGATGGGCTTGCCGATGGAGATGGACCCGCTCAGGGTGTCCTGGAGTTGAATCCGATGTGCGGTCGAGTAGATGGACACCTCGGTGGGGCCGTAGCCATTGACGAGGTGCTCTGGTGGATGGCTCTCGAGCACGGCGCGGCAGAGCCGGGCATTGGCTCGCTCTCCGCCCATCACGACGAGGCGCAGTCCGCTGAAGGCATCGGGGCACGCCTGGGCGACCATGTTGAAGAGCGCCGTCGCGATGCTCATGACGTTGACGCGCATGTCGCGCAGGGCCTCACGCAGGGCGTGCGCATCCAGGACGGTCGCCTTGGAAATCACCACGAGTGAGGCGCCGTTGAGCAGCGCCCCCCAGATTTCATACAGCGCCATGTCGAACGCGTGGTTGGACGCCTGGGCAACCCGCTCCCCGGGATGGATGCCGAGGATGGGGTTGTCGATGACCAGTCGGCGGATGCCCTGGGCGAGAATCTCGATGCCCTTGGGCTGCCCGGTGGTTCCGGACGTGTGCATGATGTAGGTCCGTCGCTCCGGAGTGTCGCGGGGGCCGGTGAAGGTCTCGGGCTCGCGCGTCACGGCATCCCTGTCTCGTTCCAGGCAGATGCAGGTGATGGCCCCCGTCGTGCACTGCGCCTCCTCGGTGACTGTCTCGGCGAGGAGGACTCGGGCCCGTGAACTCTCCACGATGGAGGTGATGCGCCCGCGCGGATGCTGCAGGTCCAGGGGGACATGGGTGGCGCCCAGCTTGGCGAGGGCCACATGGACGACGAGTGCATCGATTCCCCTTCGCATGGCCACGGCGACAGGCGTCTCCTCTCCCACGCCTCTCCTGTGCAGGGCATTCGCGAGCTGGTTGGCTCGGCGGTCCAGGGCGCCATAGGTGATGCGCTTGACGCCCCAGTGGATGGCGATGTCCATGGGCCGGAGCGCGACTTGCGCATGCCACAGATCTGCGAGTCCGGCTTGGAGGGGATAGATGGACGCAGGGGTGACCCCCTCGGCCGTGGATGCGAGGTGTGTCGTCATCATGTTTCTTCCAGTCGATGGAGGAGAGGGGACTTCAGTGACCGCGTGCCGTTGTCGATGGGCTGGGGAGCAGGCCCTTCTCGCGCCAGTCCTCGAGGTAGAGGGACATCAGCGGTTGGTCCAGGCGATGGAACCCGAGGCCGAGTCCGGCGAGTGCCT
>NZ_JAIQDH010000061.1:0-1995 GCF_020037095.1 Myxococcus sp. XM-1-1-1
CCATGGTGCGTCCTGAAGGACGAGAAAGAGGAGCACGTCCATGCTCCACCAGACCTGCGGGTGAGAGTCCCGTCCGGGTAGACACCGGAGTGCCCGGTAGCAGGCCCCAGCCGGTCGCCGAGAGGCGGCAGGCCACAGCGGGGCGTCAAAAGCCTCCGACAGGGAGGGAGCAAGAGCACGGGCCGCAACATGAAGTGAAGCCTGCCGCCTCGACAGAGACACAATGGGAGAGCCGAGCCGAGCATGTCACGGTGAAGGCCAGGTCCGCTGCGGACGAGTCCGGGTGTGAAGCAGCGGAACTCCCCGGGGTATGGGGCGCGGCACGTGTTCAAGGAGTGGTGGGGAACAGGAGAGACCCGACTGCGCAGCCGTCGTCGCGGCAGGGCCCCGCGTATAAGCCGAAGGCGAAAGCGAGGGGAGTGCAGCGGGAGTCCGAGGGGGCCGTAGTACCGATGAGGGGCGTGCAGGACAACGCGCCCGGAGGGAAGGGCCCCTGCTTGAGTGGTGCTTGGGTGGGAGGTAAGAGCGAGGGCATGAGCCGCCACGGCGGCTCCAATCTCCCCGGTGGACCAGAGTCCACCGACAAAGTTCGACGACTCCAGCGCAAGCTCTTCGTGGCAGCCAAGCGGTGCAAGGAGCGCCGTTTCCATGCGCTGTATGACCGAGTCCACCGGAGTGACGTCCTGTGGGAAGCGTGGGAGCGGGTTCGACGCAACAAGGGCGCGGCTGGCGTGGATGGAGTCACGCTGGCGGCGGTGGAGCGGTACGGCGCGCAGCGGCTGGTAGAGGAGCTGGGCGAGGTGCTGCGAGCAGGAGCGTACAGGCCGCCCGCGGTACTGAGGCGGTACATCCCCAAGGCGGACGGGAAGCGAAGGCCGCTGGGCATTCCGACGGTGAAGGACCGCATCGTGCAGATGGCGGTGAAGTTGGTGCTGGAGCCGGTATTCGAGGCGGACTTCCTGCCGTCCTCGTATGGCTTCCGGCCTCGCCGAAGCGCGTTGCAGGCCCTGGAGCGCATCCGGGAGGTAGTCAATGCCGGATGTCGCCACGTGCTCGACGCGGATATCCGCGATTACTTCGGCAGCATCGAGCATGAGCTGCTGATGGAGCGGGTGGAGCGACGGGTGTCGGACCGCAGGGTGCTCAAGCTGCTGAGGCAGTGGCTGAGTGCGGGAGTGGTAGAAGAGGGCCGGTACTCCGAGACGGTCTCGGGGACGCCGCAGGGCGGAGTGGTTTCTCCGTTGCTCTCCAACATCTACCTGCACTTCTTCGACAGCGTGTGGCAGCGGCAGTGCGCGCGGGTAGGCGAGCTGGTGCGCTACGCGGATGACTTCGTGGTGCTGTGCAAAAGCCGCGAAGCTGTCGAGGAGGCTGAACGAAGAGTGCGAATCATCTTCGAGAGGCTGAAGCTACGACTGCATCCGGAGAAGACGCGGCGAGTGGAACTCACCGAGGGCAAGGAAGGCTTCGACTTCCTGGGCTGTCACCTGCATCAACGCATGTCGGGCAAGCTGCTGGAGGAGCGTGGCCTCAAGCGCTACTACCTGCACAGATGGCCGTCAGCGCGGAGCATGAAGCGGGTGAGGGCCCGGGTGAAGGAGCTGACGAGTCGTCAGCGGTACGGGGTGAAGGACGTGCGAGTCATCATCGCCGACCTGAATCCGGTGCTGCGAGGGTGGGGCAACTACTTCCGCAGCGGGAATGCAGCCCGGAAGTTCAATCAGCTCGACCCCTACGTGTGCAGGCGGCTGCACCAGTTCATGGTGAAGCGCAGGGGAAGGAACCTGCGAGCCGGACAGGCTCACGAGTGGAATCGGGAATGGTTCTGGGGACAGGGGCTCCACCGATTGCGTGGGACGATTCGTTACCCGAAACCGTGCATGCTGCACGACAACACTCTCGTTAAGCCGTATGCGGGAAAACCGCACGTACGGTTTGAAAGGAGGCGGGTGGAAACGGGCCGCTGACCGGTACCGCGCCACCCATCTACCAATG
>NZ_JAIQDH010000062.1:0-1922 GCF_020037095.1 Myxococcus sp. XM-1-1-1
CGCTCAGCGGGGTAGTTGGGGTCGAGGGCGACGTAGAAGGCGCCGGCCTTGAGGGTGGCGAGGACGGCGACGGCCATGTCGAGGGACTTGTCGAGGCAGATGCCGACGGCACTGCCCGGAGAGACCCCGAGGGCGAGCAGGTGGTGGGCGAGCTGATTGGAGCGAGCGTCGAGCGCGGCGTAGGAGAGCGAGCGCGTACCGTCGGAGAGCGCGATGGCGTCAGGCGTACGGCGCACCTGGGCCTCCACCGGCCCATGCATCGTCGTGACGACATGCGACTCGCCCGACGTGTCATTCCAGGTGACGAGGATCTGCTGGCGCTCCTGTGCATCGAGCATCGGCAGTCGCCAGATGGACTGGCTGGGGTCGCGGACGGCGGACTGCAACAGTCGCTGCAAGTGCGCGCCCATCCGCATGGCCGTGGCCGGCGTGAACAGGTCGGTGTTGAACTCGAGCAGACCGCTGATGTCGTCGCCGTGGTCCGCGAGCAGCAATGACAGGTCGAACTTGGCGCTGCCGTGGGTGACGGTCATGGGGCCCGGCGCGGGGGCCGGCTCCTCACGACGGGGCTCACCACGAGCCTGACGCGGCGTGTTCTGCAACGCGAGCATCACCTGGAACAGCGGCGAACGGCTCAGGTCACGCTCGGGCTTCAGCTCATCGACGAGCTTCTCGAACGGCACGTCCTGGTGCGCATAGGCGCCGAGCGTCGTCTCCTTGAGCTGAGCGAGCAGCTCGCGGAACGACATCGTCCCGGTCAGCCGCGCACGCAGGGCGAGCGTGTTGGCGAAGAACCCGACGATGCCCTCCAGCTCCGTCTGCTGCCGGTTGGCGATGGGCGAGCCGACGACGATATCGTCCTGCCCCGAGTACCTCGCCATCAAGATGTGGAACGCGGCGAGCAGCACCATGAAGGGCGTGACGCCTTCGCGCTTGCACAGCGCACGGAGTGACTCGGTCAGCTCGGTGCTCAGGTGAACGGGCAGCGTTGCGCCGACATGCGTCTGCACGGGCGGTCGCGGTCGGTCGGTCGGAAGTTCCAGCGCATGTGGAGCGCTGGCGAGCTGCTGTCTCCACCAAGAGAGCTGCTGTTCCAGTGCCTCGTCCTTCAGCCAGCCGCGCTGCCACAGCGCGTAGTCCGCGTACTGGAACTCCAGCGGCGCGAGCGGAGACGGACGTCCCTGCGAGAACGCCTCGTAGAGCGCGCCCACTTCGCGCAGCAGGATTCCATTGGACCAGCCATCAGAGACGATGTGGTGCACCGTGACGAGGAGTACGTGGGTCTCTTCCGTCACGCGCAACAGGGACGCACGCAGCAGGGGCGAGCTCGTCAGGTTGAACGGCTTGCCGGACTCCTCGGAGGTCAACCGCCCCACCTCCGCGTCCAGCGCGGGACCCGTCAAATGTCGCAGGTCGATGACGGGGACCGACAGCTCGGCGTGCGGATGGATGACCTGGACCGCGGTGCCGTCCTTCTGCACGTGGAACGAGGTGCGCAGCGCCTCGTGTCGCTGCACCAGCTCCTGGATCGCCCGCTCCAGCGCGGCCGTATCCAGGTGGCCATCGAGCACCTTGCCCGAGTGGATGTTGTAGGAGGCGTTGTTGGGTTCCAGCCTGTCGAGGAACCACAGTCGCTGCTGAGCGAAGGACAGCGGCAGCGGCCCGGTACGAGGCGCCGCCACCAGCGGAGGCCGTGTGTTGGACGGGCCCTCACTCAGTGCTGCCTCGACCCGCTGCGCGAGCTCCCAGATGGTCGGCGCTTCGATGAGCGCACGCAGGGGCAGTTCGACCTGGAAGGCCTTGCGGATGCGGGAGACGACCTGGGTGGCGAGGAGGGAGTGGCCCCCCAAGGAGAAGAAGTCGTCGGAGACGCTGACGGCGTCGAGGTGGAGGACCTCTGCCCAGATGGAGGCGAGGAGCGT
>NZ_JAIQDH010000063.1:0-1916 GCF_020037095.1 Myxococcus sp. XM-1-1-1
ACGCTCCTCGCCTCCATCTGGGCAGAGGTCCTCCACCTCGACGCCGTCAGCGTCTCCGACGACTTCTTCTCCTTGGGTGGCCACTCCCTCCTCGCCACCCAGGTCGTCTCCCGCATCCGCAAGGCCTTCCAGGTCGAGCTGCCCCTGCGTGCGCTCTTCGAGGCGCCCACGGTGGCATCGCTCGCGGCGCGCATCGAGGTCGAGAAGCAGTCAGGGCTTGCGAACGAGAAGCCGGCGCTCGTGGTGGTGCCTCGCACGGGACCGCTGCCGCTGTCCTTCGCGCAGCAGCGACTGTGGTTCCTGGATCGACTCCAGCCGGGTAGCCCCTTCTACAACATCCCCTCGGCCATCCAGCTCCACGGCGGAGTGAACCTCGATGCACTGGAGCGTGCGCTGCGCACGCTCGTCCAGCGACACGAGGCCCTGCGCACCTCCTTCCACGTCCAGGCGGATGGCGAGGCCGTGCAGCACATCCACACGGATGTGACGCTGTCCGTCCCCGTCGTGGACCTGCGGCACGTGCCCGAGTCCCAGCGGGAAGCCGAGGCCCTGCGACAGGCCCAGGCCGAGGCGCAGAAACCGTTCGACCTGGCCCACGCGCCGCTGCTCCGAGCCTCCGTGCTCCAGCTGTCCGAGCAGCGCCACATCCTGCTCGTCACCGTCCACCACATCGTCTCGGATGGTTGGTCCAACGGCATCCTCACGCGCGAGGTCGGAGCGCTCTACGGCGCGTTCGCGCAGGGCCTGCCGTCACCGCTCGCTCCGCTGGAGTTGCAGTACGCGGACTACGCCGCATGGCAGCGTGGCTGGCTGAAGGACGAGGCGCTGTCCCAGCAGGTCGGTTGGTGGAGACAACAGCTCTCCGGCGCACCGCATGCGCTGGAGCTGCCCACGGACAGGCCCAGGCCGCCGGTCCAGACGTCCAACGGGTCCACGCTTCCCATCGCACTGGGAGCCCAGCTCTCTGCGGAGCTGCGTGCCCTGTGCCTGCGAGAGGGCGTCACGCCGTTCATGGCGCTGCTGTCCGCGTTCCAGGTGTTGCTCGCGCGATACTCGGGACAGGACGACATCGTCGTCGGCTCGCCCATCGCCAACCGGCAGCAGGCGGAGATCGAAGGCATCGTCGGGTTCTTCGTCAACACGCTCGCCCTGCGTGCGCGGCTGTCCGTCGGGATGACCTTCCGCGAGCTGCTGAGCCAGGTGAAGGAGACGACGCTCGGTGCCTACGCGCACCAGGACGTGCCGTTCGAGAAGCTCGTCGACGAGCTGAAGCCCGAACGTGACCTGAGTCGCTCGCCGCTGTTCCAGGTGATGTTCGCCCTGCAGAACACGCAGCGGACAACTGGACCGAAGGACGGTGAGGACGCGGGCGCCATCCAGCCGATGCATGTGGACAGCGGCACCGCCAAGTTCGACCTGTCCCTGCTCTGCGGCGACTTCGGCGACGACATCGGCGGCCTGCTCGAGTTCAACACGGACCTGTTCGACCGGAGCACCGCGGAGCGACTCGGCGCGCATCTGCTGAACCTCTTGCGCGCAGCCGTGAGCGAGCCGGGCCAGTCCATCTGGAAGCTCCCGCTCCTCGGCATCGAGGAGCGCCAGCGCACGCTGGTCGCCTGGAACGACACCTCACGCCACGACCACGCGGCCACGACGATGCATGGGCCGGTGGAGGCCCAGGTGCGTCGCACGCCTGACGCCATCGCGCTGTCTGACGGTACGCGCTCGCTCTCCTACGCCGCGCTCGACGCTCGCTCCAATCAGCTCGCGCACCACCTGCTCGCCCTCGGGGTCTCTCCGGGCAGTGCCGTCGGCATCTGTCTCGACAAGTCCCTCGATATGGCCGTCGCCGTCCTCGCCACCCTCAAGGCCGGCGCCTTCTACGTCGCCCTCGACCCCAACTACCCCGCTGAGCG
>NZ_JAIQDH010000064.1:0-1561 GCF_020037095.1 Myxococcus sp. XM-1-1-1
ACGGCGAGCAGGGAGACGATGAGGTCAGCGGAGCGGTCGAGGCGGACAGCGACGCGAGAGCCGGGGAGGACACCCAGTGCACGCAGGTGGTGGGCGAGCTGGTTGGAGCGCGCGTCGAGCTGTGAGTAGGTGACAGCCTCATCCCCGGAGACAACGGCGACGGCCTCCGGCGAACGGACCACCTGCTGTTCGAAGAGCGAGTGGATGCTGGCATCGCGCGAGTAGGCGGACTGCGCACCGTTCCATGCAGGGAGCAGTTGCTTCTCTGCCGGTGTGAGCATCGACACGAGGCCGAGCTGTCTGTCGGGGCTGGTGAGAAGCCCATCGAGGAGCACCGCGTAGTGACGAGCGAGGCGCTCCATCGAGGCCGCTTCGAACAGATCGGTGTTGTAGTTGATGATGCCCGAGAAGCCTTCGCTTCCTTCGTCGAGGAGAAGGCTGAAGTCGTACTTGGACGTCTCGATGCTGGGCGGGAGGGCGTCGAGGCTGAGCCCGGGAAGCGTCAGAGCCCCCTCGGGTGCGTTCTGGAGCGTGAGCGTGACCTGGAACAGGGGCGAACGGCTGAGGTCACGCTGAGGCTGGAGTTCCTCGACGAGCTTCTCGAAGGGGACATCCTGGTGCTCGTAGGCCGCGAGGGTGTTCAGGCGCACCTGTCCCAGCAGCTCACGGAAGGACTGCCTGCCATCCAGGCGTGAACGGAAGACGAGGGTGTTGACGAAGAAGCCGATGAGGCCCTCCGTCTCGGAGCGGTTTCGGTTGGCGACGGGCGAGCCGACCGAGACGTCGTCCTGTCCCGAGTAGCGAGAGAGCAGGAGCTGGAAGGAAGCCAGCAAGACCATGAAGGGCGTGGCGCCCTCGCGCTGGGCCAGTTCCTTCACCTGGGTGCTGAGGTGCTTGGAGAGTGCCACAGGCACGACGGCGCCACCGTACGTCTGGATGGCGGGCCGGGGCCTGTCCGTGGGTAGCTCGAGAGAAGTGGAAGCGCCGGCGAGCTGCTTGCGCCACCAGTCGATCTCCGAGGCGAGGACGTCGCCATGGAGCCACTGGCGCTGCCAGACGGAGAAGTCGGCGTACTGGATGGGCAGGGGCGCGAGCTGCGCGGCCTCTCCACTGGAGAACTGGCGGTAGAAGGCCGCGATCTCTCGGGCGATGACGGAGATGGACCAACCGTCGGAGATGATGTGGTGGGCGGTGACGAGGAGGAGGTACTCCTCATCGCTCATCCTCACCAAGGTCGCATGAACAAGAGGGCCCTGAGCGAGGTTGAAGGAGTGCTGGGCCTCCTGTCGCATCAGCGCCTGTGCTTCGGTCTCGCGAGCCGCAGGCTCCAGTCCTCGCAGGTCGACGACAGGAAGCTCGAGCCGAACGTCAGGCTGGATGACCTGAACGGGCTGACCGTCGTGGACCGCGAAGTGAGTGCGGAGCACCTCGTGGCGCGCGAGGAGCGCGTTGAGCGACTGATGCAGCGCGCTGACATCGAGGGAGCCGGAGAGCTTGAGGGCCCAGGGGATGTTGTAGGTGGAGGAGCCAGGCTGGAGCTGGTCGAGGAACCAGAGGCGCT
>NZ_JAIQDH010000065.1:0-1518 GCF_020037095.1 Myxococcus sp. XM-1-1-1
GACTCGACTTTCGCCATTTTAGAGCGAGGGAGAGAGCGCGGCGGTCTACTCCGCGCTCTCCAGAGATGGCGGGGCGCGAGAGGCAGCACGTAAGTTGGCGCGAAGTCGACGCGGCGAATGCCAGCGGGCCCGGGCCAGGGAGGATTGAGCCAGGCGGAGGACATCCGCGAAGCTGACCGTGGTCTTGGTGGTGTACCAGGGGCGCAGAGGCCACCTCATCTGTTGCCAGCTGGCGGTGAGCTCCAGGTACCAGAGGACGAGAAGGGTGTAGCTCAAGCCAGCGAAGGGAGCGGTGCGAAGCACGGCCAGGCGACGGCGGGCCCGCGAGTCGGCGAAGCCAAGCAGTTGCTTCAAGTCCCGGAAGAGCACTTCGATGCTCCACCTGAAGGCATACCGTTCCACCACTTCGAGGGCAGACAGGGAGGGGGCGGTGCAGAAGAAGACTCGCAGGGGGCGGCTTCCACTTGTCATCCGCACGACGACCACCTTGAGCATCCGCTCGCCGGCAGCACTCCTCCACCGGGCCACTACCTCCTTGTAGTCCACCTGCTGCGAGCGGCCGTAGAGCTGGGCTGTCAGCCGCATCCAGGGGAGTGCTGAATCTCTGGCAAGGGCCTCGGGCTTGGGCACCGGCACGTCACGCGTCAGCCAGCGGCCCGTTTTCCGCGAGCGGCAGCGGTGCACGCGCGGGCGCGTCAGCACTGCATCTGGACGCATGGCTCCGACGAAGACGAGCCGCTGCGGCAACCCCTTGAGCAGGGTGCTGCATGAGTACGCTTCGTCCGCGGCCAGTTCCAAAGGGCCCGTTGGCAGCCAGCTGAGGACACGCTCAACCAACTCTCGGCCCAACTGCGTTTTCTTCCGGTGCCGGATGTCCCTCCTCTGGCACTCGGCTTGGGTGCGGTAGAGCCGGAAGAGAACGGGCAGTGCCCAGGGGCGCGCAGCAAAGGGCACGTGCACCAGCACCGCGAGCGTCACCCAGACGTGGCCGAAGCAGAAGACGCGCATGGCCCGGGTGGAGCGAACCGCATCCAGGTGACTGCCCAGGCCGAAAACCTTCGGCCCCTTGTGACTGCAAAGGGTGTCATCGAGTACCAACCGCACGGGTCCCAATGCCGCCAGCTTCAACAGGAGCAGTCGGCCTACCTCGTCCGTACTCCACCGCGTCCGGGAGAAGAAGCGATGGAAGGCCGCATGGTGCTGCACGCCCGACACTCCTGCGGCCACCAGCGCCTCGGTAACGGCGTGCGTGCCTCCACTGCACACCCAGCCGGCGAACAGCACCAGGAAGCGGAGGAACGAGGGCTCGGTGAACGCCGGCCGAACCAGCTGCAGGACTCGAAGCAGTGCATACAAATGGGAAGCGGCCATCGCAGACCTCGAAGGTGCTGGAAGAGGCGTGTCTTGCCGGACACCTCTCTCAGCTGGTCTCGATGGCCGCTCTTTACCAACCCTCAGCCCTCTCTCCTCTCGGCCCCCTGCTTGGGCATCCCACCCCAAAAGGGCGAAAGTCGAGTC
>NZ_JAIQDH010000066.1:0-1433 GCF_020037095.1 Myxococcus sp. XM-1-1-1
CCCAAGGAGAAGAAGTCGTCGGAGACGCTGACGGCGTCGAGGTGGAGGACCTCTGCCCAGATGGAGGCGAGGAGCGTCTCGGTGGGGTTGCGAGGAGCGAGGAAGGAGTCAGTGGGCCCGGAGTCGGGGGCGGGGAGGGCCTTCCTGTCGAGCTTGCCGTGGGTGTTGAGAGGCAGGGAGTCCAGGGCAACGAAGGCCGAGGGCACCATGTACTCGGGGAGGTTGCGAAGCAGCTCGGTGCGGAGTGCGGAGGTGTCGACGTCCGAGGGGGTGACGTAGGCGACGAGGCGCTTGAGTCCCGGGACGTCCTCGCGGACGAGAGCGGCGGCGTGGTGGACGGAAGGAAGGGCTTCGAGAGCGGCCTCGACTTCACCCAACTCGATGCGGAAGCCGCGCAGCTTCACCTGGAAGTCGATGCGGCCGAGGTACTCGAGGTGGCCGTGAGGAAGCCAGCGAGCCTTGTCACCGGTGCGGTAGAGGCGCGAGCCGGGGATGTCCGAGAACGGATTGGGGATGAAGCGCTCAGCGGTGAGGTCCGGCCGGGCGAGGTAGCCACGCGCGACACCGTCACCACCGACGAAGAGCTCTCCAGGCACGCCGATGGGAGCGGGCTGGAGGGAGGCGTCGAGGATGAAGGTGGAGACGTTGGGGAGAGGAGGGCCGAGAGCAGGCCGAGAGGCGGAGGTAATGGGGAGCGCGGTGGCGTCGACGGTGGTTTCGGTGGGGCCGTAGACGTTGAAGGCGCGCAGGGAAGGCGAGGAGGAGAGCGTCGTCCAGAGGGAGTCGTCGATGGCCTCGCCGCCGATGAGGACGCGAAGGGGCCGAGAAGAAGAAGCGAGGCCCTCGTCGAGGAGGAGGCGGAGGTGGGAGGGGGCGCAGTCGAGGACGTCGAGCTGGTGACGGGACAGCCACGAGAGAAGCAGGGGGACGTCTTCGCGAGCGGCCTGGGGGACGAAGCAGAGGGCGTGTCCGAGGGCGAGGAAGACGAGCTGCTTGACGGAGGCGTCGAAGGAGAGGGGCGCGTTGAGGGAGATGCGCAGCGGGCGCTGGACGTCGGAGTAGATGGAGGAGGAGAGGGCGTGGAGGAGATTCACCACGGAGGAGTGGTGGATGAGGACGCCCTTGGGCCTGCCGGTGGAGCCGGAGGTGTAGATGACGTAGGCGGCGTGGGAGGGAAGCGAGACGCGGTGCGGATTGGAGTCCGGGAGCGCGGCGAGGGAGTCGAGCAGGGCCGAGTCGTCGAGGCACAGAGGCGTGGAGACGCTGGTGTCGAGACGAGGCAGGAGGTGGGAGTGGGTGAGGACGAAGGGAGCGCCGGAGTCCTGGAGCATGAAGGCGAGGCGCTCGCGAGGGTAGGCGGAGTCGAGGGGGACGTAGGCGGCGCCGGCCTTGAGGATGGCGAGGAGGGCGACGAGGGAGTCGACGGAGCGCTC
>NZ_JAIQDH010000067.1:0-1331 GCF_020037095.1 Myxococcus sp. XM-1-1-1
GGTCGTGTCCCTATAAGTGTGTAGTCGGCGAGCAGGGACGAGCGGGAAAGAGGGAAGCTCCTCGGTGAAACCAACCGAGACGGTCTCCCCCTGGCAGGGGAGCCGAGGAGTTCCCTGAAGTGGACGATACCGAGTTTGCCGCGCCCTCGCACGAGGAGGTGCGCACCGACGTGCGAGGCCTGTTCCTGGGAGCCATCCGCATGACGCTGGAGATGCTGCTGGAGGAGGAGATTCGAGGGCTGGTGGGGGCCGGGCGCTGGCAGCAGGTGGCGGGGCGGAAGGACCAGCGCAACGGCAGCTACCTGCGAGGCCTGCTGACGTCCATGGGGCACTTGGAGGTGGCCGTGCCCCGGACGCGGGCCAGCGGCTCGGCGGAGGCCGTCCTGGGCCGCTACAAACGGCGCAGCGAGGAACTCGACGAGGCGATTACCAGCGCGTACGTGCAGGGCGTCTCCACGCGGAAGATGGGCCGGGTGACGCGAGCGCTCATGGGGGAGGAGGTTTCGCGTTCGACGGTGAGCCGAGTGACGAAGTCCCTGGAAGAGAAGGTGGAGGGCCTTCGCACCCAGCCTCTCACCCAGGCCTTCCCCTACCTGTACCTGGATGCCACCTTCCTGGACGCCCGGTGGGCGCGCACGGTGCAGAACGTCTCGGCCCTGGTGGCCTACGGCGTGGGAGAGGATGGGCACCGGCACCTGTTGGCCGTGACTCTGGGGGGCAGCGAGTCGCAGGACTCCTGGCTGGAATTGCTGCGCCAACTGCTCGAGCGAGGGTTGAGGGGCGTGCGGCTCGTCATCGCCGACGGGCACGCGGGACTGGCCGCCGCGGCCCGGCAGGCACTGCCCGAGGCCCAGCTCCAGCGCTGCACGGTGCACCTCACCCGGAACGTCCTCGCCAAGGCTCCCTGGCGCCTGCGCGGACGCCTCGGCAAGCAGACCTCGGCCGTCTTCGAGGCCCCCTCTCTCCTGGACGCCAGGAAGCGTCTGGAGGCGCTCCAGTCCGGACTGGGCCGCCAGGTCCCCGAGGCCATGGCGTGCCTGCGCGAGGGCTTCGCCGCCGCCACCTGCTTCTTCTCCTTCCCCAAGGCCCACTGGAAGCGCCTGCGCAGCACCCACGGCCTGGAGCGTCTGCACGGCGAAGTGAAGCGCCGCATCCGCTCCGTGGGCGCCTTCCCGGACCGTGCCAGCGCGCTGCGTCTCATCACCGCCGTCGCCCTCGAAGTGACTGGTATCTGGGACGACCGCCGCTACCTCGACATGACCCTGCTCAACTCAACCCCAGACACTGCCGCTGCTTGACCCCGCCAAGGAGCATTCCTCCCCCGAACCCCC
>NZ_JAIQDH010000068.1:0-1156 GCF_020037095.1 Myxococcus sp. XM-1-1-1
GTGCGCTTGCCCTCCTCGTCCAGGGTGACGTCCTCGTCCAGCAGATGCAGGCAGTCCCGGACCTTCTTCTGGCGCTGGCACCAGCGTCCGTAGGCGCTCTCCAGCGCTGTTTCCGCGTCCGGTTCCTCGGTCACGAGAAGCCGGCCCCGCTGCGGATCTTCGACGGAGACCAGTCCCAGTCGCCCGCGCACAGGAGAGGAAGCGCGGGGCTGGCCCAGGTTGAACAGCCTCAACGCCGCTTCCCTTGGCCGAGAGGGCAGAGGCGCGGTGCGCGCCAGCTTCTGGACCGCCTCCGCGAACTCGTCCTCGTCCAGCTCGACGGGCTCCGCGTCCGCGCGCGGCGTGTAGATGATGGGCTGGCCCTCGCCCGTGTCCAGGCGCACCACCCGCGAGGTGGCACAACCCGTGCCCACCAGGACCAGCAGCACCACGGCTTCCCAGCGCAGCGTCATGCTCTTCTCCGCGTCATCGCCCCCCATCTTGAGGGTCGAAGTCCATGGAATTCCAGAGCAGATTGACCTTGCCCCGGGAGCCTGAAGAAAAGGCGCTCCATGCAGCGGCATAAGCATCTGGCGGGAGACTTCCGCTGACGTCCAGCCCGTTGTGGGCCGGACGCCTTCCTCCAACCCCAACCCGCAACACGGCGTACCGCGAGTCACATGGGCCGCGGAGCACCCGCTCCACGTCCCTCATGCCCGAGGTGCGCCCTCACCACGAGGAGGAGCACCATGTCTCACGACATCCACCAGATGGCCTACGTCGGCGAGGAGCCCTGGCACGGCCTGGGCACGCAGTTGCCCACTGCCAGCACCTACGAGGAGGTGGTCCAGGCGGCCGGCTTCTACACCGCCGTCGAGCGCCCCCTCTTCTCGCCGCCCATGGAGGAGCCCATCCCGGACCGCAAGGGCCTCTTCCGGGGCGACACGGACGAGTACCTGGCCACGGTCCACAAGGGCTACGAGGTGGTCCAGTTCGAGGAGGTGGCCCGCACGCTGGTGGAGGCAGCCGGCGGCGTGGGCGCCATCTTCCACACGGCGGGCACGCTGGGCCGCAACGGCGTGCGCGGGTGGCTGCTGGGAGAGCTGCCCGAGCCGCTGCGCGTCCGGGGCGACAAGAGCCCCATCCGCCGCTACGTGCTGGGCTACACCGGCCACGA
>NZ_JAIQDH010000006.1:0-423350 GCF_020037095.1 Myxococcus sp. XM-1-1-1
GGGAAGGTGATGGGGCAGAACGCGGCGCGGGCGTTCATCATGCTCGCGATGGCGGCGCTGGGCAGCACGGCGCAGACACTGGCGACGAGGGTTCCCACGCTCCCCGGCTCCGCGCAAGCCTCGCTGGTGGGGGCGGGGCAGGGCGGCTTCCGGCTGGCGGCGGGGGGCCAGGTCACCTCGGTGGCGGTGGCCCCGGGAGGCGTCATCACCATCGCACTGGACCCGGAGGCGGTCGCGGAGACGGCACGCGGCACGCGCGCCGTGGCGTCCGAGCCGGTGGCGACCTCGGCCCACGAGCACCACATCGCCACGAACAAGTGGTGGGACTCCACCAACCTGGGTGGTCCGTGGTCGCCCAGGTTCCAGAAGCTCTTCAATCGAGCGGGCATGTCACTCGATGACGCGGCCAACAAGGTTCGCGTGTCGGGCCACAAAGGGCCTCACCCGCAGAAGTATCATGAAGAGATATACGAGCGGCTGGAGGATGCAATGGAGGGCTGTCGCAGCATCCAGCAATGCAGAGAGGCGCTCGTTGGAGAACTTCGGGTTCTGGCCGAGGAGATCACCAAATCTGGCTCCCGGCTCAATGCTCTGGTCACTCGAAACTGACGCAAAGGAGGAGTCATGACGATGAGATACTTCAAACTCTCCGATGACATGAGCCTCCAAGCGCGCTGGTTGCTGGGAGACCCCACAGATTCGCAGGGCCAGGAAGTTGATGACCCCTGGCAGTTCAAGGCTGGCTGCCCCGTCCAGATTGAAACGCGACTCAAGATCCCCATCGACCATCCCGGGAGCCCTCTCGATTATTCCCTGGCGGGTGTTGGTAACACTCCTATCGTTCACAAGAGGGTTGCGAACATCTTCGCGGAGCTGGCGCCTGACGACGTGCAGCTCCTTCCGGTTGACGTCGACGGACAGTCCGAGCCGTACTGCATTCTCGTTGCTACTCGGCTCATCCGGTGCATCGACGACAACGCCTCGGAGGAGGTGCGGTACTGGAAGCCGGAGGATGGACGCCCGGAGAAGGTCGGGAAATACCGCGGTGTGTCGGGCATGCGAATCGACCCGACGAAGGTAGGCGGCACCAAGGTGTTCCGGACCTGGGGATGGACCATCGCGCTCATCGTGTCTGAGGATGTCAAGGATGCGCTGGAACGCGCGCGCGTCATTGGGGCGAAGTTCGAGGAGGTCACAGGCCCGAGCGCCATCAGTCTGGAGGCGCGCGACCGCAACCGGAAGCTCCTGGCGCTTCGGGATGAGACGGACGTGGCCCGCGAAGCCTTCTGGCGCACCCTGGGAAAGCTGGACGACGAGGTCATCATCCCCATCGTCGTTGGTGGCAACTGGCCCGCCCGGCGCCAGGTCTGGCGTGTCATCCACCGCCCCGAGGGGCGGACTCTGCTGGTGACGGACGGGCTGTCAGACTTCTTTGTGGACCGAGCGGAGCCGTCCGTGGGCTTCGGCCTGGAGCTTGCCCTGGAGACGGACGAGCCCCTCGGAGACGTCGAGAAGAGCTGGCCCGTGCTGCTCCTGGAGCGGGTGGGGAACGAACTCGCGGGACACGAGAGCGTGCGCGAGAAGGTGAAGGCGGGCTTCCTTTCCATGGAGGTCGCTGGCCAGGGCGTACCCGAGCCGCTGCTGACGAAGGAGGGCAGGGTGGGGGTGCTGCTGGGCATGGCGCCGAGCACGCTGCCAAGCCGCTTCACCATGCCGGCCGGCGAGGTGCGGCTGGTCACCGTCAAGGTGCTGATGCCCATGGAGCTGGCGTACCTGCTGGAGCACGGAAAGCGCGGCCGGGACGAGCTGGTGCGGCGATTCGGCCAGGAAGGCCAGGAGCACCTGTCTCGCGCTTGGCGCCAGCCCGTTGTGTGACTGCCACATGGAGGGATGAGGTGCGTCATGGAGTTCAACACCGGCCAGCGCCAATGTTCGGGAGCTGGCCAGTGTCATTCCGGAGAAGTTGGAGCGGGGGGGGGGAACATGCGCAGCCTCTCCACCTGCTGACTCGGTTACTGCGGGATTGGGCAGAATGTCTCCGCCCTGGTGGCCTACGGCGTGGGAGAGGATGTGGGCACCGGCACCTGTTGTCCGTGACTCTGGGCGGCAGCGAGTCGCAGGACTCGTGGCTGGAACTACTGCGCCAACTGCTGGAGCGGGGGCTGACGGGCATGAGGCTCGTCATCGCCGACGGGCACGCACCTGGGCGCGACCCTGTGACTCCAGGCTCGGGGCGACGGCTCCGACGGCCGCGTGGTTCCGGTGACGGCGAAGAAGTTCCACGAGGGCGTCAAGGTGCCCCGAGAACGCCCCGCAGCATTGCTTGAGAGGGTTGGCCGTACTTCTCGGGTAGGCCTCTGCACCCGCGCCCGCCTTCACACGCCAGAACTGGGCGCGAAACCAGCTCAATCAGGCCGATTTGCTCATCAATGCTGGTGCGACACACGGTGAAGCAGAGATACATGGCGGGGAGCCTGTCCGACTTGCAAGGTTGGGATTGAGGTGGCGCCCGACTTGAAGACGTCGCCAGAAATAAAAAAAGAGGAGCTGATGGAATAATCCCCATCAACTCCTCTCGGACGATCTTGAAATGAGGTACGACCCGCCGAGACATCCGGCGTCAAGACAACTCACTACTTAGCGAGCCTTGGGGCCGCCGCGGACGTGGATCTTGATCTTCATGTGTGCCTCCTTTCAAGACGAACGCTAAGTGTAATCGAGTCTGGATGTCAAATCGAACAAGCGATCAATGTGCGACGCATTGCGGCGATGTGAACGAGCGTCCGTGTCGCATCGAGGTGCCTGTATTGAGTCAGAGGGAGAGTGCATCATTCAGCAGCGGCCGAGGTGTTGACACGGTGCGACCATTAAGGCGACTTTCGTTCACGGACCATGGCATATCCCTTCGAGCGGACCCTTCGTTCCCTGAACTACGAGTCGGACACGCGCCTCGTGTTCGTCGCTCTGATGGTCTTGTGTGCTGGCGGGCTCGTCGCCTGGTCGTTGTTCGCCAAGGTCCCGCTCGTCAAGGCCAGCTCACAGGCGCGGATCGAGCCCCATAACGCCGTCCATCGCATCGAGCCGCCCAGTGCGGGCAGGGTCGTGCGCTCGTTGCTCAAGCTCGACCAGACGGTCAAGGAAGGCGACCTGCTCATCGAGTTCGACGCACGGGCCGAACGCCTCGAGCTCGAGCGGAGCCAGGCGACGCTCGCCGCGACCGAGAAGGAACTCGCCATCATCCGCCAGCAGATCACCAACAAGCGCGACGAGGCGGCCCTGACGGCGGCGGTGGACGAGGTGGCCATCAAGGAGGCGCTGGAGCGGGAGCAGGAGCTCGCGCCCAGGCACCGGCTCGCGGTGGAGCGCGCGGAGCTGGCCCTCAAGAGCCCAACGGGCGCGGTCTCCGAGATGGAGAAGCTCGAGCGCACGACCGATGTCGACGCGCTCCGCTCCGCGAAGGCGGCGCAGAGCCTGGCGCTCACCCGACTGCGACGCGAGCAGAACGTGCGCCGTCAAGCCCTCGCCGCGCAGCTGCTGGAGCTCGAGCGAGAGGCGCTGGGCGCCGAGGGGCGCATCCGGGAGCTTCAGGGCGCCATCGACCGCCTCGAGTACCAGATTGACCGGAAGCTGTACCGGGCGCCGGCCACGGGCCACCTGGTCGACGTGGCGGAGCTCGGCTCGGGAGCGTTCATCGCCGACGGGCAGCGGGTCGGCACCATCGTCGCGAGCGACGCCGAGGTGCGCGTGCGCGCCCGCTTCCCGAAGGAGGTCGTCGGGTTGATCGAGCCCGGTCAGGCCGCGCGACTCAAGCTCGACGGCTACCCGATGACCATCTACGGGACGGTCCCCGCCAGGGTGACGGCCGTCGGGACCGAGCCCGGCCAGACCGCCACGCCCGAGGCCATCCCGGGCACGGTGCGCGTCGAGCTCAAGTTCGCGCCGCCGGAGGACCCCCGCATCCAGCTTCGCCACGGCATGACCCTGTCGGTGGAGGTCGAGGTCGCGCGGGCGTCGCCCGTCGCGCTGCTGATGCGGGCGGTCGGCGAATGGAATCCGCAGCCCGATGAGCCGCCCGTGACCGTGTTTCGGCCCGAAGCCGAGGCCCGCTGACCATGACTCCTCCCAGGCGTCGGTCCTCAATCATTCCCGAGGTGATCCAGATCTCGGCGACGGATTGCGGCCCTGCTTCACTCAAGAGCCTGTTCGCGGGGATGGGCGCCGAGCTCAACTATCGCGTCCTCCGCGAGGTGTGTCAGACGGACGTCGACGGCACCTCGATCGTCACCTTGGACGAGGTCGCCAACCAGCTCGGGCTCGACTCCGAGCAGGTGATGCTCCCGCTGGACCACGTGGTGGTCCCCGAAGCCAAGGCGCTTCCCGCCATCATCGTCACGCTCAGCGCGGGAGGGCGGCCGCACTTCGTGGTGCTGTGGAATCGCATCGGCCCGTTCATCCAGGTCATGGACCCGGCGGCGGGCCGCCACTGGACCCGGATCTCGACGCTGCTGAGCCACCTGTACCAGCACACCACCTCCGTCCCGGCGGACGGCTGGCGCGAGTGGGCCGGGTCCGAGGAGGCGGTCGCCACGTTCGAGCGCCGCCTGCTGGACCTGGGGGCGACGCGGGCGAGGGCGCTGGTGGCCCAGGCGCTCGAGGACCCCGGGTACCTGTCGATCGCCAGGCTCGACGCCGCGTGCCGGGCGTCCGAGGCGATGATTCGCGCGGGCGCCGTCCGGAGAGGCCGGACGGCGGCCAGTCTGCTGCAATCCATGGTCGCGAAGGACGCCTCCGGCGAGGTGCCCATTCCCGCGACCTATTGGTCCGTTCGCCCCAACCCCGAGGTGGACGGCGAGCTGTCGATGACCGGCGCGGTGCTGATGCGCATTCGCGGCTGGCGCGAGGCTCCGCGCGAGGGCGAGGACGCCCCCCGGGCGGTGCTCGCGAGCGACCTGGCGACGGAGCTCGTCGCCAAGCAGGTGAGCCCGGCGCGGACGCTGCTGCGCCTTCGAGGCCAGGATTCGTGGCTCGTTCCGGGCCTGATTGTGATGGGCCTGGTGTTCGCCACCTTCGGGCGGCTCCTGCAAGCGCTGATGCTGCGTGGCGTGCTCGACCTGGGGCGCGACCTGGGCACGTTCGCGCAGCGTGCGACGGGCATGGCCGTGCTCGCGGGCGTCGCGCTCTGCTTCATGCTCATCCAGATCCCCATCTCCTTGGGGCTGCTCGGCATCGGCCGCCGGCTGGAGGTGCGGCTGCGCAAGGCGTACTTCGAGAAGCTCCCGGAGATGGAGGACCGCTATTTCCAGAGCCGGCTCGCCTCCGACATGGCGTCGCGCACGCACAACATCCAGGCGATGCGCTCGCTGCCGCTCCTGCTCTCGCAGGCCTTGATCCTGTCGCTCGAGGTCGTGAGCATCACCGTCGCGCTCATCTGGGCCGCGCCGTACGCATGGCACATCGTGCTCGCGCTCGCGGCGGTCACGCTGCTGGTGCCCCTGATGGCCCAGAAGCTGCTCTTCGAGCCCGACCTGCGCGTGCAGATGCACTCGGGCGCGCTCAGCGGCTTCACCCTGAACGCGCTCGTCGGGCTCACGCCGATCCGCATCCACGGCGCCGAGCGGTCGCTGCGCCGCGCGCAGGAGACCTTGCTCGTCAGCTGGACCAAGGCGCGCTACTGGCTGCAGACGCTGTCGGTCGGGTTCGAGGGCGTGTTGATGCTGGTGAGCTACGGCCTGGTCATGCTGCTCGTCTATTCGTACCTCGCGGGCACGAGCCGGGCTTCGCTGGTGTTGCTGGTCGTCTACTGGGCGCTGCGCTTCCCCATCCTCGGCCAGCGGCTGATGGTGCTGAGCCGCGCGTTCCCGAACGCGATGAACCGGGTCCGCCGGCTCCTCGACGTCATCGGCGATATCAAGGAGCCGCAGGCCCGGCCCGAGGCGCCGGTGCAGGCGCCCGTCGCGCCCGCGGCCTCGGCCGACGCGAGCGGCGTTTCCATCGTGATGGAGAAGGTCCGCGTGAAGGGCGGCGGTCACACCATCCTCGACAAGGTCTCCTTGAACATCGCCCCCGGCGAGCACGTGGCCGTGGTCGGTGCCTCCGGAGCAGGCAAGTCGACGCTGGTCGGCCTCCTGCTCGGCTGGCTCCGGCCGGCGCGTGGTGAGATCCGGGTCGACGGGCAGGTGCTCGACCAGGCCGCCATCGAGCGGCTGCGGCGCACCACGGCCTGGGTGGACCCGGCGATCAGCCTCTGGAACCAGAGCCTCCTCGACAACCTCCGGTACGGCAACGACGGCGCGCACGGCTGGGCCCTGTCGGGGGCGCTCAAGGGCGCGGAGATGCTCGACATCCTCGAGGCGCTTCCAGACGGGCTGCAGACGTCGTTGGGCGAGGGCGGAGGGCTGGTCTCCGGTGGCCAGGGTCAGCGCGTGCGCCTGGCGCGCGCGATGCTTCGCTCCGGCGTGCGTCTGGCCATCCTCGACGAGCCCTTTCGCGGTCTCGATCGCGACCGGCGCGCGCGGCTGCTCGCCGAGTCCCGGCGGCTCTGGAAGGACATCACGCTCCTCTGCGTCACCCACGACGTCGAGCACACCCAGGAGTTCGATCGCGTGCTCGTGGTCGAGAACGGCCGGATCCTCGAGAACGGGTCGCCGAAGGAGCTGCTCGCGAACCAGGAGTCGCGGTACGCGGTGCTCCTTCGCGCCGACCAGGAGAATCGCACCCTGCTGTGGGGCGGTGGGCGCTGGCGCCATTGGTGGCTGTCGGGCGGCCAGCTCGTGGAGAGGCCGGCGCCGAACCCGGCGGAGACGCCAGCGCCAGAGCCGGTGGAGACGCCTGCCGCGAAGCCCGGCTCGGGCGGGTTGGAGCTGGTGGGATGACGCGCGCGAACTCCGACCTGTTGTGGCCGGTCGAGCGACTGCCGGACGCGCTGGAGCAGCTGGCGCAGCGGCAAGGCTATGGCAGGGCCGGAGGCGAGATATCGCCGCCCGCGGCGGCCGTCGAGCCGAGCCGGGTCTGGATGTTCGCGCTCGGAGACCGGCTCGGCGTGGAGCTCGAGCCGATCACGCCGCTCTACCATGAGCTGCCCGACGTCCTCGCGCGCGCCGCGCCCTGCATCCTCCAGGTCCGGCGAGACGGCGTCCCGTCCTATCTGGTGCTGCTGGGGACACGGCGCGGGAAGCTGCGCCTGCTCGCGTGCGACGGCACCGCCGTCCTGGTCCCGAAGAAGAGCGCGCTCGCGCTCCTGCGCGAGGAGCAGGAGGCCACCGCCGCGGAGGTCGACCAGCTGCTCGGCGGCGTGGAGATGTCGCCCCGCGCGCGCGAGCACGCCCGCTCACAGATGCTGCTGCAGCGGCTCGGCCAGGCGCAGCTGCGCACCGGCTGGATCATGCGCCCCCGGCGCACCGCGAGCCGGCGGACGCTGCTCGGCGACATCCCGTCGCTCATCGCCGGCATCCTCGTGAGCCACACGCTGCTCTCGCTGGTGCTGGCCTTCTCGTTCTGGCTGCTCGGCCGGGCCGCGCTCCAGGCCCACCTGGAGACCGGCTGGTTCCTGGGGTGGATCGCCGTCATCGCGTGCGCGATTCCGCTGCGCATGCTCGAGGTGTGGTGGCAGGGCGTGTTCTCCATCCGGCTCGGGACGCTGCTCAAGCAGCAGCTCCTCACGGGAACCCTCAAGCTGACCCCCGACGAGGTGCGGCTGGACGGCATCGGCCGTCATTTCGGCCGCGTCGCCGAGTCCGAGGTCGTCGAGCAGCTCGCGGTCGGCGGCGCCCTGCTCGCGGTGTTGTCGCTCGTCGACCTGGTCCTGGCGGGGGGCATCCTCGTGCTCGGGGCGGGAGGGTGGCCCCAGACGCTGGTGCTCGTGCTGTGGGTCGTGGTCGCGTTCGTCCTCGCGCGCCGTCACTACGGCGTCCAGCGGGCGTGGTCGAGCGCGCGCGTCGAGATCACCCACGACCTGCTCGAGCGCATGCTCGGCCATCGCACGCGGCTGGCGCAGCTCCCCCTCGAGCGCTGGCACGATGGCGAAGACATCCGCTTGAGCGCCTACTCCGAGGTCTCGAAGGTCATGGACCGCCGGACCATGCAGCTGACCGCGCTGCTGCGCGACGGCTGGTTGGTGCTCGCCCTGCTGACCTTGCTGCCGGCGTTCAGCACCGGGACGGCCAATGCCAGCGCGCTGGCGGTGTCCGTGGGCGGCATCCTGCTCGCGCTGCGGGCCTTCGACGAGGTCGCCGTCTACTTCCAGCAGGTCTCCCAGGCGGCGGTGTCGTTCGAGCAGATCCGCGACCTGCTGGCCGCGGTGGGCCGCCCCGAGCTCGAATCGAAGGTCCCCCTCGAGATGGAGGGAGGCAAGCCCACGGACGCCGACAGTGGGACGCTCATCGAGGCGCGGGGCCTGACCTTCCGGCACGACGCGCGCACCCGGCCGGTGATCGAGAACTGCTCGTTCCAGATCGCGAAGGACGACCGCATCCTGCTGGAGGGCCCCTCCGGCGGTGGCAAGTCGACGCTGGTGTCGCTGCTCACGGGCCTGCGCTCGCCGCAGGGCGGTGTGATGCTGCTGCACGCGCTGGACCGCGCGACGTTCGGCGCCTCGGGCTGGCGCAAGCGTGTCACCGCCGCGCCGCAGTTCCACGAGAACCACGTCCTGTCCGGCAGCTTCGCGTACAACCTCCTGCTCGGGCGCGAGTGGCCGACGTCGCCCGAGCTGCGGGCCAAGGCCGCCGCGCTGTGCAAGGAGCTCGGGCTGGACGAGCTGATCGCCAAGATGCCCGCCGGCCTGGAGGAGATGATCGGCGAGACCGGCTGGCAGCTCTCGCATGGCGAGAAGAGCCGGCTCTACATCGCGCGCACGCTCTTGCAGGGGGTCGAGCTGGTCATCCTCGACGAGAGCTTCGCCTCACTTGATCCGGAGACCATGAGGGTCGCGCAGCGCTGCGTCCTCAACCACGCGAAAGCCCTCGTGGTCGTCAGCCACCCATGAGACTTCGACTCCCGCTCGCCCTCCTCGCGACGACCTTCTCCGGTTGTGGGCTGGTCCGTCCCGTCGTCGTCACCCCGCCACCGGCACCGAGCAGCTACTCGACCGCCATCGAGCCGCGCACCGAGCCGCCCGCGCCGTCCACCGCACCCGAGGGCGGGGCTCCAGACCCGCGGCCGTCGAAGGAGGGTGGGCCCGCGCGGCCCGCCGAGCACGTCACCCAGGACGAGGTCTGGTGGTCGGCGTTCGCCGACCCGGCGCTCGACGCGGCCATCCAGGAGTGCTTCAGCAACAGCCTGGTCCTGCACGACGTGCGGGACCTCATCTACGAGAACCAGCTCGACCCCAACGTGCCGCAAGGTTGGTGGTACCCGCTCCAGGTCGGCGTCCTCAACCCGGCGGGGCTGAGTCAGGTCGTCGCCATCGTCCCGCCCGCGCCGGCGACCCAGGCCCGGTACAGCATCGCCACCGCGGATGTCGGTCTGACCTACCAGGTCGACCTGTTCGGCAACCTCGCCGCGCAGCGGAGCGCGGGCTTGAACTTCGCCGAGCAGCAGCGTCAGCTCACCGAGGCCCGCGTCCAGGACCTCGCGCAGCGCATCGCCCAGGTCTGGTTCGACATCCTCGAGGCCCGCGCGCTCAGGGACCTCACTCAGCGGCAGATCGACTACAACAAAGAGCTGCTCCGCCTGATTCAAGCGCGGTTCGAGCAGCACCTCACGCCCCGGCTCGCGGTGCTGCAGCAGGAGCAGCTGCTCTTGAACCTCGAGGCGCAGGTGCCGCTCATCTCCGCCCGGAACGCGCTCTTGAACTCGGAGCTGAAGGCGCTGCTGGGCCGGGTCCCCAGCCCCGCGGACGACATCGTTCCCCTCGAGCGACAGCTTCCAGATCTCCCGCCTTCGCCCAACCTCGGAACGCCAGGAGACCTGAACGCGAACACGCCGGAGATGCGGCTCCAGGAGCTGCGCGTCGCCGAGGTCGAGCACCGCATCAACGCGAACCGGGCGAGCTGGCTTCCGGTGATCCAGCTGGTGGGCAGCGTGGGCGCCGCGAAGGTCGGCCTCTCGGAGCCGGTCCTCCACCAGTCCGTCGTCGGCGTGAACCTGACCTGGGCGATGTTCGATGGCAGGCGCTTCACCGAGCACAAGCGACTGCCCATCCAACTCCACCGTCGCCACGTCCAATACGAGCTCGCGCTGAACACGGCGATCGGCCGGGTGCAGGATGCCGTGGTCCAGGAGGAGACCGGGGCGACGAGCCTGCGCGCCCTGCGTGCGCAGGTCCTGCTGGGGCAGCAGCTCCTGGACGAGGCGAGGCGGCTCTTCGAGCAGGGGCGCTCGGACTACCTGACGGTGCTCTCCGCCCTGACGAACCTGGTCGGGCTCGAGCGCGCGAGTCTGCAAGCACAACGGCTGCTGCTCAACCATCGCGTCGCGGTCTATCGTTCGCTCGGCGGCACCTGGTCGCGCGACGTCACACTGAAGCGGGAGTGAGAAGCCATGGCACAGCTGCAAGCGGATGAGATGCTCTACATTCCCAATCGAAGGCGGCTCACGCACGACCGGCTCGACGCAGGCGATGGCCAGAAGGTCCTGCACCTCTTCTATGGCGAGGTGGAGCTCATCTTCGACGAGCCGGACATCGCGCCTTTGGGCGAGAAGCTGCTCCAGGTCGAGCAGTTCCAGGCCTCCGACGCCATGGCGTGGTCGGACGGCGCGCCCCATTCCTGGGAGAAGATCCGGGACCTGCTCGAGATGTTGATGGAGCAGCGGGTGTTGCGGCGGGTCTCGGATGGGCCCGCGAGCCGCGCCGCGGTGTCCTATCCCGAGCGGTTGGGGGAGGTGCCCGCCGGGCGTGAGCCGCTCACGTTCAGCGCCCACGACAATCGTTGCCCTGTGCTGACGGAACAGGCGTTCGGACGGGCCTTCGAGCTGTCGAACCTCGAGGTCGTCGTGCCGGTCTACCGCGTGGCGCATCCGGCGGTCGACGGTGATGGCCGGCAGGTGGGCGAGAACAACGTCACACCGCGCACGTTGTTCCTCGACCTCCCGACCGTGCGCAAGCAGTGCCACTACGCGGGGAGCCGCTATCAGAGCGAGCTCCCGATGAACGTGACGGCGATGAAGGCCATGGCGCGTCAGTGGCCGGAGCTGCTCTCGCTGACCGAGCAGTTCCGCCGGGCCTTCCTCGCGCGCATGCCGCCTCGGACCCCAGGCGTGCTCACCGCGGGCGAGCTCCACATGCAGGTCGTCTGCACGCTCGCGTCGGTGGGGTACGTGATGGTGCGGGGAGTCGATCCGGCGCGGAACGGCGAGCTCGACAGCGGACTGGCGGCCATGTTCCGGTTGATCGACGGAGTCCGCCTGGTCACCAATGATTTGGTGCGCGACGCCCCCGAGCAGCCCGTCACCGCGCAGACCATCGTGGACTACGCCGAGCGACACGCGGTCTTCCATGGTCCGCACGGCGTGTGCGCCGGACCGCCGGCGCTGATCAACGAGTACATGCAGGTGTTGACCGGCGCGGCCCCGGCGCCCATCGATGTCCAGCCCGACATCGCGGCGCGCCTGGGCGATCTCGACGCCGCGCTCGATTACGGTCTGCTTGGGCAGCGCGTCGAGGCGGTGGTCCGCTTCCTCGGGGCGAGCCAGGGACTGCTCCACGAGCGGCTCCGGGCGGCGTTCGCCGGGCACCTCCCGCGCACCGCGCTGCAGGAGTTCGTGGAGGCGCCCATCGACGTCGCGCGCTACCCGCTGCTCCGGGACGATTTCCCGCTCGCCGAGACCTACCAGCGGGAGATCAACCTCAGCCGCTGGTTGTTCGCGCGCATCGGCGAGGCCCTGCCGGGCACGCCCCAGGGGGCCTCGCTGGACGCGCTGGCGAAGCTGGACCCCGCCGAGCAGGCCACGAGCCAGCGGCGACTGGCCGAGTTCTTCGCGCATGGGCTGCCGGCTGACAAGGTCGTGGCGGAGCCGCTCCGCGGTGAGCTCGCGGGGGTCGTCGCCAGCGCGTTCGCCCTGGAGCGTCGGTGCCTGGGCGTCGTCGAGCGCGAGCAGTCGATGTTGAACCAGCGGCTCCGGCGCTCGGACCACCCGCTGACGGGCGCGGACCTGGCCGCGTTCACGCGGCCGCGCAATGGCCCCCCGTTGGCGGAGACCCTCGCGCGCGGCCTGGGCATCTCGGTCACCAGCCACGCTGCCTCGACCGTGCTGAGCCACGGTGAGAGCAGCCTCACGTTGAAGGACTAGAGGGTTCGATGCATCCAGAGCTCGTCCGCCGCTTCCATGAACCGATTCGCGATGAGGCCGCGCGCCGGTATGGCCTTTCGCCTGAGCAGCTCACCGAGCTCACGGCCTTCGAGAACTTCGTCTACGAGGCGGAGAACGAAGACGGCGAGGGCTTGATCCTGCGCATCTCGCACAGCACGCGGCGAACCCTCGACTACACGCTGGGGGAGGTCGAGTTCGTTCGCTACCTGGCCGCCGCGCGCATCCCCATCGCCTCGCCGGTCCTCTCCGAGTCGGGGCAGTTCGTGGAGCGCATCGAGGACCGCGAGCCCGGCAGCTACTTCGTCGCCACCGCGTTCGAGCGCGCGCCGGGCATCGTCTTCGACGACGCGCCTCCGCTCAAGGAGCGCTACTGGAAGCCCCCCCTGTTCCGCGACCTGGGCCGGCTCTTCGCGCGGCTCCACAACCGCGCCCAGACCTACGCGCCCTCGAACCCCCGGCTCAAGCGCCAGGAGTGGCATGAGTACGACGTGGTCGACATCGACCGGTTCGCGCCCCCCGAGGAGAAGCTCGTCCGCGAGCGCACCGCGGCGATCATCGCGCGACTGAACCAGCTGCCGCGAACTCCGGAGAGCTACGGGCTGATCCACGCCGATCTCCACATGCACAACTTCTGCTTCGCTGAAGGGAAGATCACCGCGTTCGACTTCGACAACTGCGAGTACGCGTGGTTCGTCAAGGACATCGCGGTCCTGCTCTTCTACATCGCGCGAGGCGAGGAGCGGGATGCGCGGGACGCGGCGGTCACCGCGTTCCTGGGGCCTTTCCTCGAAGGGTATCGGGAGCACCGCCGGATGGACGCCGAGTGGCTCGCGGCCGTGCCGGACCTGCTCGCGCTCCAGCGCTCGATGAACTACGCGCTGTTCCACCAGTATCGCGACCCGGCCGTGCTCGACGAGAGCACGCTCGACCGGTGGGGGCGGTTCAAGCGCGACATCGAAGCGGACACCCCCGTCCTGCAGATTGACTTCACGCGCTTCTAGCGTGAGGGGTGGGGGGCCTGTCGAGAGCGTGCCGCGCGAGGCGCGCGCGCTTCAGCCGGCGGCCCGCGCGAGCGCCGCGAGGAGCTCTTCGCGGTACGCGCCATAGAGGTCCTCCGTGCGAAAGCCCTCGGGCAGCCTGCCTCCTCGTCCGACGAAGAGGAGGATGAACAGGTCGAGCCGCAGCAGGTCGATGGGACGGGCGCAGTAATGGCCGAAGGGATGTCCCTCGTGGTGCTCCGCCGGAACGAGCGTCTCCGCGAGCCGCCTGAGCTGCTCGGAGGCACCCGCCACCGCGGAGGGCGCCGCGAGCTTCGGACGCTGGATGATGTGCTCGGCGATGGACGCGGGCAGCACGCGTCGGGCGACCTCGCGCAGCAGCACCTTCCGGGTCTCTCCTCGCAGGCGCCAGGACCACGGCAGCGCGAGGGCCAGGTCGCGAACCCGGGTGTCCAGGAACGGCACCCGCACCTCCAGGCCATGCGCCATGGAGCCGTGGTCCCAGACCCGCAGGTGGGAGTAGCGCAGCGGGCTGTCGAGGAAGAAGCGGTGGACGGCCTCGCGCAACACCTGCGGCTCCCGCGTCGACAGGGTGGAGAGCACCGCCTTGGTCTCGCGGCACTCCTCCGGCGCCACCCGGCGGGTGCGGATGAGCCGGTTGTAGTTCTCCATCGAGGAGCGGACCCACGGCTCGGGGGAGGCATGGACGGCGTAGCCGGCGAACAGCTCGTCCGCGCCGTCGCCACAGAGCACCGTCTTGACGTGGCCTCGGATGTGCGGCGCCGCGCTCTCCACGAGGGAGGCCTCCATTGGCGCCTCCAAGGTGACGATGGTCTCGGGCAGCGCCCGCACCAGCCGCTCGGAAGAGAAGAGGTACTCGTGGTGCTCGGTGCCGAGCAGCGCCGCGAGCTCCCGGCTCGCCCGCACGTCGGGGTGGTCCACGGACTCCGCGGCGGTGAAGGTGTGGACCGGGGAAGCCCCCTGCGCGGTGAGCAGCGCGGTGAGCAGGGAGCTGTCGAGCCCGCCGGAGAGGAAGACCCCCACCGCGTGGTCCGCGACCCGCTGCCCCTCCACGGAGGCACGCAGTCGGGAGAGCAGCGCCTCCACGAGCGCCTCGGGCTCCGTGGGCAGCTCCACGGGCCGCGTCCCTCCGTGCCGGCCCTGCTCGAGCTGCAACACCCCCTCCGGACCGCGGCGCACCGTGAGGGTGCCCCCGGCGGGCAGCTCGCGGACCGCGTGGAAGAAGGTCTTGTCCCCGAGCACGTTGTGGAGCGTGGACCACTCGAAGAGCGAGGCGCGGTCCAGCTGGCGAGGCACCGCGGGCTCCTCCAGCAGGGCCTTCAACTCCGAGGCGAAGACGAGCCGCCGTCCTCCATCCACCAGGGCGTAGAGGAGCGGCTTGATACCGAACGCGTCCCGGGCCAGCCAGAGCTGCTCGCCATCCGTCGCCGCGAAGGCATACATGCCCTCCAGCTCCTCGACGCAGCGCAGCCCCTCGTGCTCGAAGGCGCGCAGCACCACCTCCGTGTCGCTCCGTCCCTCGAACCGGACGCCTCGCGCCTCCAGCCGGGAGCGCAGCGCCTGATGGTTGTAGAGCTCGCCGTTGTAGACGAGCACGGGCTGGCCCGTCCGCCCTCGCATGGGCTGGGAGCCCGTCTCGAAGTCGAGCAGGCTCAGCCGCGTGCTGGTCAGGCCCGCGTGGCCCAGCACGGCCGTGCCCGAGCCATCCGGCCCCCGGTGGACGAGGCGTTGCCTCATCCGCGAGAGCACGCGCTCGTCCACCCCTCCGAACATCCCCGCGATGCCGCACATGCCAGGTCGCTCGGGCTCAGGCGTGACTGAACGCCACGTTGATGGAGCTGTCCGGCGCCGAGAGGACGATGAGGCCCTTCTGATGGAAGAGCTGCAAGGCCTCGAGCAGGGGGCGCTCCAGCTCCTCGGCGGGGCGCCCTGTCCGCGCGGCTTCCGCGTCGAGGAGCGCCTGCGCCGTCTTCGTCCCGTCGCACCGCTCGAGCAGGCCCGCGGTCCAGGTGTTCACCCGGAAGTGGTGGCCGTTCATGTTGGGCTGCTTGTGGAAGACGACGATGCACGCGCCGGGGCCGGAGCCCTCCCTGCCGGGAGGGAGCCCGGGCGGCAGCACCTCGAACCGCTCGATGCGCAGCAGGTTGGAGCGCGTGGGCACCAGGCGGAGCATCGCCTGGATGGGCGCGTTCCGATTGTCGGCGCCCCACCGGTCCACGCGGTCGTAGAGGGGCAGGCGCTCCTCCTCGGCGCGGGTCGTCCCCAGCCAGACGAGGCGCTCGCAGTAGCGGGCGACGTCCCGCAGCTGCGCGTCCCCTTGTGTCTGGTGGTTCAGGACCCACTCGCAGAAGGCCGCGGCGTCCGCGAAGCAGCCGGCCCCGGGGCTCGGGTGCGCCGACACGAAGGACTCCACCGCGGCGCCGGCGCGCGCCCCGAGCGCCTCGAAGAGGGCGGGGACGAGGGTGCGCAGCGCCTCCTCCCGCGTCTCGGGCAGTCCCCGGTCCGCGAGGGGCAGGGTGGAGGGACGACCGCCACGCCGCTCGAGGACGTCCTGGAAGATGGGCTCGTAGCCCCGGCCCGCCGGCTGCTCCTCACGACCGTCGACGAGCAGCTCCGCGCCCTTCTGGCCGATGCTTGCCGCCAGCGCCGCGTCGTCGATGACCAGGCGCAGGGCATTGGCCAGGTCCGCGTGCACCTTGGGGTCGGGGACGACCAGCGCGTTCTCCCCCGCGATGATGCGCTCGCGGAAGCGCTGCTTGCTGGCGATCTCCCCCGACAGGATGAGGCAGGTCCCGGAGGCGAGCACCTCGCGCGGGACGGTGGGCGCGTGGAAGGTGATGGGGAAGTCGCGCTCCAGGAAGCAGACCGCGCGGCAGGCGCGGATGAAGCGGCCGACCTTCCAGTGCGGCACGAAGGGCAGCACCCAGGTGCTGGCGGCCAGCCCCAGCTCCTCGAGCACCCGGAAGTAGGTGTCCATGTTGCGGCTGCGCGCCAGCGCGACGAGCTGGAAGCGGCGCCCCTCGGCCTTGAGCCGCGCGAGCGCGCGCAGCAGATCATACGAGCCCTTGGCGATGCCGAGCTTGCCGTACACGCCGATGATGGGGACGGCGGGGTCGATGGGGCGCGCGTTGGAGACCAGGTGCGGATGCTCGCGCTGCATGCGCGCCGCATGCAGGGGGATGTCCAGCGGGACCACCTGGGGGCTGAAGCACGAGCGTGGCAGATGGGAGGGAGGGCCGCGGTAGAGCGCCTCGGGGCGAACGCCCATGCCCAGATAGGGATAGGGGCTGCCCGAGCAGATGCCGTCGGCGCGGCGAAGGACCTCGCGGTAGGTGGTGGCCAGGCCCAGGTGGTTCATGAGCCGGCCGACGTCGCTGCCCGCGTTGCGCACCAGATAGGGCACGCCCGTCCAGGACGCCGCCAGGTGCGCCGCCACGCCGTAGGGCTCCAGGTAGTAGCTGTAGATGAGGTCGCAGCCATATCGACGGACCACCTCCGCCGCGCTGCCGGCCAGCTTGCCCGTGAAGGGATTCGACTGGGGGATGTGCGTGAGCGTCGGGGAGAGCGGCTCGGTGCCGTGGAGATGCACGCGGCCCTGCCCGAAGGCGGGCGCCAGCCACTCCCGGTCATCCTCGTCGAAGATGATGCGGTGCTCCGGCTCCACCTCGTCCGCGTTGGTGACGACGTGGACCTCGTGGCCCGCCTCGGCCAGTCCTCGTGCCATCCAATAGGACTGGGCGCTCACCCCGCCTTGGATCGGCGGGTACTTCATGACGGCACAGATGCGCAAGTGATGCTCCTGGTGGCGGACGCCCGACCTTCACTGCTTCAAGCCCAAGTCCAGCATGACGGCGCCCAGGCGGTGGAGGTCCCGGATGAGCTTGAGCCCCCCCGCCTCGGTCCGGTCCTTGTCCCCTGGCGAGCCCCGCGACGCGAGCCGCGCGAGCAGCTCCTCGGTGGTGCACTGGCCATCGCACAGCGAGAGCACGGTGGCCGTGCGCTCGTTGATGCCCAGGGGCTGCACGTTGCGCCAGCCTGGCGCCTTGAGGAAGAGGATGAGGGTGGGCGTGGTGGCGACGTCCTCCAGCGAGGCCCCGCTCGTCACCCGGCGGATGGCTTCGATGACGTCACACCCGAAGCGCTCCACCCGCGTGTGGGCACCCAGGTGGGGGCGCGCCGTGAGCAGCTCGGCGTCGGTGGGCTCCGGGCGCGCGTCGCGAGCGGCGTGGGCGGCCAGCGCGCTCTCCACCGGGGGCAGCGTGGAGTAGAGGCTCAGCTGGGCGCGCTCGAAGCGGGCGATGTCTCGCAGGTGCGGAAGCTGGAGCTCGCCGTCGGTGAACAGCTGCTCCACCAGGTCCAACAGCCAGAAGCCGTCGCGCACGGAGCGATTGGGATACTCCCGTGACTCGCGCGGCAGGTACGTGGCGACGAAGCGGGTGGTGAGGCCGTGCAGCAGCCGCTCCTTCTGGAGCAGCTTGAGCGTCGCTGGCGCGATCTTGGCCAGCAGGGCGAAGCGCTTGGCGGCGACCTCGCGCCCGAACAGGTCGATGTGCGCCGGACCCGCCTGGAGCAGGGCCTCGGTGGCGGGCGCGCTCAGCTCCAGCGCGGCGCACGTCGCGGCCGGCGCCTCCAGGAAGCGCTGGCGCAGGCCCGGGTCCACGATGATGCGGGCCAGCGCGGCCTGGAAGCGCGGCTCATCCACGGGCAGGGGCGTGGGGGAGGCGTCCAGGTCCAGCGGGCGGGCGGCGGGGAGCGGGGGCTCCACGGTGCCCCGGCGTCCGAGGATGTCCCGGGCGTGCTCGATGTCCTGGAGCATCTCCTGGAACTCCTCGGGGAAGTTCTGGTCCCGTTCAATCAGCACGGCGCGCACCGGGCTGCGAGCCACGACGTACTCCAGCAGGCGCCACACCTCCGGATGCGCGTCGACGGACTGGCTGTGGCTGTCCACCCAGCGTCCGCCGTGCTTCTCGCCCCCCGCCAGGTGGATCTGGATGACGCGCTCCAGGGGGAGCGCCTCCAGGAAGGCGTACGGGTCGTACCGGTGGTTCTGGGAGTTGATGAAGACGTTGGTGAGGTCCAGCAGCAGGCCGCAGTCCGCCTCGGTGACGACCCGCGACACGAAGGCCTGCTCGGTCATCGGGCTGGGGAAGGCGAAGCTGTAGGAGACGTTCTCGAGCAGGAACGGCACGCCCAGCATCCGCTGGATGTCGCGGGCCTTCCGGGCTGCTCGACGCGCGGCGGCCTCCGTGAACGGCAGCGGGGTGAGCTGGCCGATCTCGAACCCCCCGGCCTTCGTCATGCACAGATGGTCGCTGTAGAAGGGCGCGCGCAGCGTGCGCACCAGCTCCGCGACCTCGTCACAGTAGGCGGGGTCCAGAGGCCCCTCGGTCCCGACGGACAGCTCGAGACCATGGGGCACGAGCGCCTGACGGCCCTTCATGGCCCGGGCGCGCTCGATGCTCTCGGGCACGGATCGCAGGTAGCGGTCGGCGATCAGCTCGAACCAGTCGATCCGATCCAGATGCCTCGACTGCTCCTTCTGCAGCTCCGGCCGGAAGCCGATGCCGACGCCGAGGAATGGCAGTTCACGCAAAGAGACCACGGGGCGTCGGCGTCCGGGCGTTGAATCAGGCGGAGGGGTCGGACGTGCCCGTGCAGCCACACAGACAGCCGCTGCCACAGAAGCAGCTGAAACAGACCGCCTCGCTGTTGGAGTAGGTATAGCCAGGGCCGCAGTCGAGCATTTCCAGCTTGAACTCTTCGGTCTCGACGTTCTGCGGAGACCGAGCCGACTGAGACTTGGGGAGTGAGCTGAGATTGTTCATGGTGAAGAGGAATCTCGCCCGCAGTGCGACTCTCTGTCAAGAAGGATTCACTGGGGGAGGGGTCGTTCCTGAACCAGGCTCGCTCGTGGGCGGCAATCCCTGCCGTCCCCCGGCCGGCCTTGCCGCCCCCATCGCACGCATTCACGGCAACGCTTGCTGGAGAATGCAGGTGCTCCGAGGGCGCGCCCGCTGGCACCCCCGTTGCTCAGGGGCCAACCCGCTCTGTCCCGCTGCGCCGCATCCCGTGGCGTCACGCGAGGAGCGTTCCGATGTCTCTCTGGAAAGGGTTGGGACGATGAACCGGATGACTGTGATGAAGCGCTGGTGTCTGGCCATGCCTCTGGCGGCCTTCGCGGTGGGCTGTGGGGTGGAGCAGGAGGCTCCAGGCACCGAGGGCGCTCCCGCGCCCGTGGCGGAGGAGACGGGCGAGACCACGCAGGCCGTCGGCGTCGAGAACGCCTACTGGTGGGGGACCACGGCCAACGGCTACACGTCCACCAACATCGGGACGACGACGGGCCGCACGTGCTTCCTCTCGGGGGTGCAAGGCAACCTGAAGCCCGCGGTGGCGGGCCGCTGGGCCACCGGTGGCGTGCTCCAGTCCGCGGGCGACTACATCCTCTTCGTGAGCCACAACAACAGCAAGGCGTTGGGAGTGGGCGTGCAGTGCATCTACACGTCGGCCGGACGGACGACGGAGATGTCCTGGGCCCAGGGCCAGGCGGCCCGGCTGCTCGGCGCCGTGACGGCGCAGCGGCGCTGCTTCCTCACGCAGGTGACGGCGTCCGGCGGCTTCGCGTCGAACTCCGACTACGTGCGCGTGTGGAACGACGGCCTCAACTGGTACCTGGGTGGCAACCTGTCGGGCGCCGGCGGCGGCCGGGCCGTCTGCGTGAACGTGCCCGAGGACCATGGCGGCTGGCTGTGGATCGCCGGGGACCCGGGCGGCTTCACGGAGACGCTGGCGTACAACCCGGGCGGCGTCGCGTGCGCGCTCTCCGGCGTGGGCGGGAAGTTCGATGACAACAGCTTCACCGATGGCGTGAGCGTCGACTACAACGCGGGCACGCGCTACTGGGAGATGTCCGTCATGAACGGCAAGCGCGGCTGGGGCAACTGCGTGAAGTAACGCGCGGCCAGGGATGCCGGGCCTCCGCCCTGGGAAGCCCGGCGTCCTGGGGGCGTGCTCGCCTCAGAGGCTCTGGAAGCCGTGGATCGTGGCGCCCAGGGAGCTGCCCTCGGCGTTGGTACACTCGACGTGCCAGCGAATCAGGTCGAAGGGCCCGGGCGCCGGCAGCGTGGCCGGGTTGCCCAGCAGGAGCGTCCCGAAGTCGAGCGACGGGGGATAGGTGCCGCTGTTCCACAACTCATGAGTGTCCCAACCGAAGTTCCTGAGCCCCGTGGTCGTCACCACGCACGCGTCGGCGCCCACGCTCTCGTAGCGTTGGGACACCATCGTGTCGGGGGCCCAGGAGAACCGGTTCGTGTCGATGCGGACGCTCGCCCCGGAGAACTCCTGCGGGACATTGCCCGTGCTCGTGCTCCTGATGACCCAGACCACCTTGGTGATGCCCCGAACGATGGTCGCCGTGATCTGGCTGGTGGCCAGGCGCGTGTTGGCGGCGTTCGCGCACTCCAGCACCCACCGGTACTGGCCCGGTGTCTGCGGCGCCGTGGGCACCGTGCCGTTGGGCGTGAGGTTCACGGCCTGGGATTGGAGGACGTTGTTCCGATAGGACTTGATGGAGCACCGCGCCGCGCCGCTCGAGCCGTAGCGCAGGATGAACGGGTCGCTGTTGTACTGCTGGAAGTGGCCGGCGAGGCCGTTGTTGCCGAGCGCCACCGTGGGCTGGGCGATGACGGACTGAAGCTGCAGGTTGGGCACCGTCGCGGTGGAGCCGGAGTTCGTCACGTGGTGCGCCCGGACCGCCTGTTCGATCTGCGCGGGGGTCGTCAGTCCTTGCGATTCCGCGAGGAACGAGGCGAGGCCCGCGACGTGCGGCGCCGCCATCGACGTGCCGGACAGGTCGGCGTAGCCCCCGGGCCACGTCGAGCGGATGACGTTGCCGGGAGCCCACGTCTCCACGCACCGGCCGTAGTTCGAGCCCGCGCCATCGCCCGCGAGCGGCTGGTTGCGGATGGCGTTCACGCCCGCCAGCAGTTGGACAGGTTGGGCGTTGCTGTCGATGGCGCCGACGACCATGATTCCGTCGCTGGGGCTGGGCGTGTTGAACGAGGAGTTGCACGCGTCCCGGTGGTCGTTCCCGGCGGACTGGGCGATGAACGCGCCGGGATATCCCACGGACGGGTTCGGGGTCGCGAGGACCCGCATCTTGTCGCCGAGCGTCCTGCCCTCCTTGAAGTCGGGGCCGTTCATCGAGATGTTGATGATGCCGACCGTGCCGGAGGCGAGGATGCGCGAATAGATGAGGTCCAGCCCCAGCCCGATTCCCACGTAGGTCCCCCCGGACGAGCAGGTCGTGACGCCCGGCTCATTCTGTCCGACGGCCACCGAGACGATGCGCGCTCCCTTGTTGACGCCCACCACTCCGCCCTGGGGTGTGGGTCTGGCGCCGATGATTCCCGCCACATGCGTCGCGTGCGGATAGCAGCCCGTGGGGGAGTTCCCGGGAATGGCCACGAGCCGCTCGAGGAACGGGAGGTTCGTGTGAGGCGCCACGCCGGTGTCGAGCACATAGACGGTGCGCGAGCCATTGCTCGTCTGTGAACCGCCGACGGCCTGGATGCCCCAGGGCGTGACGGTCGTCGTCCCGGAGTTGCTCCACACGGCGCTGAAGTCCACGGGCGCGTCCTCGGTGAGCCGCTTGACGCGAGGGTCCTTGCTCAGCCGCTCCACCTGCTCCTCGGTGAGATAGGCCGAGAAGCTCTTCCCGACGTGACTGACGAGGTGCGTGGGCGTGACGGCGTGCGCCAGACGCAAGTCATTGACCAGGTGCCGGGTCGGCAGGTCGTGGTGGCTGTCGAAGCCGTCGGCCGGGGGCGCTGCCTTCGCCAGGAACGCGTGCGTCGCGGACTCCTCCAGGTCGACGAGGTAGAGGGTTCGGCCACGCTCGTCGCGAAGCTGCCCCGCGCGGCCCTGCTCCGCGCGGAAGACGGGCGCCTGCGCGAGCGAGGTGGTGCTCCACAACCCCGCGACCAATGCGACGACACTTCTCCAGTGAGACATCGGGAACCCCTTTTCAAGGTGGACCCGGATTCCTAACAAGAGGAATGCACGGACAACCATCCGCCAGATGAACGCACGGTCCGTCTGTTGAATCGTTGCCCTGTTTTCTCAATGGCCGAGTGTCACGACGTACTGGATGGGAATCAGCCTGGCTCCGTCTGTTCCGCGGGAAAGGCGCGCGTGAGCCTTGCAATCGCGGCGGGCAGGCCGCGCACGCGCAGCTTCCGGCCGTGCTCGTCGTACTCCTCGGCCAGCACGGTGGTGTGCTCATACACCTCGCCGAGGCGTCCCTGGCTCGAGTACGGGATGTTCAACTGGGCCTCCACCATGGACGCCTCGAAGAAGCGGAGGATGTCCAGGCGCAGGCAGGCGACGTCCTCGGGGCGGTGGGCGGACAGCAGCACCGCGTCCGGGTGCTCGGCGCGCAGGGCGTCGCGAGCGGCCTCCTCCAGCCGGTCGCACTTGTTGAGCAACAGCTTGCTCGGCACCACGTCGGCGCCAATCTCACGCAGCACGGTCCGGGTGACCTCCAGCTGTGAGGGCCACGTCGGGTCGGAGGCGTCCACCACGTACAGAAGCAGCGACGCCTCCAGCGCCTCGTCCAGGGTGGAGCGGAACGAGGCGACCAGGTCATGCGGCAGCTTCTGGATGAAGCCCACGGTGTCGGAGACGAGCACGCGGGGGCGTGTCTCCGGATGCAGCGCGCGCACGGTGGTGTCCAGCGTGGCGAAGAGCTGGTCGGCGACCAGGACCTCGCTCCCGGTGAGCGCGCGCATCAGGGAGGACTTGCCCGCGTTGGTGTAGCCGACCAGGGCCACGCGGAGCTGCTCGCGGCGGGCGTACCGACGCTGGTCCTGCTCCTTCTCGATGGAGGCGAGCCCCGCGCGCAGCTCCGCCAGCCGGTCGCGGATCTTCCGCCGGTCCAGCTCCAGCGCGGAGTCTCCGGAGCCGCGCCCCTGCTGGCGCTCGCTCCCGCCCGAGGACTCCCTGAGCCGCGGCGCCAGGTAGCTGAGCCGGGCGATCTCCACCTGCATCCGGGCCTCGTGGCTGCGCGCGTGTCGGTGGAAGATGTCGACGATGACGCCGGTGCGGTCCATCACCGGGACGCCCGTGGCCTTCTCCAGGTTGCGAAGCTGGCTGGGCGACAGCTCGTGGTCCACCACCACCATCGTGGGCCGGGGGCCGCTCGCGTCCAGCTCGGTCTCGGACGTCTCCTCGTCCTCGGGGTCGAAATCCTCCTCGGGAGCGTCGACCGCCTCCGGCCCGTCGCCAGAGGGCTCGGGGGCGTCGTCCTCGGCGCCTTCCTCCTGGGCGGCCTCCCACTTCGCGCGGGCCTTGCTGGTCCTGTCACGCGCGCCCGACGACACGACGCCCGGGCCCCCGGTGAGCGCGGCCAGGTCCTTGAGCTTCCCCTTGCCGAGCACCGTCCCGGTGGCGAGCGCGCCCCGGCGTTGGCTCACCGTCGCCACGGCGTCGTAGCCCAGCGTGTGCACCAGCCGCGTCAGCTCCGCGAGGTCCGCGGCGTGCTCCGTGTCCGACACGGTGGGGAACTGGACGCCCACGAGGACGACAGGCGGGCGGGAGGTGGGCGGCGTCTTCGACATGGGGCCCTCGTAGCACGGTGCGGGCCCGGGGTGGGGTAGAGCTGAACCCCCTCCGGGCACCCTGGAGACACTCGCAAAGCCTTGTCTGGACTTGGAATCACGCGGAACGGGCCCGATTGATTGAAATGCGAAATTGCGTGCTCATACTTTCCGTGTGCGTGTAGAAGGCGCTTGCCCTTTCCCGGGGCCCTTCCACCAAAGGCATGTCCGTGAATAGACGATTGGCATTGCTCCTGTCGGGGCTCGCCCTGGCTTCGTGTTCCGAGCCGGAGACGAGCGAGACCGAGGACTCCGCGACCCAGGCGCAGGAGTTGCCGGGCGACCCCCTCTGCAAGTGGACTCCCGCCGCCGCGACCGCGCTCCCCGCATCCGCCGCGAGACGCTTCACGGGTGCCGCGAGCTCCCGCTCGGGCGCATCGCTCGCCGCGGGTGACCTGAATGGCGACGGTGTCCCCGAGCTCGTCATCGGCGCGCCAGGGGCCACGACGGCGCTCAAGGGCTACACCCACGTCGTTCCCCTGGGGCCGCCCCAGCCGCACCTGCTGGACATCCGCTTCTATTCGACGCGCTACGAAGGTGAGGTGGCCGCGAACAGGCTGGGGGCGGCGGTCGCGGTGGGGGACTTCGTCACGGGTCCCGCGAACGACCTGCTCATGGGCGCCCCGGGGTTCAGCACCTCGCAAGGCATTGCGTATCCCGTCGAGGGCAGCGCCATCTTCGGTGGAGACCGGCCGCTCACGTCGACGAGCCAGCGGTGGAGGGGCGTGACGACGTCCGCGGAGCAGGCGGGCACCTCGCTTGCGATTGGAGACATCACCGGGGACGGGCAGCCCGACGTCATCGTGGGGGCGCCTTTCTACGACTCGTCCGCGACGTATCAGGACACGGGTGCCATCTATGCCTTCAGCGGGGCGGTGACGACGTCCTCGAGCGGGCAGCTCGCCTCCGCGCCCATCAAGGTCCTGGGTGGACTGACGCAGACGAACTACCAGGCGGGAACGTCCGTGGCCGTGGTGGATGTGAACGGTGACGGCATCAAGGACCTGGTGGTGGGCGCGCCCCGTTATGACGTGGGCGCGGTGGCGGACGCCGGTGCGGTCTTCGTCTTCTTCGGTCCGGTGGCGGGGTTGCAGAACTTCGCGACGGCGAACGTCGTGTTGACGGGAACCGTGGCGAACGAGCTCGTGGGCTCGGCGGTGGCCAGCGCGGGAGACCTGGATGGAGACGGGTTGGAGGACCTGCTCATCGGCGCTCCGTCCACGGGCGGCATCGCGGGCAAGGCCTACCTCGTCTACGGCGGCAGTGGCGTGACGTCGTCCTCCCTGGCGGCGCAGCCGCGCTTCTCGGGCATCGCGGGAGACCTCGCGGGCTCCGCGGTCCTCGCGCCGGGGGACATGAACGGCGACGGCTTCAAGGACCTCCTCATCGGCGCTCCCGGCCATACCGCCAGCACGGGCGCCGTGTATGGAGTCTACGGCTCGGCGACGCGGTTCACGGGGAACGTCTCTCTGTCGGCGGGCGGCCGACTCATGGGGCCCGCGGCGGCCAGCGAGCTGGGCAGGTCCCTGGTGGCGCTCGGCGACGTGGACGCGGACGGCTCGGCCGACTTCGCCGTCGGCGCGCCTGGGTTCAGCAGCAACGCGGGCGCCGTCTACCTGGTGCTCGGCCATGGGCCTCGCACGTGGTTCGTCGACAACGACAGTGATGGGTTCGGAACGAGCGCGGGCTCCTCGCGCGTGTGTGGCGAGCCCGCGGCGGGGAGCCGGCGGGCGCTCACCGACGGCGACTGCGACGACACGCTCAACACCGTCTATCCAGGCGCCGATGAGCTCTGCGAGGCCACGCCGGAGTCGGAGATCGACAACAACTGTGACGGGCTGAAGGGGGATGACCCGGGCGCCAATCCGCTCAACCCCAAGGACTGGGTCCTGGACCTGGATGGCGACAGGGCCGTCTATCTCAGCACCGTGCAACTGCGCTGTGCGCCTCCGGAGAGCTCGGGCTGGATTGTCTATGGGCCCGACGTTCGACAGGAGTGCGACGCGCCGCCCGAGAACCCCGACTACACGACGGACAATGACGCCTCCATCTACCAGGGCGCGCCCGAGGTCTGCGACCTCAAGGACAACAACTGTGACGGCGCCATCGACGACGACCAGGGCCACTGGCCGTCCTGGTACCCGGACAGCGACGGTGACGGCCACGGTCGCAGCGATGCGACGGCCGTGAAGGCCTGCGCGGCTCCGCCCCAGCACGTGGCGAGCAGGACGGACTGCGACGACACCCGCGACACCACGTATCCGGGCGCCAGCGAGGTCTGCGACCTCCGGGACAACAACTGCGACGGCGCCGTGGACGAGGGCGTCCAGACCACCTTCTACCGCGACGTGGATGGCGACGGTCACGGCGTGCCGACGGCGACCACCCTGGCGTGCACCCGTCCCAATGGCTACTCCGCCGTCAGCGACGACTGCAACGACACCGGACCGAACGGACCGAGGATGTATCCGGGGGCCGCGGAGGTCTGCGATGGTCTCGACAACAACTGCAACTTCGACACCGACGAAGGCGTGAAGTCCAACTTCTTCCGTGACGCGGATGGAGACGGCTTCGGCAATCCGCTGGTCGTCGTCGTCGCCTGCTCGGCGGCGGGCCACGTCTCCAACAACCAGGACTGTGATGACTCCCGCTCCGCGGTCCGCCCGGGGGCGACGGAGGTCTGCGACGGTCGGGACAACAACTGCGACGGCGCCGTGGACGAGGGCGTGCTGAACGCCTGGTACCCGGACGCGGATGGAGACGGCGTGGGCACCAGCAACGAGACGTTCCGCGTGCTCGCCTGCACCGCGCCCCCTGGCTACGTGAACAGCAAGGTGGACTGCCATGACGGCAACGCCACGGTGAAGCCCGGCGCGCCCGAGCTGTGCGACTCCCTGGACAACGACTGCGATGGCGCCGTGGACGAGGGCATCGCCACCCGGTCCTGGTACCCGGACGCGGATGGAGATGGCTATGGCAACGGCGCCGTGAGCCCCGTGGCGTCGTGCGCGTCTCCTGGCCCCGGCTACGTCAACAACCGCACGGACTGTGACGACACCAGCGCCAGCATCAGCCCCGCGCAGTCGGAGGTCTGTGAGCTGACGGGGCCGCAGGTGGACAACAACTGCGATGGGAACACGGAGGGCGCCGTCAACGGCACCGCCTGGTACCGCGACGCGGACGGGGATGGGTACGGTGTGAAGACGGACACGCAGAAGCGGTGCGTCCGCCCCGCGGGCTACGTGGAGGATTCCAGCGACTGCAACGACGCGAACGCGAGCGTGAACCCGGGCCGGACGGAGCTGTGCGAGGCGGGGGCCTTCTCCGACCAGGTGGACAACGACTGCGACGGGGACAAGAACGACGTGGACCCGGACCTGCCGGCCTCGGCGGGCGGGACGCGGCTCTGGTACGGCGACGCGGACCGGGACGGCCACGCGGGCCCGGGCTTCAAGCTGCGCTGGTGCACCAACCCGACGAACCTGGTGGACCCCGCGACGGGCAACGTCCTGGTGCAGGGGACCTATCTGGCGACCGAGCCGGATGACTGCGACGACACCCGCTCGGGCGTCTTCCAGCGGTTGATCTGGTACGAGGACCGCGACGGTGACGGCTGCGGCAACCCGCTCGCGGGCCGCGAGTCGTGCGGCTCTCCGGCCGGGTGCGGGTTCCCGTTCGTCCTCAACAACAAGGACACCAGCGACAACAACGCCTCCGACTGTCGTCCCTGAAGTCGGCCCCCATCGTGTCCTCCACGGTGGGCCAACGTCCTCCGCGGGCTCCCCCTGCTCGCGGAGGACGTGCCAACGAGGCGGCGCTCATTTCCGCCTCGGGTCGAGCTTTCTCCAGACATGGGAGCCCTGGGTCTGGGTTTCTGTTGGATGGGGGACAGTCTTGCGAGGCCCTGTCGCCAGCGTGCCGGTGTCTGTCTTCAGCTGGGGCTTCACGACGGAGTGCCTGCTCGTGGAGCCCATGAAGACTTCTGTTCGGACGCGTCCCATTCTCGTGGTGGTGATGAGCCTGGTGCTGGGGAGCGCGCCGCTCCCGGCGAGGGCGCAGGAGCAGGGCACGGTGCGGCCCTATGTGCTGGCCGCGACCCGCCTCTACAACGACCTCGAGTACGAGCAGGCGCTGGAGCAGATCTCCCGGGCCAAGCGGCTGTCGAAGAGCCAGGCGGATGACGCGCTGTTGTCGCTCTACGAGGGCGTCATCCTGGCGGACCTGGGGCAGTCGACCTCGTCCGACGCGGCCTTCAAGGCGGCCCTGTTCCTCCAGCCGGACGCGAAGCTCCCGCTCTCCGTCTCGCCCAAGGTCTCCGAGCGCTTCGAGTCGCTGCGAGGACAGGTGAAGCGTGAGCTGGACGCGGCGGCGCCGCCGCGCGGGCAAGCAGTGGCAGCGGAGGTCTCGGATTCCAGCGCGAAGGCCTCGATGCCGCGGCGGGTGTGGTTGACGGGCGCGGTGGGGGGAGGGCTCCTGGTCGGCTCGGGCGTGACGTGGCTGATGGCGAGGGGGCAGCACTCCAAGCTGACCCAGGCGTCCGGCGCCCCCGAGACGATGTCCGGGATGAAGGACACGTCCTCGCGGGGAAGGACCTTGCAGACGGTGAGCGCGGTGCTCGCCGGCGCGGGCGTGGTGGGACTGGGCGTGGCCACGGGGCTTCACCTCTGGGGCGGAGCGTCTCGGCCCCGGGAACCCGGGGTGGTGTTGGGCACGGATGGCACCTCGGCCTTCGTCTCCGGGAGGTGGCCGTGAAGCCGTGCTCGTGGCTCGTCGTCCTGCTCTCCGGCGCCCTGGTGTTCCTCGCGGGCTGTGTCGACTTCGATGAGGGCGAGAAGACCTGGTGCCAGCGCCATCCAGACGTGTGCGTGCCCGCCTTCGAGCAGGTGCCGGCCTCGGTGCTCTACGTGGAGAAGAAGGGGACGCTGCGGCTCCAGGCGGGCGCGAAGGACCCGGCGGGTGACCCGCTCCAGTTCACCTGGTCCTCGAACGTGGGGAGCCTGGGCCAGGCTCGCGACACGGCGACGACGACGGAGGTCGAGTGGACCGCGCCGGAGTGCGTCGAGACTTCCTCGGCGACCGTCACGCTCACCGCGAGCAGCCGGTTGGGAGCGTCCACGCAGGTGACGGTCTCCGCCATCGGCATTCCGGAGTGCCCGAGGATGGGCGACACGCAGGGGCTCACGGCTGCGCGCTCGGGCCACACGGCGACGCTCCTGTACTCCGGCGTGGTGCTGGTGACCGGCGGTGAGTCCTCGGGCGCCGAACTCGATGTCTCGGAGGGCTATTCCCCCAGGGACCAGGCCTGGTCTCCGGCGGGGAGGATGGCCACGGCGCGCGTCGGACACACGGCGGTGCGGCTGTCGTCGGGCACGGTGCTGGTGACGGGGGGCCGCAACGCGAGCGGCGCGCTGAAGAGCGCGGAGCTGGTGAGCCAGGACTTCACGTGGACCGCGGCACTGAGTCCCGCGACGGCGCGCCATGGCCACGCCGCGGCCCTCCTATACAGCGGCAAGGTGCTGGTGACGGGAGGCTCCGATGACAGCGCGGTGGTCACCACCTCGGAGCTCTACTTCCCGGGGGATGGGGTCGACCCGGTGCCCAGGTGGAGCATGACCGCCAGCGCGCCCGTGGCCCGCGACCGCCCCGTGGCCACCGTCGTGGGCGCGGGGCGGAAGGTGCTGGTGACGGGAGGCACGACGGAGGGGGGCCGGTATCCGACCAGCGCGGATGTCTTTGATTCGGCGACGGAGACCTGGACGCAGCTGGACGCGGTGGGGGAGGGCCGCATCCGCCACACGGCGACGTTGCTCGCATCCGGGCGGGTGCTGGTGACGGGGGGGTGGAATGCCGGAGGGGCCCTGGGCTCGACGGTGCTGGTCGATGTGGAGAATCGGGTGGCGACCCCGGGTCCGCCCCTGGCGGCACCTCGGCACGGCCACACGGCGACGTTGCTGCGCTCCGGCCAGGTGTTGATCACCGGTGGAGTCGGTGCGGGAGGCGAGGCGCTTGCCTCGGCGGAGCTCTTCGACCCGGAGACCGGGACCTGGTCATCCACGAAGCCGCTCGCGGCGGCCCGGCGTGACCACACGGCCGTCCTGCTGGACGAGGGGCGGGTGCTGCTGGTGGGGGGCGTGGGGACCGGAGGCGCGCTGGCGTCGGCCGAGGTCTATGACCCGGGAACGAAGACGTGGACGAACACGGGGCGGCTGTTCGTGCAGCGGGGCAACCATACGGCCACGCTGCTCGCGAGCGGACACGTCCTGGTGGCGGGCGGCAGCAACAAGGTGGCCGAGACCCTCGTCTATCTCTCGTCGGTCGAGCGGTACGAGCCCGCGTCGGGGACCTGGCGCGCGTTGCCGCCCCTGCGGGTGGCGCGTGATGGCCACACCGCGACCTTGCTGACGTCGGGTGGCGTCCTGGTCGTCGGCGGCTACAACAGCAGCCACGTGGCGGAAGCGGAGCTCTTCGACCCCGCCACGGAGCAGTGGCTCCCGGCAGGCCGGCTCGAGAAGGGACGCGACCTCCACACGGCCACCCGGCTGTCCTCGGGCAAGGTCCTGGTCGCGGGAGGCCATGGGGACGACGGCTCGCTCGCCACGGCGGTGCTGTATGACCCTGCCACGGGGAGCTGGGCTCCCACGGGCACGATGACGACGGCGCGCAGCGCCCACACCGCGACCCTGCTTCCCTCGGGCAAGGTGCTGGTGACGGGCGGCTATTCGGACACGTCGGGCACGGCGGCACCGCTCCAGGGCGCGGAGGTCTACGACCCGACGACGGAGCGGTGGTCCCCCGTGAAGGACCTCACGTTCAAGCGCGGCAGCCACACGGCGACGCTCCTGCCGTCGGGGAAGGTGCTGGTGGCCGGGGGCTATTCGGAGAAGCTGGACCAGGGCGCGCTGGCGACCGCGGAGCTCTACGACGAGGTCACCGGGACGTGGACCGAGACCCCGTCCTTCGTGGAGGGGCGGGGTGCGCATACCGCCACGCTCCTTCCCTCCGGGAAGGTGCTCATCGCGACGGGCCATGGTGGTTTCGAGGACCGGTTCTACCTCTCGCCTTGCGAGCTGTATGACCCGGCCACCGGGCAGTGGTCGCCCACCAGCGGCGTGTTGACGCCTCGCGAGAACGCCACGGCCACCTTGCTGCCCCTGGGGAAGGTGCTGGTGGTGGGAGGGTATGGCTACAACGGCGGGGTCCACTGGGAAGCGGAGCTGTTCATGCCGTGAGCGCGCCCGCTACATGCAGCTCGCGCAGAAGAGCCGGCCCTGCTTGCGACCGCCGCGGACGCCGCGTCGCAGGCCCTTCACCAGCTTCATCAGCCCGCCGGCCACTTCGCTCCACGAGGGCATGGGGAAGCCGCCGATCAACACGTTGGGCTGCCCCAGGACGATGGCGCCGAAGTCCGGGATGAGGCCCGGGTCCTTGCCCACCATCATCGACAGGGCCATGGCGGCCGCGTCCGCGGCGAGCTGGGCGGCGGCCACGGCGGCGCCTATCGCCTGCCCCGCGGCGGTGGCGGCGCTGGCGGCGGCGGCGTTCGCGGAGTCGGCGGCGGCCGCCTCGGCGCTCGAGTGCGCCGAATCCATGGCGCTCGTCACCACCCCGAGCGCGCCGGCCGCCATCCCCGCCGCCGCCATCACCTTCGCCAGCTTGCTCATCCCTCCCGCGGATGGCGTGCAGTGCTTGGTGATGTCGCCCATGCGCGCGGCCCGCGAGCCGCCGATGAAGACCTTGCTCGAGCCCGTGAAGACCTCCAGCGGCGGCATGAAGCTGCCGCACGTCACAGCCAGGCCCACGTCCCCCGCGCGCGCGGCGGGCAGGCCGTTGATGAGCACGGACACACAGCCGCTGAGCAGCACCGTGCCGATGCTGGGCAGCGGGATGGGCGGCGCCGGAGGGATGAGGCTCGGAGGATGGGCGTGCGGGTGGGGCAGGCCCACGTGCAGCGCGGTGAGCGTCGCCGCCGGCAGCGCGGGGAACAGGGCGGCGAGGGGCGCGGTCGCCAGCGCGAAGCCCGTGTTGAGCAGCTCCACCGGCGCGTTGATGAGGCCCAGCACGCCCCCCAGCGCCTGGTTGACGGCGCCCACCGCCCCCTGGTGCGCGGGCGGCGCCTGCCGGAAGGGGTCCGTGGTCCGGTTGACCACCGAGGCGAACGAGTCGACCGCGACGTTCTCCCCCGTGGGCTGCATGAGCGGCGGTGCGGGCTGGGGGGGCTGCTGCGCGTCGCGGACCGCGCTGTTCGCGGAGGTGCTGGCCCTGGGGTTGCTCATGTCTGGCCTTCCCTCGGCAGGCTTTGGAGTTCCTTCTTGCAGGCGCGCTGCTCCGTCACCATCCCCGCTTCGCCATACACCTTCTCCAGCCGCTGGAGCACGGACCTCAGCCTCGCAGTGTACTCCACGGAGCGACAGAACGCCGCCGCGCCCGTCCACGTCACCACGGCCTTGCCCAAATCCTTGCGCAGGTAGCGCGCGAGCCCCAGCTTCTCCAGGGCGTCCGCCTTGGGATAGGGGTTGAGCGCCTTGGCGGCCACCCTGTCGGTGATGTCGAAGTACCCCTCCGCCTCCGTGTACTGCTTGAGCTCCATGCTCACGTCCCCCGCGGCCATGGACAGGTTGATGAGGATGGGGAGCGCCAGGGTGTTCACCGCCACCGCCAGCCCCTGCTGGTAGCGCTCCTTGGCCAGCGCGAGCTTGCCCACCGCCCGCAGCACGTCGCCAGCGCCTTGCAGACACAGCGCCTGCAATTCCTTCAGCCCCTGCTCGGCGTAGTACGTGTGGAGCAGCCCATACTTCTCCAGCGCGGCCGGGTAGCGCTTGTGCGCGTAGTCCAGCGCGGCCAGCTGGAGCAGGGCCTGCATCCGCTCGGGGACGGGGAGGGCGGGGTCCACCGACTCCTGCGCCAGGCTGTCCGTCAGCGCCGCGGTGCTCAGGTCCGGCTCGTACACGAGCACGCCCGGCACCTGGAGCTTCCTGAGCGCGGGCACGAGGAAGGGCGGCTCCTTCTCATCGCGCACGATGATGCGCAGCGAGCGCATCCAGGGCTGGAAGCCGTCGTGTGGCAACAGCTGCCCCACCAGGTGGGAGTAGCCCGTCCGGTCCTCGATCTTCATGGGCACGAGCGCCCAGACGAGCCGGTGGTCCCCATCCGGAGGCAGCAGGCCCCGCACGTGCTCGATGGCGGAGCGCAGCCGTGCGCCCGGACTCTCGCGAGGGTCCTGACAGCGGCCGGGCAGTGCGGGCCAGGGGGCCTCGCCGTTCTGCTTGCGGGTGAGGTTGGCGCCCTCCAGCTGCGCCTCCAGGTTGGCCAGCACGTCGGTGACGTATTGCGTGGCGGAGCGGGCCTCGTGCGCGAAGAGGAGGAAGAGGTCCGAGGGCGTCTCCTCGTCCAATCCCTTGAGTGTCTTGTGGACCCAGGCCGCCTCGGCCTCGTGACAGCCGATGACGAGCAGCAGGTGGTCTCGCTGGTCCACGAAGCCACCGAGTGTGTCTTGGAGTTCCTGGAGCTTGCGCCGCATGGTTTTGATGAGTGTAACCCCACCGTGCCTGTCCAGACGAGACGCTCCGTCAAATGCTCGCGGCACTATCTGTCCGGGCTCGCTCCGCGATATGAAAGGCCTCTCAGGAAGGCTCCGATTGACAGGGGGGAGGCCTCGTGTCCGATTCACCCGACGACGTGCTGCGCAAGGTCGAGCAGACGGCGCAAGTGGTCAGCGAGTCGCAGGAGGCCGCGCGGCAGGCTCGGGCCGGCGAGCTGCCCGCCCAGGCGACGAAGCCGCTGGAGAGCGCCCTGCGCCAGGTTCCCGCAGTTCAGCAGGCGACACAGCAGGCGCAGCGCGCCCGACAGGCCGTGCAGCAGGTGAGCGCCGTGGCCCAGGGCGTCCTGGGCGCCACGGGGGGGCTGGAGGCCCTTTCCGAGCTGGCGCGCGCCATCGGCGGAGGGACGCCCCTGGACAAGGTGCGCTTCTCCTTCCAGTCCAGCGCGGACCCCTCGGCGGACTGGCGCGTGGTGGAGCTGCACTCGCGCGAGGGGCTCTCCGAGCTCTACACGTGCACGGTGGACCTGGCCAACGAGCACCTGGACGCGGACGTGGACGGGCTGCTCGGCTCGTCCGCCGAGGTGCTCATCGCGCACGACGCGGGGGCGCGGCGGCTGTGCGGCATCGTCCACCGGGTGGAGCACCTGGGCACGCAGGCCGGGCATCTGCTGGCGCGCGCGCACGTGGTGCCCGCGCTCTGGGCGCTCTCGCAGCGCAAGGACCAGCGCATCTTCCAGGAGAAGAAGGTCCCGGAGATCCTCGAGGAGGTGCTCACCCAGGCGCTGCGGCCCTTCGAGCGGCCGTTCCGCCTCGAGCTCAACCGCGAGTACCTGCCGCGCGAGTACTGCGTGCAGTACCACGAGTCGGACCTGGACTTCGTGCTGCGGCTGATGGAGGAGGAGGGCATCTTCTTCTACTTCGACCACTCGGGGGACAAGGAGGAGCTGGTGCTCGTCGAGGAGAACGAGCAGAGCCCCACCTGCGAGGCGGTGCTGGGGACGCCCATCACCGTGAAGGGCCCGGAGGCGACCACGGCCTCGGACGAGTGCCTGCGGCACTTCGACTTCTCCCAACAGCTGCACACCACCAGCGTGGTGGTGCGCGACTTCAACTGGACGCATCCGGACTACGACCTGACGCGCGAGTCGCGCGCCAAGGACGCGATGGGCAAGGAGCGCGAGTCCTACGAGTACCCCGCGCCGCTGTTGGGGCCCTATGACAGCGGGGAGAAGAAGTACCAGTACGAGCCGGCCCAGAAGCAGGAGCTGCTGCGCCGGCAGGCCTTCCACGCGGAGGGCAAGCGCGGGCGGGGCGTGGGGTACGTCACCGGCTTCACGCCCGGCTACATGTTCGAGCTGACGGGCCACGGTCACGCCGCGCTGGACCAGTGGTACCTGCTCACGCGCGTGGAGCACCACGGCGACGCCTCCGAGGAGCTGACGAGCGACTCGCTGTCGCTGCGCCGCGAGGGGCCGCCGCGGGAGCGCTACCACAACACCTTCGAGTGCGTTCCGCTGGACGTGCCCTTCCGGGCGGAGCGTCGGCGGCCGCGCGCGCGGATGGCGGGCCTGCAGACGGCGACGGTGGTGGGCCCGGCGAGCGAGGAGATCCACACCGACGAGCACGGCCGCATCAAGGTGCAGTTCCACTGGGACAGGCAGGGCAAGCGGGACGAGAAGAGCTCCTGCTTCCTGCGGGTGGTGCAGGCCTGGGCGGGCCTGGGCTGGGGGTTCATCTTCCTGCCGCGCATCGGCATGGAGGTGCTGGTGGACTTCCTGGAGGGAGACCCGGACCGGCCCGTGGTGGTGGGCAGCGTCTACAACGGGAAGAACAAGCCGCCGTACGCGCTGCCGGAGCACAAGACGCGCAGCACCATCCGCACCTCCAGCTCCAAGGACAGCGACGGCTTCAACGAGCTGCGCTTCGAGGACGCCAAGGAGGCGGAGGAGATCTTCCTGCACGCCCAGAAGGACTTCAACGAGGTGGTGCTCAACAACCACTCCACCTCGGTGAAGGCGAACCAGACGAACTCGGTGGACGGCTCGCAGACGGAGACGGTGGGCGGGGACCAGGCCATGACGGTGCATGGCCAGCGCACCAAGACGGTGGACAAGGACGAGACGACCACGGTGCACGGCAAGCGCACCGAGACGGTGGACAAGGACGAGACCATCACCATCACCGGCGCGCGCACCGAGGACGTGACGGGCAAGGAGAAGCTCTCCCTGCACGCGGGGCGGGATGCCACCGTCAACACGCTGGAGAAGCTCACCGTCACCGGCAACCGACAGGAGAGCATCCAGGGCAAGGACTCGCTGGACGTCACGGGGGACAAGTCCGAGCACGTCGCCAAGAACTACGTGATGACGGGAGACGTCCAGCTCCAGGCGGTGCAGGGCGAGTGCAGCGTCACGCTGAAGGACAGCATCACGGTGGAGGGGACCAGCAAGAAGATCGCCCTGCACAACAGCTCGGGCCAGGTGGTGTTCGACGGGAACAAGATTGAAGTCACGGCGACGAAGGAGCTGTCGCTCGTCTGTGGCGCTGCGAGCATCAAGCTCAAGAGCGACGGCACGGTGGAGATCAACGGCGCCAAGGAAGTGAACGTGGGGGCGCAGCAGAGCACGCTGAAGCTCGAGGCCGCGGGAGGCTCGCTGTCGGCGCCCAAGCTGACGTCCTCGGCGGTGGGCATCCACGAAATCACCGGCGCGCTCATCAAGATCAACTGACGAGGTCTCCATGCAAGGCCGCGTGGCAGTGGGGCACCCCATCGACGTGGCATCGGGGGTGTTGTTCAACACCTGGATGGACCTGAGTCTGCCCGGGCGGGTCCCCCTGATGGTGGAGCGCTACTACAGCACCGCGCTGCTGGGGAGCACCGTGGGCCCCGCGCTGCTCGGCCCAGGGTGGCGGCTGGGCTTCCAGATGGCGCTGCGCCAGACGCTCGAGGGATTCGTCTACGTCAACAACGAGGGCGCGGAGCTGGCGCTCGAGGACGCGACGAACGCCTTCGAGAAGACGGGACGGCTGCTCTCGCCCTCCTCGGGCCTGGAGCTGCGACGGCAGGCGGACGACAGCCTGCTGCTCATCCGCTACGCCAACGAGCCCCATCCGCTGCGGCTCGTCTTCGAGAAGCAGTCCAAGGGCGTGCACTACGTCCTGCGAGAGCTGCGGGGGACCGAGCAGAGCCGGGTGGACCTCTCGTACAACTCCCTCGCCCAGCCCATCCGGCTGGTGCAGACGCGCACGAACAAGGCGCTGCGGCTGCGCTATGGCACCAGGGGCCTGCTCGAGTCCATCTCCCTGGAAGGCGAGTCGGGGCCGCCTCGCGTGGCCTACGAATACGACGGACAGGGCCGGCTGTGGCGTGTGCGGGACAGGCAGGGCGTGCTGGCGGTGTACGAGTACGACGCCCGGGCGCGAATGGTGTCCGAGAGCAAGTTCACGGGGGCCGTCTTCCGCTTCGCCTACGACGATGCGGGCCGCTGCATTCACGCCACCGGCACGGACCATTACGAGGAGCGCTGGCTCGAATACCAGCCGGGCCGGCGCATTACCCGCGTCCGCGACAGCCACGGCGAGGTGACGGTCTACGAGTACAACATCGCGGGGCAGGTCACCTCGGTCCGCTCGCCCTTGGGCGCGCTGACGGCCTACGAGTTCGACGACGCCGGGCGGCTGGTGGCTGAGACGGACGCCAACAAGGTCCGCGCGGAGCGGGAGTACGACGCGCTCGGGCGGTACTGTGCCGCGCACTTCCCCGGAGGCAAGCAGGTCCGGCTCCAGCATGACGACGAGCATCGGCCCGTGGCGCTCATCGACCCGCTGGGCCAGCTCTGGCGCTACACCTACGACGCGCAGAACAACCTCACGGGGATCCTGGAGCCCACCGGGCTGACGTGGCGCCTGGAGTTCAATCCCCAGGGCGAGTGCCTGGAGGTGACGAACCCGCTGGGACACGTCTTCCGTCTGGAGCGGGACCGGCTGGGCCGCCCCGTGCGGCGCATCGACTGGGAGGGCAACGTCTGGAGTACGGAGTTCGACGCGGATGGCTGGGTACTCGCGGAGGTGGACCCGCTGGGCCAGCGCACCGAGTTCCAGCGCGATGCCGCCAGCCGCGTCACGAGCATCCTCCCTCCGGACGGGCGTGCCTGGCACTTTGAGTACGACGCCGGGGGGCGCGTCGTGCGCTACCAGGCGCCGGACGGAGGGGTCACCCGGCTTCGCACCAGCAGCTGTGGTCACCTGCTGGAGAGCGTGGACGCGCGCGGCGGGGTGACGACCTACCGCTGGGACAGCGAGCCCAACCGGCTGTTGGAGATACGAAACCCGCTGGGAGAGACGTACCGGCGTGAGTTTGACGCGGACGGGCGGCCGGTGTCGGAGACATTCTGGGATGGCAGGTCCGTTCGCTACGAGCGCGACGGGGTGGGCAACTGCACCGCCATCATCTCCTCCTCGGGTGCGAGGACCGAGTACGCCTACGACGAATGGTGCAACGTCCTGCGCCGCGTGGCACCGGATGGTGTCGAGACGAAGTACGCGTATGACGCCAACCGGCTCCTGACGGGCGTGGAGTCCGGCGTGAAGGTCGCGTTCGAGCGCGACGTCTACGGCAACATCCTCGGGGAGAGCCTGGACGGGCAGCGCATCACGAATACCTATGACGCGATGAGCCGGCGCACGCAGATGACGCCTCCTTCGGGGGAGCCCGTCCGCTACGCTTGGAGTCGCAACGGGGACTGCCTCGCCATCCAGCGAGGGAGCGCGGTGGTGGAGTTCGTGCGCGATGCTCTCGGCCGGGAGGTCCGGCGGGTGCTGCCCGGTGGCGGTGTGCTGGAGACCCGCTACGACGCGATGTCGCGACTGCTCGAGCAGGCCTACCATCCGCCGGGCTGGGTGGACCGTGGGCTCGATTGGCCCCCCACGCCTGGGGATCCGGACGCGGTGGCGCCGTTCAAGCGGTGCTATCACCATGACGACTTCGGCCACCTGTCGCGCACGGAGGATTCGCTGCGTGGACTGAGCCTGTTCAAGCACGATGCCACCGGTCGGCTGACGCAGGTTCTGCGGCCTGGAGGGACCTCGGAGGCATACGAGTACGACGCCTCGGGCAACCGGATGGCGCACGCGCTGCTGTCCTGGGAGCAGCCCGATGTCCCCGAGCGGGCCGTCACCCGACTCGCGTACGAGAAGGGCAGCCGCCTCGCGTCGGTCCAGAGTGCGCGGCGCGCCGAGTCGCACGCCTACGACGACGAGGGGCGGCTGGTGGCCCGGTATGTCCGCGAGGACGAGGGGCCCGAGCAGGTCTGGCGCTATGGCTGGACGGGCTCCAGTGAGCTGGCGTCGGTGGTGCGGCCGGACGGCGAGTCGTGGACGTATGTCTATGACGGCCTGGGGCGGCGTATCGCTCGGCGCGGACCTCGGGGAGAGCACCGATATTTGTGGGATGGAGAGGTCATCCTCCAGGAGGATGACCCGCGAGGCGCCGTGAGGCAGTGGTTGTTCGAACCGAACAACCACCGGGCCGTGTTGCTGGCTGACGCGGGGCTGCACTTCGTCCTTCCGGATGGGGTGGGTGGTGCCTCGGAGGTCGTCACTCCGGAGGGACGGCTGGAGTGGGTGAGCCGCCAGGGCACCTGGTCCGAGCCGGGGCCCGACGCGGGTGCCTTCCCGCTGCGCTTCCCTGGCCAGTGGTACGACGCGGAGACCGGCTGGCACTACAACCGCTACCGCTACTACGCGCCGGAGACGGGCCGGTACATCAGCCCGGACCCCATCGGCCTGGTGGGTGGACACAACCTCTATGCTTATGTGCCCAGTCCGCTGGAGGCCATCGACCCCTCGGGGCTCTCCGCCCGCTACCCCAGCGGCGGCCCGTTCCAGTACGACGGTGGCCGCAACTACTCCGGCGTGGGACGCAACAACCACCCCACGACCGGCAACCAGGATGCCTTCACGACGCCGGGGGGAAAGTGCATGGCGGTGGTCTCCCACAACGGGCAGAGCCAGGCGTTCATCAGCGGCGTTCCGGACGGCGCGGTCAATGGCTCACACCCCCGGACCGCGGGCAATGACTTCAGTGGCCCTGTCACAGTTCATCCGGCGGTCCGCGAAGCCACCTCCGGCGGGATGAATGGCAACTGGACGCATGCGGAAATGCACGCGATGAGCCACATCCTCCACAACCCGGGGGCCTACCAGGGAGGGCCGGTGGTGCTGCATATCGACCGGCCGCCGTGTCGGCACGGACAGTCCGGCAGAGGCAGTTGCGACCACGCGCTCCACGGGCTGGTGCATCAAGCCCGCGCGAATGGCGTGGACCTGCACGTCACATATCGCGACTCCAAGGGGCGAATCAGGACGTATTGTTGACGAGTCGTTCCGGGATGCCGCGCATGTGCGCCGTGGGAGGGTCGATGCAGCCAGTGAAGAACAACCAAGTGGACGCCGTGCGTCGGGACGCCGGTCAACTGCGGAGGCTCTGTGAGCAATTGCTTCCCAGGTTCGCCTCCACTCGCCATCCCGTGCGGTTGTCCGAGCGAGCGCCCACGCTCGTCCGGGCCTTCTGGGAGGAGCTCGGTTACAGCCCGGCCTTGAAGTTCCTCGTCAGCTCTCCCGAGGACGAGGAGGTGCTCGCCGCCACCCGGTTGTTGGAGAAGTGGCGCGGCAAGGCTTCGCGGCGGAAGGGACCTGGGGTCGAAGCGGAGGCCGGGCTCGTGCCCGCGTCCTTCCGGGTGGTGTCCGTGAATGCGGAGGAGCACGAGCTGTTCATCGCGGACGAGTCGGGAGGTGACGTCGACCCTCCGGTCCTGGTGCTCTCGTCCGGAGGGCTGGAGCGGATGAAGTTCAGCGACAGCTACCTCCGCTTCGTCACGCTGGAGATCCTCCGCCTGGCGTTCTCGGTGGGCCCCACCCGGTGCACGATGGCGTTCAGTCCACCGCTGGTGGGGACGCCGGCCTTCCCAGTGCTCGCGCCCTCGGCGCTGAGCTTGGGGGAGGGCCTCTGGAAGATTGTCCCCGAGCCGGCCGTGGGCCCGGTGGGCGAGCCCGCGGAGTTCATCGGCTATACCTCGCTGGACCGCTTCGTCTCCTACCTCCATGGGCTCTGCGAGCACGCCATCTCCTACACGGGACGTCCTCGTGGGGACCTCGTCACCGTCGAAGGCGTTTCCGACGAGTCGATGCAGGCGCTGGCGTTGAAGTGGTTCTCGTGGACCTTCCAGAAGCGGCCCCAGCGTCTGGGGGTCGGGAAGGTGGGCGGAGTGGAGGTCAGCGTCGATCCCATCGGACCTCAGATGTACTGCTTCCGTGTGACGCCCGAGGCACGCAAGGCCCTGCTGAAGTGGGTCGAGAAGCAGGGGTTCCGGGTGAGGGATGTCACTCCGTGGAAAGAGCAGTTCGCCATTCCTGGCGGCGTTTCGTTCGATTGACCCACGCAGATGCGGCCCGAAGAGCGTGAGCGCTTGCGAGAAGAATCACGGCGATGGTCGGATTGGCTGGCCCGGTGGTTACCGCACTACCGTCAGACACGGCGCAAGGTGACGCTCTCGCCCGAGACCCCCGAGGGCATCCGGCTCTTCTGGGACGCGGTCGGATATGGTGCTGCGATGAAGCCGTTCGTCGCCTCACCCGTGGAGGCGGCGGGGCAGCGCCGCGTGCGCTCGGTGTTGGCCCGCTGGCGTCGGCAGCATGAGCCCGGTGCTGGCGTGGCGGAAGTTCTTCCCGCGCGCTTCCGGCTGGTGGAGGAACTGGAGGGCGGGTTTCGCATCACGGATGAGTCCGGGGACGGCGATGATGCGCCCGTGATGGATGTGTCGGAGTCCGCCTCGGAGCCGATGCTGTACTCCCCGAGCTATCTCTACTTCGTCTCGAACGCCTTGCTCCGCGTGGCGCTGTCCACCTGGGAGCACGCGCGAATCACGCTCAGGCCCGACGAGGGGCCAAGGCCCTTTCCCTTGTTGCAGCCGAACCTGGCGCAGCTCGAGGAAGAACTCCTCGCCTGGTCGGATGACGCGTCTCCGTCGGCGGTGGCGAATCAGGTCGCCTACCGCTCGTTCCGAGGCCTCATCCACTTCGTGCGAAGCCTCGACGGGCGGATGCTGCGCAACTGCGAGCGTCCTCCGGGGCAGGTGATTTCATGCACGGGGCTGTCGTCACTCTCCACCTTGTTGTCCTCGCTCCGCCACTTCGAGCTCCCGGACTCGCGTCTCGGGGACCACTGGGTCGGTGACGTGGGAGGCCTCTCGATGTGGCTGGGGCGCGACCGCTCCCGCTCCTCCGAGGACTTCGAGGTGGGCGTGGGGCCCGAGGAGCGGGAGCGAGCCATCGCCTGGCTCGCCGCGCAGGGCGCCCGCATCCTTCAGGCCCCGCCTCCGTGCTGAGGCCTCACGGGCCCGCGTGGCTCTCGATGTTCCTGCGGCGCTCCTCCAGGGGCGCACGCTCCGCGTCGGACAGCTCGGGCCACTGGAGCCAGGCGCAGAGCAGGGCGTACTCGTAGCTCGCGTAGTCCTGGGTGTGCTGGTCCAGGGACTGGTAGATCGCGCGAACCTCGGCGCGGGCTTCGGGCGTCGTCCGTGCCACGTGCGCGAGCGTCACGAGCGCGGCCTCCACTGTCCAGTCCATGGGGCCCTTCGCCAGGGCGAGCAGGAGCGTCCGTCGCCGCGAGTCGAGCCAGCCCTCCTCGCGGGTCGCGATGACGAAGGCCGCGGCCAACTGGATGCGCTGCAGCCACGCCCAGGTGGAGTGGGGGCCCCGCGGAGGCGGCGGATGCACCATGGCCCGGGCGATCTCCTCGGGCGCGTGGGCGCTCAACGCGCGGGACGTCTGTGCCGCCTCCCGCCACCAGTCCTCGAGCCGGAAGGGCACGCTGGCCAACTCCGCGAGCGCCGTGACCACTTCCTCGGGAGGCGGAGGGACAGCGCGGGTCGGACGGGTGTCGGTGTAGCTCCACAGCGTGAAGTCCACGGGTTCGACGGGCTGGCGCGGGTCGGGCCTCTGCACCTGCTGGACGACGACGTCGACGATGCAGGGGAAGCCGCGCCACTCACGGTGCAGCTCCCACGCCAGTTGGACGCTGGGCGCCTCGAGCCACTGCGTGGTGAGCTTCACCTTCGGCGGCAGGTTCCCCGTCGCGGCGGGAGGTTGGAGGCTCATCTGCCGCAGGGCATGGATGCCCGCGTCGATTCTCTGGGGCAGGTAGTCCACCCAGGGCACCATCTCGCGGGTGACGGAGGCCGCGAGCTGCCCCTCGCGCGAGGGCCCCGGCATCGTGTCCGACACCGAGAGCAGGCGCTCCAGGGCGTCGCGCCCGCCGCTCTGGAGGAACTGGATGGAGGCCACGGCGGCCTGGGCCCAGGTGCTGCCCGGCTCATGGCCCAGTGCCGACTGATACCAGTTGAGCGCTTCGTCGAGCCGCTCCTGTTCGCGCATCATGTCCGCGATATCCAGGCGCGTGGCGTTCTGGGTGGCGTCGTGGCGCAGCGCCGTTTGATAGGCCGCGAGCGCGTTCGTCACGTCGCCACGTGCGCGGTGGACGGTGGCCAGGAGCACGGCGGTGAGCCAGTTCGGGATGGTGGCGTGGGCCTTGGTGGCCAAGGCGAGCGCCTCGTCCAGCCGGCCGACGCGGTGGAGCAGGGTGCCGTGCAGCCACACCACCCCTGCGTGGGTGGGATGTCGCGTCGACAGTCGCTCCATCACGCTCAGCACCCGGGTCAGCACGGTCTGGTCGGAAGGTCCGGTCCTCGCGAGGGTGACGCTGAGCAGGCTCAGCGTGGGCTCGATGGGGGCCTGCTCGGCGACGCCCTGGGCCTCCAGCCAGGGGAGGCCCCAGCGCACGAAGTCCGTGTCGCGCTTCGCGTGGACCACCTGTGAGAGCAGCTCGATGGCCTGTGCGGGCTGGCCTTCCTCGTGGAGCATCCACGCGCGCACCGCGACGGTGGCGAAGGACACCCGCCCCTGCAAGGGGACGATTCGCAGCGGGTCGGGGCCCGCGTCCTGCTTGATGCGCCGCAGCAGTTCCAACCACTCGGGACGGGTGACATCCGAGCTCAGGGCGCAGCCCACATGGTAGGCCGCGTGGGGAAGCTCGCGCGCGAAGAGCGCCTCCGCGGCGAAAGAGGCGTCCTGCTCCGGCGTGGGTCGAAGTGAGGCGTGTGTGCAGTCCATATCGGGGACCCACGGTACTTCGCCGACCCTGGTTCCGCCACGGCTGGAACGCCTGGGCGCCACGATACAAGGTCGCTCCCGACTCGGAGGCAATGGCTTGCCACTGCGGGTCCGGCTCGCTCGGAGGTCATCCCTCGCTGTTAGGATTCAGGCTGCGATGGACCTCCGGGGGACGGTCACATGGAGAAATGGGCCGAGCGGCGCATTCTCATCTTGGGGATGACCTATCCGAGCTACTCACGCAGACGCGTGGAGAATGTCTGCACGGGCGGCTTGGACAGTGAGGGTTTGAGGATGGTCCGGCTCCATCCCATCCCATCGTCGAGCCGAAGGTCATCGTGGACGCCTATCTCAGGCCTCGCACGGAGGAGGACCGCAAGGCCTGGCTGAAGACCGAGCAACGCGTGTTGCGTCAGGGCTGGTTGTTCGCGCCGCCGAAGCCCCTCCCATTCCCCGACGTGGAGTTCGTCATCGAGTGGAAGTGTGATGACGGGAGCTGTCGGGGGCACTGCCATTCCTTGAAGAAATGGGACCTGCACGAGCGCTATCAGGCGCTGGCGGGAGACTCCCGACGCAAGTCCAAGCTGGAGAGCTTCCTCCGGGAGCAGTTGGACCTGACCCGACGGAAGGTCTTCTTCTTCATGGGCAGCTTCCGCAGACGGATGTTCCAGTTCGGATTGATGGACATGTTCAGCACGCCCAAGGCCAGCCAGCTCCCGCTCTTCGAGAGGGATTGGGACACCCGTGCCCGCGAGACGGAGCGCTCGCGGGCCCGGTTCCTCTCAGGGCGTCTGGGGCAGCGTCTCCAGCCCCGAGGCGAAGAGCACGGCCGCCTCCGCCTGCTGCACGGCCTCTCGTTGCTCCAGGTGCTGCAGCCGCAGGTCCTTCAGCGAGCGGAACGCGTCGAGCAGCTCCAGGATGCTCCCGCGTCCCTCCCGGTAGGCGTCCTCCGCCATGCGCCGCAGCGTGGGCAGGCGCTCCACCACGTCCCGTTCCAGCGTGGCCAGGGCGCGATGCCGGCCTGCCAGCACCGCGTGTGCGCGGGTGAGCTCCGCTCGGGCCTCGGCGACCTCCGCGTCCAGCGCCCGCGTCTCCGCGTCCACCTCCGCCGAGGCGCGGGCGATGGCGCCCTGGTTCCGGTCGAACAGCGGCATCGGCAGCGACAGCCCCAGATACCCGATCGTGCTGTCCTCCCGCCGCGTCACCACCGCGCCCGCCTCGAGCGAGGGCACCGGCATCCGCTCCCTCTTCGCCACCGCGAGCCCGCCCTGCGCCACGGATTGCCGCTGCCTCGCCGCCACCAGCGACGGGCGGTGCCGCGCGCTCGCCTCCCACAGTCGGCTCAGCTCCGGAAGGGCGCCCGTGGCCCCCAGCGTTCCCGAGGCCCGCGGGCTCCAGCCCGGTCGACCGAGGAGCGCCGCCAGCCGGCCCGCGGCGTCGTCGACGCTGGCCCTCGCGTTGAGGACCTCGACCTCCAGCGTGCGCCCCTCCACCTCGATGCGCTCCACGTCGTACCGGCTGGAGTCACCCGCGGCGGCGCGACCCTTCACCACCTTCTCCACGCGCCCCAGGTCCACGGAGGTCTCCTCCAGCAGCCGCAGCGCCTCCTGACTGGAGAGCAGGGCCGCGAAGGCCTCGCGAACCGCCAGCTCCCGCTCCGCGAGCGACGCCGTCACCCGGGCCTTCTCCGCCGCCACGCTCCGCTCGGCGAGCTCCCGCCGGACGCCACGCTGCCCGAAGAGCAACAGCGGCTGCTCCACCGTGAACTGGTGCGACATCGACGAGCCCGTGTTGGCCCCGTGCAGCAGCCGCTGCCCGCCGTAGTTGAACGACGGGTTGGGCAGGATGCCCGCGGCGATGCGCTCGGTCTGCGCCACGTCCACGCGGGCCTTCTCCGCCGCCATCCACGGACTGTCCTTGGACAACAGCTCCAGGGCCTGGGGCAGGGTGATGACCTCGGGTGGCACGGCGGCGGCCTCCTCCGCGAGGGCCCCCACCGACGTCAGCGCCCAGCACAATCCCCACATCGACACCAGGCGCTTCATGCCGCCACCCCCTCCGGCTTGCCTGCTTCATGGCCGGAGCCCGGCACCACGTGCGTCAAGCCCGGGTCCTCCGCCTCTTCTTCCTCCTCGGAGGCGGCGTGGGGGCCGCGGTTCCCCACGATGACCGAGTAGAACGCGGGCAGCGCGAACAGCGACACCAGCACCGCCGTCACCAGTCCACCGATGATGACGATGGCGAACGGGCGCTGCGTCTCGCTCCCCGCGCCGCTGGAGAGCGCCGCCGGCATCAACCCCAGCATCGCGAGCAGCGCCGTCATCAACACCGCGCGGAACCGGCTCGCCGCGCCGCGCGGGAGGGCTGTCTCCAACGCCTCGCCCAGCTTCCGCCGGTCATCCACCGCGCTCACCACCAGCAGCGACGCGAGGCACACCTGGCCCAGCAGGGTGATGAACCCCACCGCCGCGCTGACGGACAGCGGAATCCCCGTGAGCGCCAGCGCCAGCACGCCGCCGCACATGGCGAACGGCGCGCCCGCGAGCACCGCGCCCGCGCTGCGCATGGAGCCCAGCGCCGCGTACAAGAGCGCGAACACCACCAGGAACGACAGCGGCACGATGACCGCCAGCCGCCCGAGCGCGCGCTCCTGGTTCTCGAACTCGCCGCCCCACTTGAGGAACATGCCCTCGGGAATCGTCACCTCGCGCTCCACCGTGGCCATGGCCTCCTGAATCGTGGAGCCCATGTCACGTCCCTCCACGTTGAACTTCAGCGCCAGCGTGCGGCTGTTCGCCTCGCGGTTGATGCTCGCGCGGCCCAGCGCCTTCTCCAGCCGCGCCACCTCGCGCAGCGGGACATGGCCGCCGCCCGCGGTGGGCACGAGGATGTCGCCGATGCGCGACTCGTCCTCCTTCTCGGTGCCGGGCAACAGCACGCGCACGGGCACGGGCCGCTCCTGCTCCCACAGCTCCGTCACCACCTTGCCGCCCAGCGCCGTCTCGACCAGGTCCTGCGCCGTGGACACGTCCACGCCCGCGCGGGCGAGCGCCTGCCGGTCCAGCACCACCTGAAGCTGCGGCACGCTCGAGTCGCGATAGAGCCCCAGGTCGACCACGCCCTCCACGCTCTGCAGCGCGGTGACGGCGCGCTCCAGCGTGCCGCGCATGGCCTCCAGGTCCGTGCCGAAGACCTTGAGCACCACCTTCCCGCGCACGCCGCTGATGGCCTCCTCCACGCTGTCCTTGATGGGCTGCGAGAAGTTGAAGCTCACGCCCGGAATCTCCAGCAGCGACGCGCGCATCTCGCGCACCAGCCGCTCCTTGTCCCAGCCGTCCCGCCATGTCTCCGACGGCGTGAAGCGCACGAACGTCTTCCCCATGTTGACGGCCTCGTTGTCGGTGCCGTCCTCCGGGCGGCCCTGCTCGACGAGCACCTCCTTCACCTCGGGGAAGTCCAACAGGCGCTTGCGCACCTCCAGGAGGATGTCCGCGCCCTTGGCCAGGGAGATGCTCGCGGGCATCTCCACGAAGACGTTGATGTCGCCCTCGTCCAGCTCGGGCAGGAACTCGCTGCCCACGCGCGAGCCCACGACTCCCGTGAGCACCACCAGCGCCGCCATGGAACCGAACACCAGCGTGCGACGCGGCATCAGCCAGGTCACCGCGCGCGCATAGGACTCGCGCAGGGTGACGAGCAGCCGGGGCTCCTTCACCTCGGCGTCCTTGGGCCTCAAGAGCAGGGCGCACAGCGCGGGGACCACCGTGAGCGCGAAGACGAGCGCCCCCACGAGCGCGAAGCTGTACGTCAGGGAGAGAGGACGGAAGATGCGGCCCTCCACGCGCTCCAGGGTGAAGACGGGGATGAGGGCCGCGATGATGATGGCCATGGCGAAGAAGGTGGGCCGGGCCACGTCGAGCGCCGAGTGGATGATGAGGCCCAGCATCTCGCGCCGCTTCCGGGGCCGCTTCACGCCCGCTTCGTGCAGCACGTTCTCCACCAGCACCACCGCGCCGTCCACGAGGATGCCGAAGTCGATGGCGCCCATGGAGATGAGGTTCGCGGGCAGCCCCACCATGCGCAGGCCGATGAAGGCCGTGAGCAGCGCCAGCGGGATGACGGACGCGACGATGAGCGAGCAGCGCATGCTGCGCAGAAACAGCCACGCCACCGCGACCACCAGGAGCGCGCCGTGCAGCAGGTTGTGGTGCACCGTGGACAGCGTCTGGCCCACGAGCACGTTGCGATCATAGAACGGCTCGATGCGCATGCCCTTGGGCAGCACCTGCCCGTTGAGCTCCTTCACCTTGGCGTGCACGCCCTCCAGCACCGTGCTCGGGTTCTCGCCCCGGCGCAGCAGGACGACGCCCTCGGTGACGTCCATGTCCAGGTCGTGGCTCACCGTGCCCCGGCGCGGCGTGTGGGAGGCCACCACGCGCGCGACGTCGCCCACCGTCACCGGCGTGCCGTCCTCGCTCTTGAGCACGATGTCCTGCACGTCCTTGGCGCCCTTGAGGTAGCCCACGCCGCGGATGAGCAGCTCCTGGTCGCCCTGACGCAGGAAGCCTCCGCCCACGTTGCGGTTGGAGCGCTCCAGGGCCTCGGTGACGTCCGCCAGCGTCAGCTCGTGCGCGAGCAGCCGCGACGGGTCCACCTGGACGTGGAACTCCTTGAGGAAGCCGCCCAGGCTGAGCACGTCGGCGACACCCGGCACCTGGCGCAGGTGCCGCGCGATGCTCCACTCCATCTCCGAGCGTGTCTCGGTGAGGGTGTGCCGGTCGCTCAGGACGCGGAACTGGTACACCTTGCCCAGGGGCGTGGCCTCCGGCGCGAGCCGCACGTCGGCCTCGTCGGCGAGGTCCGCGTTGGACAGGCGCTCACCGACGATGGTGCGCGCCTTGAACGGGTCCACGCCGTCGTCGAAGGTGAGGAAGATGAGCGACAGCCCGAAGAGGCTCTCGCTGCGCATCTGGAGCATGCCCGGGGTGCCGTTGAGCACGCGCTCCAGCGGCACCGTCACCTGGCGCTCGATCTCCTCGGGGGCGAGCCCCGGCATCTGCGCGATGACGTTGACCTGGAGGTTGGTGACGTCGGGGAACGCCTCGACGGGCGTGTCCAGATAGGCCTTCACGCCGAACAGGCCGATGCCCAGGGTCAGCAGCAACACCGGCAGGCGGCTGCGGACGCAGAATTCGATGAGTCGTCGCAACATGGGGTGCGGTCTCCGCTAGAGCAGCTGGTCCGCGGCGCCGTCGAGCAGCAGCGCGCCCCGGGTGACGACAGGCTCACCCGCGGACAGCCCCGCGATGACCTGCACGCGCCCATCCACGGGCGTGGCGACGACGACGGGCCGGCGCACGAAGGTGCGAGCGTCCTGCCGCACGTACACCACGGAGTCCTTCCCGTTGCGCAGCAGCACCGCCTCCACCGGGAGCGTCAGGCTGGCCTCGGCCGCGTCGATGCGCGCGCGGCCGAACATTCCTGGACGCAGCCCCTTGGACGGGCTGTCCAGCGCGATGCGCACCGGCGCCGTGCGCGAGCCGCTGGTGACCACCGCGCCCACCGAGACGACCTGGCCCGTGAGCGGCTCGTGCAGCGAGGGCAGGGTGACGCTCGCCCGCGTGCCCTCGCGCACCTGCGGCAAATCCCGCTCGAACACCTCCGCCACCACCCAGAGCGCGGAGGCGTCGCCCACCTCCACCAGCGGCTCGCCTCCGGGCTGCACGGAGACACCTTCCGTCGCGGTGCGCGCGAGCACCGTGCCGGCCAGCGGTGCGCGCAGGACGACAGTGGTGCCGCTCCCCGCGCCCACGAAGCCCACGGAGGCCTGGGCGCGGGCCAGCTCCGCGCGGGCCTCGGCCAGGCGCGTCTCCGCCGACAGCCGCTCGCGCTCCGTGCTCACGCCCTGGTCGAACATGCGCCGCTCACGCTCGAAGCCGGACTCCGCCTCGCGCAGCGCCGCCGCCGCGGTGGCCACCGCCGTGCGCGCCGCCGCGGCCTCCGGGCAGTCGAGCGTCACCAACGGGTCTCCGGGCTTCACCACCTCGCCGGTGCGCACGTGCACGCCCACCACGCGGCCGGCCAGCGGCGCGCCGAGCCGGGACACGGCCCCGTCCCGGAAGGCCACGCGCGCGGGCGCCTGGAGCCTCGCCCCGCCGGCATCGGGCTGGACGGGGGTGACGGTGACGAAGGCCTGGGAGGCCTCGGCGAGCTGCACCACCCCCTCCTTCAGCGCCTTGGGAGGAGGCCGCTCCGGGGTGGCGGTGGTCGCGGCGGCGCTGGAGCAGGCGGAGGAGAGGGCCAGCAGGCCCAGGAGCACGGTCCTTTTCATGGCTGGGCACCAGGGCAAGTCCTGGTCCAGCGTGTCGCGTACTCAACTCATTGAAATCACAGGGAGTGAACTCGCCCAGCGAGCAGGTAGGAGCGAGGCGAATTGAATCATCTGTGCACTTTCGCCACAGTGGGCGGCGTGCGCATCGCCACCAAACTGGGGCTCTGGCTGACGCTGACCAGCGCCCTCATCCTGGGTTCCTACGGGTACCGACAGCTCCGGCGGGAGGAGCACGAGCTGCGCACGGCCACGGAGGAGTCCTCCCGGCTGTTGGCCACGGCGCTCCAGGTGGCCATGGAGAACGCGCTGAGGGACGGGCAGGGCGCGGACGTGCGGGAGATGCTGGAGTCGTTGGAGGTGAAGGACCCCACGGTCGACGTCTTCGTGTTCGATGCGAAGAAGGGGCTGGTCGCCCGCTCGTTGGGGAGCTCGCGCACGTTGCCGCTCGTCGAGGCGGAGGCGCTCCGGGTGATGGAGGCGCACGGCGTGACGTCGCGCTTCGAGGGGCCGGAGGGCCTGTCCCACCTGTCCGTGGTGGTGCCGCTGCGCAGCGACGAGGGCGGGACGGTGGGCGCGCTCGCGGTGGTCAATCCGCTGGATGGGCTGCGCATGGATTTGGAGCGCACGCGTCGGTCGACGCTGCTGTCCGTGCTCACGCTCATCGCGGGCATCTCGGTGGTGGGGTGGCTGCTCTTGTGGCTCCACCTCCAGCGTCCGCTGGAGCGCGTGGTGCGGGCGATGCGCGCGGTGCGCGGCGGTGACTTCTCCGCCACGGTGGTGGTGGAGCGCGAGGACGAGGTGGGGGAGATGGCGCATGCCTTCAACGCGATGGTGAAGGAGCTGGGCGAGGCGCGGGGCCGGCTCAACGTCGAGACGGAGGCGCGCATCTCGATGGAGGCGGGGCTTCGCCGCGTGGACAAGCTCGTCACGCTCGGACAGCTGTCGGCGGGACTGGCCCATGAGATTGGCTCGCCGCTGCTCATCCTCGGTGGGCGGGCGCAGGCGCTCGCGTCGAGGACGGAGCTGCCCGACGACGTGCGCCGCAACGCGGGCATCCTGGTGGAGCAGTGCGAGCGCATCACCCGGACGGTGCGACAGCTCCTGGACCTCACGCGCCGCAAGCCTCCGCGTCGGGAGGTGCTCGATGTCCACCAGCCCGTGCGCGCCGTGGTGGAGCTGCTCGAGCACGACGCTCGCAAGCGGGACGTGACGCTGGAGTTCCAGGTGGAGGCCCCGCTGCCCCGCGTCCTCGCGGATGGGGACGGCGTGCAGCAGGTGGCGCTCAACCTGCTCACCAACGCGCTGCGCGCCACGCCTCGCGGAGGTCGCGTGCGGGTGACGCTGGCGCCGTCCGTCTTCCGGAGCGCTCCCGGGCTGTCCGAGCGCCGAGGCGTCTGCCTGTGCGTCGAGGACACGGGCGTGGGCATCGAGGAGGAGCAACAGGCGCGAATCTTCGAGCCCTTCTTCAGCACCTGGACGGAGCTGGGCGGCACGGGGTTGGGGCTCGTGGTGGTGAAGTCCATCGTCGCGGACCACGCAGGCGCCGTCTCGGTGACGTCCCGAGCGGGCGAGGGCAGCCGGTTCCTCGTCCAGCTCCCAGCGGCCGAGGACGAGGACATGAAGGAGGAGGCAGAATGAGCGCGCGTGGACAGCGGATCCTCGTCCTGGATGACGACGCGGCGGTGGTGGACTTCCTCTGCGAGAGCCTCACGGAGCGCGGCTACGTGACGGTGGGGATGACGTCCCCCGAGGAGGCCCTGTCTCGCTGCGCGGAGGAGGCGTTCGACCTGGTCATCTCCGACGTGGAGATGCCTCGGATGCGGGGGACGGAGTTCCTGGAGGCGGTGCTCGCGCGGAGGCCGGGGCAACTCGTGCTGCTCATCACGGCGTTCGGGAGCATCGAGCTCGCGGTGGCGGCGGTGAAGGCGGGGGCCTGCGACTTCGTGACGAAGCCCTTCAACATCGACGCGCTGGTGCTCTCCATCGACCGCGCGTTCCGCGAGCGTCAGCTGCGCAGGGAGATTGTGCGGCTGCGCGCGGCGGTGCCCACGGACGCGCCGGGGGGACTGGTGGCGCGCAGCCCCGCGATGCGCAAGGTGCTGGAGATGGCGCGACGGGCCGCGCGCACGGACTCGACGGTGTTGCTCACGGGGGAGACGGGGACGGGCAAGAGCGCGCTCGCGCGGCTGGTGCACGAGTCGAGTGCCCGGCGCGCGGAGCCCTTCCTCCAGCTCAACTGCGCGGCGCTGCCACCGGGGCTCGCGGAGAGCGAGCTGTTCGGCGCCAGGCGTGGTGCGTTCACGGACGCGCGTGAGGACCGCGCGGGTGTCTTCGTGGCCGTGGGCGCGGGGACGCTGTTCCTGGACGAGGTGGGGGAGCTGTCGCTGGAGGTGCAGGCCAAGCTCCTCCAGGCGCTGGAGACGGGGAAGGTGAGGCCGCTGGGCGCCAGCGCGGAGGTGACGGTGCGCGCGCGGGTGGTGGCCGCGACGAACCGGCCGCTCGAGGAGCTGCTGCGCGACGGGCGGTTCCGGCCCGACCTGTACTACCGGCTCAACGTCATCCGCCTGGAGGTGCCCCCGCTGCGCGAGCGGCGCGAGGACATCGTCCCGCTGGTGGACTTCTTCCTGGGGCGGCTGGGAGGCGCGCAGGCGCGTGAGGTGCTCGGGGTGTCCGCGGCGGCGATGCGCAGGCTGGTGGCGCACGCGTGGCCGGGCAACGTCCGGGAGCTGGCGAACCTGCTCGAGCGCGCGGTGGCGCTGGCGGACCACGACACGCTCGTGCCCGAGGACTTCGACCTGCCGGGTGACAACGGCGGGATGCAGGCGCTGTTCACCCGGGCCAGCGGCGAGGAGCTGCCCCTGGAGGACGTCGAGCGGGCCTACGTGCGGCGAATCGTGGACGCGCAGAACGGCAACAAGGCCGCCGCCGCGCGCATCCTCGGCATCAACCGCCGCACGCTCTACCGGAAGCTGGGCGAGGAGTGACGCCTCGTCAGTCCCAGACGAACAGCCACTTCACGGCCTTCCCCAGGCCGTAGAACACCCAGCCCACGGGGCCGGGGCGCACGGGGCGCTCGAAGTCGAGGTTCACGGTGGACAGGGCGACCTCGCCCTCGAGCCCCTCCAGGCGCGCCTTGAGCGTCTCGTACTCCACCGTGATTCGCTCCAGCTCCTTCTCCACCTTGAGCGTGTCCTCGACGCTGACGGCGCGCTGGAGCAGCTCCAGGTAGCGCTCCCGGATGCGCGTCACGTTGGCCAGGCGCACCTTCAAGTCCCGGTGCACGTCGGTCACGTCGCTGGCGGAGACGCTCTTGCGCTCCACCTCGCCCAGCGCGGGCACCGCGGCCAGGAAGCCGTCCAACCGCTCGGCGGGGATGCGCACCACCGCGGAACGGGTCGTCACGTGCTCGGCGTAACCCCCATGCGTCTTCGCGAGCTGGACGGCCTGCGCCGGCCCCGACTCGGGCTCGTCCCGCTCCAGCGTCAGGGACGCCCGGTGGATGATGGAGCGACTCTCCAGCGGCACGGCGGTCCCCGGCGCACCTCCGGCCGCCAGGCCCTCGGCGAACGCGACGCGCTCGTGGGCTCGGTGGGTGGAGCAGGCGGTGAGGGTCAGGGCGAGGACGACCAGGAGCGAGCGCACGCGGGTTCCTTGTGAAGGGGAGAGGTCCGTTGAACCGGTCCTCTCAGGACACACCCGCCGGGCTCGACGTTCCAGCTCGACGGCCCGGAGTCGGGCCGGAGCCTGGACGCCCCTTCAGGACGCGCGGGGCGCCGCGGGGAGGGGACGCACGCCGTCGCCCTCGTAATAGATGCTGGCGCAACCCTTCTCGTAGACGACGAGGACGCGATCACTCTGCTCGAGCAGGTCGGAGGCTTTCTCCGTGGCCTTGCGGACGAGGGTGTCGAACCTACCCGAGCTCTGCTTGCTGCTGGCCCGGACTGTCACGACTGGCATGCGGTGTCCCGCTCCTTGTGCCCCACGGCAGGTGGCTCCAGGTACGACCTGGCTCCGGGCCCATCCGCAGGTAACGAACGCGTCATAGCCAAACGAACACTTCGTTGACAAGCGCTCCGCTCCGTGGCGCAAAGATGGATTCTATGCACCGCAAGCTCCTCTTTTTGCTGGTTTTCACGCTGGGTCTGGTCTCCACGGCGCAGGCGCAGACGATGACGAGCGCTCCTCGTCGCGTGCACACCTCGCCCACGCCCTTCTGGCTCCCGCGTGGCGCCTTCCTGGGGACCTCGTACAACGATGCGCTGCTGACGCCCCGGCTGAAGGTGCAGTGGGAGCTGACCTTCTTCCAGGACCGCAAGGACGCCTTCGTCTTCCTGGTGGAGGGCGGACTGGGGTGGGGGGCGCGCATGCCCACGCCCAAGGCGGGCAAGCCCGAGACCAACCTGGGCGCCTACTACGAGCACACCGCGCAGGTGGGCTTCGGCTACCGCAACCAGCTGCCCAACGCCGCGCACTGGGGGTTCCAGGTGACGGGCGGCCCGGTCTTCTATGGCGCCAAGTTCGACGGCGGCCCGCTGCCGGACAAGAACGTGGCCGGCATCGTCGAGGGCCGCATCCAGATTGGCTACCAGTTCGACAAGGTCGCCGCCGGCGTCGCGGTGGGCTACGGCGAGCCCTTCGGCCTCAAGCGCCGCTACCTGGGCCGGGGTTTCGTGGGTGGCCCGATGATCGGGTTGTTCATGGATTGGCGCTGAAGTCCGCGTAGACTGGGGTGCGCGGGAACCTCCCTCTTCCCGCGCCGCCCTTATGCCCGAGCTTCTGAGCGCCCATGTCTCGCGGTACCTGCGCAACCGGGGCGACCTGGAGCGGCAGCTGCCGCCCGGGCTGCTCCTCTTCTCCCCCTCGCCCGCCGACGACAGCCCGGTGGAGCAGGAGGAGTACCGTCTCAAGACGGTGACGAACGCGGGGCCCCCGACGCTGGGGGCGAGCGAGTCGGTGGTCTTCCCGGTGGTGAAGGCCCGCAGCAACGCCTTCGGCCGGGGCATCACGGTGGGGCGCACGGGCAACAACGACGTGGTGCTGGATGACGGCAGCGTGTCGCGCTTCCACGCCTGGTTCGCCCGGGACGAGGCCCAGGCGGGCTTCCTGCTGACGGACGCCGGCTCCAAGAACGGCTCGTGGATGGGGGGCGTCCGGCTCACCCCGCGCAAGCCCGTTCTGCTGGAGGATGGCGCGCGGTTGCGCTTTGGACAGGTGGAACTCGCGTTCTACACGGCAAGCGGTTTTGTCCGGATGCTCTCCGTACGGATGGCTCCCTGAGCCTTGCCACGTCTCAAGTGGCCTGCGTAACGTACGAAGTCGCCTACAGTCACACACGGGAGTGTTCGCGGTGGCCTTGACCACAGAAGCCTTCGGACTGACCGACGTCGGCCGCAAGCGGCAGCACAACGAAGACGCGATGCTGGTGGACGTGTCGCTCGGGTTGTACGTCGTCGCCGATGGCATGGGCGGGCACGCGGCCGGCGAGGTCGCCAGCAATCGCGCCACCGAGGTCGTCAAGCAGCACATCACCGCGAACCGGCACCTGCTCAAGGACCTGGGCAACAACCCCACGGCGGACAGCCGCTCGGCGGCGGCGGCGCTGGTGGAGGTGGCCGTGCAGCGCGCGTGCGCGGACATCTACCGCACGGCGATGTCGGACTCGACGAAGCGGGGCATGGGGACGACGTTCGTGTGCCTCGCGGTGGGGGGCAACAAGGCCGTCATCGGTCATGTGGGTGACAGTCGCGTCTATCTGGTGAGGCACGGCCAGTGTCACCGGCTGACGGAGGACCACACGCTGGTCGCCGCGCAGCTGAAGGCTGGCACCATCACCAAGGAGCAGGCGGCCACCTCGCAGTACCGCAACGTGATTACGCGCGCGGTGGGCATCCAGGAGTCCGTCCAGGTCGACACGCTCATCGTGGACCTGGTGCCCGGGGACATGTTCGTCCTGTGCTCGGACGGCCTGCATGGGTACGTCGAGGACGAGGAGCTGTTGCCGCTGGTGTCGGGGCTGGCGCCGGGGGATTTGCCCAAGCGGCTCATCGACATCGCGAACGAGCGGGGCGGCAAGGACAACATCACCGCGGTGGTGGTGAAGATCGCCGGGGACAGCGCCGCGCTGGCGAGCGAGGAGTCGAGCGAGGCGCAGTCGCGGATGGAGGCGCTGCGCAAGATTCCGCTGTTCCGTCACCTCACGTACAAGGAGCAGACGGCGGTGCTGTCCATCGCGACCACGCGCACGTATCCGGCGGGGCGTGAAATCGTGGTGGAGGGGCAGCCGGGCGAGGAGCTGTTCGTGGTCATCCGGGGCCGGGTGGCCATCGAGAAGAACGGGGTGGAGATCGCCGAGCTGCGCTCGGGCGGCCACTTCGGGGAGATGGGGCTCATCGACAACGCGCCGCGCTCGGCGACGGTGAGGGCGACGGAGCCCACGCGCACCATGGTCATCTCCCGGCCTGATTTGATGGGGCTGATGAAGCGCGAGTCCATCCTCGCGGTGAAGATGCTCTGGAGCTTCGTGCAGGTGCTGAGCGATCGGCTGCGCGCGACGAACTCCGAGTTGAGCGAGGCCCGCCAGGAGCTCGCGGTGGCTCAGGCCATCCAGCCCTTCGCCGAGGAGTGAGGGAGGCCACGCCATGAGCACGCGCACCCGTCGTCCGAGCACCGCCAGCTCACGTCAGACCCGCCGCGTAAGGTCCCGGCAGGATGTCACGGTAGGTCGCATGGCGAGGGCGGCGGGCAGGGACGTGATGGTGAAGTTGATGGGTGAGGTGGTGGAGCTGCGCGAGGAGATGAAGTCCTCGCGGATGCACACGCGCATCCTGGCCTCGGGCATGGGCTCCATGCTGAAGAACATGGGCGAGATGCGCGAGAGCATGTCCGTGACGCAGGCGAACATGGGCGCGATGCAGGCGAACATGGGCGCGATGCAGGAGGCCATCACCGCGACGCAGGCGGCCTTGAGCGAGACGCAGGCGGCCCTGCGCGCGACGCAGGTGTCCTTGAGCGCGACGCAGCTGTCCCTGGGCGCGACACAGGAGAGCATGGGCTTGATGATGACGACCATGGAGTCCGTGGTCGGCGTCGTCCGGACGGTGTCGGACGGTTTCCATCGGATGGAGACGAGTGTCGGGCGCATGGCCCGGCTGTTGGGCTCGTTGAGCGAGACGACGAACGAGCGCTTCGAGCGGGTGGAGAAGCGCCTGGACGCACTCGAGGACGACACGAAGCAGTGATGGCTGCGTGACGTTGTCGCCCCACTGCGCTGGGGACGACGTGGAGTGGGGGAGAGCGTCGGGGAGAGGACTGGGTCCGGAATTTCCGGTGGGAATCGGCCGTTGCCGGGCCCGCCGCGGGCTAAGGTCCTCGTGACGAGCGCATGCGCAACTGGATTCTCATAGGGGTTCTGTCCGCCCTCGTGGTGGCTGGGGCCGCCTGGCTCTGGTCTCGCTCGGAGCGAGCGCCTGGAGACTTCCGCGCGTCCGCGTCCCTGGGCGCGACGTCCAGGTCACTTCCCGAGTTCTCCGCCGTGGAGGTCACCTCCGGGAGCCAGGAGGGCCTGGCGCTCACCGGCCGTGTCCTGGATGCCTCGGGGCGGCCCGTGCCGGACGCGGAGGTGTTCCTCTCGGCCAGCGCGGAGCGCACCCTGGTGGACGTGCGCTGTGACGAGTGCGACCAGGCGCTCCTGTCCTGTCCGGCGCGTGAGTCGACGCTGCACACGCTGGCCTTCTTCGAGCAACAACGCGGCTTCCTCAGTCCCCGGGCAACGGCGCGGACGGACGCCGAGGGACGCTTCCGCTTCGAGCACCTGGTCGGCGTGTCCTTCTCCGTGTGGGCCCGCGCTCCCGGCCTGGGTGTCGCGCTGAGGGACCGGGCCGCGCCGGGTGACCCGGTGGAGCTGTTTCTGCCGCCGCTGCGCTCCATCCTCGGCCAGGTCGTGGACGAGTCCGGACAGCCCTTGCGCGAGGCGCGCGTGTACGCGGTGTCTCGACGGGTACCGCTGCCCTTCGAGGCGCGGTCCGGAGCGGATGGTGCCTTCTCGCTGGAGGGGCTGGGCGAGGGCCCGTTCTACGTGCTGGCCATGGCGGAGGGCTACCTGCCCGCCGTGGAGTCCCTGGTGGAGGCGGGCTCCCAGCCCGTGCGCCTGCAGCTGACACCGTCGAGGACGCTGGAGGTCCGCGTGACCCGCGAGGGCCAGCCCGCGGCCGCGACGGTGCGAGTGCGCGGCGACCACCTGTCGCGCGACCTGCGCACGGAGGGTGAGGTCGTCCGCTTCACCGGCCTGTATCCGGATGAGCTGGTGGTGACGGCCGAGGCACCGGGACTGGGCTCGATTCCGCGCACGCTGACGCTGGAGGCGCGCGTCACGCAGGTGACGCTGGAGCTGGAGGAGGCCGGCAAGCTGCTCGTCACGGTGGTGGACGAGGCGGGCGAGCCCGTTCCATCGCCGGAGCTGCTCTTGCGCACCGCTCGCGGAGATGTCGTCCGCCGGGAGCGCGCGAGCACGGGCGCGCTGGTGGAACTGGGGCCGCTCGCCGTCGGCGAATACGTGCTGGAGGGCAAGGCGGAGGGCTTCCGCGAGGCGCAGCTCCCCGCGCGGGTGGGCAAGGGCGAGACCTCGCTGGAGCTGGAGCTGGAGCGCGCGACGCTCATCACCGGACGGGTGATGGACGTGTACGGCCGTCCCGCGCCGCGCGTGTCGGTGCTGGTCCAGCCGACGGGGGAGACGGTGCTCGCCGATGGGGACGGGCACTTCTCCGCGTCGGTGCCCACGCCGGGCCTGTACGAGCTGCACGCGCACCACTCCGAGTGGGGCGGTGGACAGGTGAAGGTGACGGCACCCGCGAAGGACGTCGAGCTGCCGCTGGAGCCGCATGCCTCCGTGGAGGTGACGGTGTCCTCCGGGGGCCGACGTGTGGAGGGCGCGGACGTGGTGCTCTGGGTGGACCAGGAGGGCATCTTCCGCAGCGACCGCTCCTCGGGGCCCGACGGCGTCGTGCCGATGCGCGGGATGCCGGAGGGGACGTACTCGATGGTGGCCTCGCATCCGGACTTCCAGCCCTCCGAGCGCAAGCAGGTGACGGTGACGGAGGGGCAGACGCTGAAGCTGGAGGCCGAGCTGAAGCCCGGCGCGCCGCTCACGGGCGACGTGGTGGACACGCAAGGGGCGCCGGTGGCGGGGGCCGCGTTGTCGGTGGTGCCTCGCGGCGCGGATCCCGTGGTGAGCGACGCGCGCGGCCACTTCGAGTTCCGCTCGCTGCGGCCCGACCGGGGCTACCGGCTGGAGGTGAAGCACTCCGGTTACGACCAGACGGAGCGCGCCGAGGGCAAGGCGGGCGGGCCTCCGGTGAAGGTGGTGCTCAAGAAGCGCGACATGTTCCGCGGCCGCGTGGTGGGCAATGACGGCGCGCCCGTGCGCCGCTTCCGCATGGACGAGCATCAGGTGGACAGCCCCGACGGTCGCTTCGAGCTGCCCCTGCCCACGGCGGGAGACCGCGTCATCGTCGCGGTCGATGCCTCCGGCTACGAGCCGCTGATGGTGGACCGTCCGGTGTCTGCCGAACTGGGAGACCTGGTGCTGGAGAAGCTGCCGAGCATCAGCGGGAGGGTGCGGGACGCGAGCGGCGGGCCCGTGGCGGACGCCGTGGTGTCCTGTGAGGTGTGCGACGAGTCCGTGATGTCGGGCCCGGACGGCACCTTCACGCTGGCGAGTCCGCCGTATGTGGCCCGCTACACCGTGTCCGCGCGCAAGGGGCGGCTGAGTGGGACGCAGGCGGTGGAGCGTGGGAGTGGCGCAGCGCTGGAGCTGACACTGAAGCAGGCGACGCGGTTGAGCGGTCGCGTGTTCCTGCCGGGAGGCCAGCCCGCCGCGGGCATCGGCATCGAGGCGGTGAACGGAGACCGGGGCGAGCCACTCAACATCGTCACCGGGCCGGATGGGGCCTACTCGGTCGACGTGGCGCCCGGCAGCTATCGCTTCATGCTGGGCACGGGACGCGACTTCGCGGGCGAGCCCGCCCTGGTGGTCCAGGTGGGTGGCGCGCAGATGCACCTGGACCTGGGGCCCGCGCCGGGCAGCGCGTCGCTCACCGTGCAGCTCAAGCCCGAGCGCGGCAAGGCGCTGTGGGTGGTGGCCGGGGACGTCCCGGTGACGAGCAATCCGCCGGCGCAGGAGCTGATGCGCTCACGCTGGGCGCACCTCATCTACCAGCCACGCTCCGAGCAGGTCGTCGTCACTGGCCTGCCACCCGGGCGCTACACGCTGGTGTGGGGGGCGTTCCATGTGGAGACGCCGGGAGGCCCCGAGGTGCGGGTGGTGGACGTGCCCTCCAGCGGTGAGGTGACGCTGGGACGTTGAGGCGCCGGGCCTGCTGCTCGTGCGGCTCGGGTTGCGAGCCGGCATGCGGGCGCATTAGGAAGCCGCATGGACGTGACCGCGTTGAAGGGCCGTCGCATCGTGGTGGGTGTGGCCGGTGGTATCGCCGCGTACAAGGCCTGTGAGCTGGTGCGCGAGTTGGGGCGCGCGGGCGCCGAGGTGCGGGTGGCCATGACGGAGGCCGCTCGGCAGTTCGTCACCCCGCTGACCTTCCAGGCGCTCAGCGGGCATCCGGTGCTCACCGACTACTTCGACCCCTCGCAGGAGGGGAACTTCGGCCATTTGGACCTGGCGCGCTGGGCGGAGGCGTTCGTCGTGGCGCCGGCCACGGCGGACCTGCTGGCGCGGGTGCGCGCGGGCATGGCGAACGACGCCGTGACGACCTCGCTCCTGGCCTTCCGCGGGCCGGTGGTGCTCGCCCCGGCGATGAACGTGGCCATGTGGGACAACGCGCAGACGCAGGAGAACGTGGCGGCGCTGGCGGCGCACGCGCGCTTCAGCTTCGTGGGGCCGGGGGCGGGGCTGCTGGCCTGTGGCGACGTGGGCGAGGGGCGACTGGCGGACGTTCCCGCAATCGTGGCGGGAGTCGCCGCGCGCTTCGCGCCGGGGCCGCTCGCGGGCAAGCGGGTGCTGCTGACGGCGGGGCCCACGCGTGAGTTCCTGGACCCGGTGCGATTCATCTCCAATCCCTCCACGGGGAAGATGGGGCTCGCGCTGGCGCATGCGGCGCGTGCGCTGGGGGCCTCGGTGACGGTGGTGCTGGGGCCGGTGGGCGCGGTGGACCGCACGGGGCTGGAGGTGGTGGACGTCGTCTCCGCGGAGGAGATGGCGCGCGAGGTGCTGAGCCGGGTGGCCGACTCCGACGCGTTCATCGCCACGGCGGCCGTGAGTGACTGGCGGCCGGAGACGCGCGCGCCGCAGAAGGTGAAGAAGGGCTCGATTGCAGGGCCGGAGACGCTGAAGCTGGTGCGCACGCCGGACGTGCTGGCCGAGGCCTCGCGGAAGGTGGCGGGGCAGGCGCGGCGGCCGGTGCTGGTGGGGTTCGCGGCGGAGACGGAGCGGGTGGTGGAGCACGCGCGCGAGAAGCTCGAGCGCAAGGGGCTGGACGCCATCGTCGCCAACGACGTGACGGCGCCCGGCGCGGGCTTCGGCACGGACACGAACCGGGTGACGGTGTTGACCCGGACCGGCTCGCCACGGGAGCTCCAGGGCACCAAGGACGCCGTGGCCCGGAGCCTCCTCGAGCTCCTGCTGGTGCAGCGCGCGGCGTCCGGCGTGTGAGCCTCAGGGCGTCCGGGGCTCGACGACGGCGAGCGTGACGGTGGCCTTGGAGACGCGCTGCTCCTGGCCTCCGGCGACGGTGTGGACCTCGGACTCGACGACGATGAGCCGGCGGCCCGCGCGCAGCACCCTGGCCTTGCAGCGCAGCGCCTCGCCTCGTGCCGCCTGGAGCAGGTGGATCGTGAAGTCCACGGTGAGGACTCGCTGAGGGCGGGGCACGAGGGTGAAGGCGGCGCCGCCCGCGGTGTGGTCGGCCAGCGTCGCCTGGACGCCCGCGTGGATGACGTCGTCCTGTTGCAGGTGGCGGGGCTGAACCACCAGTCGTGCCTCCACCTCGCCCGGGAGGATGGAGACGGGCTCGATGCCGAGGTCGGTGACGAAGGGGGCCGCGCGGAAGAGGGCCTCCGTGTCCTGACGGTAGTCCGGGTTCTGTGGATTCATGGGGAGCAGGGTAGCCCGCCATCAGGGGGACCCACCCGGGGGGCCGGCGCGCGGGTCGACCCGGTGTGCGGTGAATCGAACCCGCGGCCCGTGGCTCCGGAGGCCCACGACGGAGGTGTGACAGGCCGGCCGTGACGCGGTGTGGTGGGGAACTTGACGCTGTGAGGGAGGTCCGGGCCGCCCCGTGGAGGAGCGTCCGCCCAGGATGGATGTCCGCTTCCTTGCGCCCGGGCCTGCCCTCCGATACCGATCGGTCATCGTGAACGACGATTCGCCCGAAGCCACGCAGGAACTGAGCGCCGTGCTGGAGGATGTGCGCCGTCACCTGCTCTGGCAGGAGGACGGTGGCGGGCGTCAGCTGATGATCGACGCCAAGGCGGCGGCCGAGCTCCAGCGCCTGACGCCCTCCTTGCGCTCCCGGTTCGCCCGTTCCGGACCAGCGACCGAGCCCGCACCGGCCGAGCGCAAGCCCGCTCCGTCCACGGCGACCACGCCGATGTCGCGTCCGGGCGACGCGCCGCCGGGCCCGGGCACCTCGCGCTTCGAGCGGCCCGTGGGCGCCGCCAGTGCTCCGAGCCAGGCGACTCCCTCGCTGTCGGGCCGTCCACTGGCCCCCTCGGAGCCCGCTCCCCGCGCGCCGGGCCCCGCGCCCCTCGCGGCGCGGGGGACCACCGCGCCTTCCGCCTCGAACGGGATGCTCCTCGACGTGCCGAGGTCGTCCCCCACGGGCAGCGGACCGCTGCCGGGCGTGGTGGACGGCGAGCGGCCGACGCTGGACCAGGTGCGCCGGGAGCTGGGCGACTGCCAGCGCTGCAAGCTGTGCACGGGGCGCAAGAACATCGTCTTCGGCTCGGGCAACCCCCGCGCGGAGCTGGTCTTCGTGGGCGAGGGGCCGGGCGAGAACGAGGACCTGCAGGGCTTCCCGTTCGTGGGCGCCGCGGGAGACCTGCTCACGAAGATGATCGAGGCGATGGGCTTCCGTCGCGATGACGTCTACATCTGCAACGTGGTGAAGTGCCGGCCCCCGGGCAACCGGAACCCGGAGCCGGATGAGATCGCCGCGTGCGAGCCCTTCCTGCGCGCGCAGCTCGCGGCCCTCCAGCCGAAGGTGGTGGTGGCGCTGGGCAAGTTCGCGGCGCAGACGCTGCTTCGAGATTCGACGCCCATCACCCGCATGCGCGGGGCCTGGCGTGTCTACGAGGGCATTCAGCTCATGCCCACCTTCCACCCCGCGTACCTGCTCCGCAATCCCGCGGAGAAGCGCAAGGCGTGGGAGGACCTGCAAGCCGTGATGAAGATATTCGGCAAGAACCCGGGCTCGCGCGCATAGCGCGGCCGCGAAGGGGGAGACTCGGATGAAGGGATTGCTGGAGACGCGCGAGGTGCAGTCGCCCGCGCTGGAGTCCAACCCGCTGGGCGACCCGGCCCGGCGCAAGCTCACCGTGTACCTGCCGCCGGGGTACGCCGAGTCGGACCGTCGCTACCCGGCCGTGTACTTCCTGCACGCGTTCGGCAACAGCGGCGGCACGTGGACCAACGCCTCGGGCTTCGCGCCGTCCGTGCCCGAGCGGCTGGACGCGCTCATCGCGTCCGGCGCGGTGCCCCCCGTGGTGGGCGTGTTCCCCGACGCGTGGACGTCGCTGGGCGGCAGCCAGTGGATCAACAGCGACGCCATCGGCCGGTATCGCGACTACCTGGCCAAGGACATCGTGGGCTTCGTGGACCGCACGTTCCGCACGCTGCCCAGGGCCGCGTCGCGCGCGGTGCTGGGGCACAGCTCGGGCGGCTACGGCGCGCTGGTGATGGGGCGCTACCACCCGGAGGTGTTCTCGCTCCTGGGCGCGCACTCGGCGGACGCCTACTTCGAGTACTGCTACCTGCCGGATCTCCCGAAGGCGGCCAGCTCGCTGCTGAAGTCGGGCGGCATCGAGTCGTGGCAGGGCGAGTTCCGTCAGCGCGTGCGCGAGACGAAGATGCGCGGGGACGACTTCCCGGTGGTGAACACGCTGGCGATGGCGGCGGCGTACTCGCCGAAGAAGGGCGAGCCGCTCAACCTGGAGCTGCCCTTCGACGCGCAGACGGGCCGGCTGAAGCTGGACGTGTGGAACCGGTGGCTGGTGCATGATCCGGTGCGCTTCGTCCCCAAGTTCCTGGATGCCTTCCGCAAGCTGAAGGGCGTCTTCCTGGACTGCGGCACGCGCGACGAGTTCAACCTGCGCTGGGGCACGCGCATGCTGGCGGACGACCTCAAGAACGCGGGCGTGGACCTGGTGCACGAGGAGTTCGAGGACGGCCACTCCGGCGTGTCCTATCGCTTCGAGCGCTCGCTCTCGGTGCTGCTGCCCAAGCTCTCCCAGGAGTAGCCCTTCACCCAGGCTCGCGCGGTGCTGTGTCCGGAAGGGCCCTCTTGCTGACAGGAGGGCCCTCGGGAGTGGGGGCCGCGCGACGTGACGCTGGCCATCCCCCCGGCGGAGCGGATAGACGCAGGACTCCCGCGCGACAGGCCGCTCGGCTGTGGGCGCGGATGGACCTTCAGGGAGATGGAACATGAGCAACGACCTCTACGGGCTGTCCCGCGTCGTCGGCGAGAAGGGCGTGTTGCCGCAGCGCGCGCGCAAGCTGGACCCCTCGCTGCCGTGCCGTGATTCGGAGGTGCTCATCGACGTGGAGAGCCTCAACATCGACGCGGCGTCCTTCAAGCAGATCAAGGGCGAGGTGGGCGGAGACCCGGCGCGCATCGGCGCGCGCATCCAGGAGATCGTCCTGGAGCGCGGCAAGATGCAGAACCCCGTGACGGGCTCGGGCGGCATGTTGATTGGCCGCGTGAAGGAGATCGGCGCGAAGCACCCTGCGCGGGGGCAGCTCCAGGTGGGCGACCGCATCGCCACGCTGGTGAGCCTGACGCTGACGCCGCTGGTCATCGAGGAGGTGAAGGCGGTCCACGTGGACATCGACCGCCTGGACATCCGCGGCCACGCGCTGCTCTTCGCCACGGGCATCTACGCGAAGCTGCCGGCGGACCTCCCGGACACGCTGGCGCTGGCGGCGCTCGACGTGTGTGGCGCGCCCGCGTTGGTGGCGCGCTACGTGCGGCCGGGCATGACGGTGGCCGTGCTGGGCGCGGGCAAGAGCGGCGCGCTGTGTCTGGCCCAGGCCCGGCGCAACCTGGAGAGCCGGGGACAGCTCATCGCGATGGACGTGTCGCAGCCGGCGCTGGACGCGCTGACGGCCATCGGCCTGTGTGACGTCGCGCTGAAGGTGGACGCGACGCAGGGCGTGGACGTGATGGAGGCGGTGAGCCAGGCCACGGGCGGTCAGCTCTGTGACCTGGTGGTGAACTGCGCCAGCGTGGGCAACACGGAGATGGCCACCATCCTCTCGGTGAAGGACGGCGGCACGGCCATCTTCTTCTCCATGGCCACCAGCTTCACCACGGCCGCGCTCGGCGCGGAGGGCGTGGGCAAGGACGTCACCATGCTGGTGGGCAACGGCTACGTGCCCGGCCACGCCTCGCTCACCCTGGCCCTGCTGCGCACCGAGCCCGCGCTGCTCCAGCTCTTCGCCACGCGCTACGTCTGAGCGGCGGCCTCCCGTCGCGAGGCTATCTCGCGGCGGCGGTGTCCTCCGGTGACACGGGGGCGGGCGCCACGGGGGCCTGAGGCGCGCTCTGCGTCCGGGCCCAGTCGGCCGCGCTGCGACCGCTGGCGTCCTTGAGCTCCTCGGACGCGCCTTTCTTTCGGAGCGCGTCCACCACCTCCTGCCGACCGAACAGCGAGGCGAACATCAGCGCCGTCTGGCCCAGGCTGTTGGCCTGGTCCACGGCGCAGGGCTGCGCGTTGAGCAGCGCGACGATGTCCGCATGGCCCTTGAAGGCCGCGCCCATCAACGCCGTGTTGCCGCGCTTGTCCCCGGCGCACGCGTCCACCCCGGCCGCGAGCAGCACGCGCACGGTGTCCAGGTGCCCGTGGTAGGCGGCGAGGATGAGCGGTGTGAAGCCGCGCTCGTCCCGGGCCTCCGCGGAAGCGCCCGCCTTCACCAGACCGGAGACGATCTCCGTGTCACCGACCCGCGCGGCGGCGAGCAGGTATCGCTCCGCCTCGTTCGCGGCGAGCAGCCGTCCCTGGGGCGCGGGCTCGGCCTTCAGTGAGTACCACGCGGCCGTCACCACCCCGCACACCAGCACCAGCAGACCGAGGGCTCCGAGGAGCAGCTTGCGGAACATGTCCATCCTCCAGGCGGACGAGAGGGGAGGGGCCCGCGCCGGTGCTCAGGCACGGGCCCCGGTGCTTCACTCAGGAGCGCTTCAGCGGGTGGCGAGCGGCGCCACGGCGGCGCGGGCGTCATCCACCTTCACGTTCACCGCCTTGGCCAGCCTGGTGCCGAACTCCTCGTTGGCGACGAAGAAGTGGCCCACCATGCGCGCCTTCACGCGGGCGTCACGCACCTGGCCCAGGTCCCCGGCCAGGTTCTTCACCAGGCGCTCACGGGCCGCCGGGTCCAACGCCACGTAGAACGCGCCCGCCTGCGAGAAGTTGTCCGTCTTCTCGATGGGCTGCTGCTGGGAGGTGCCGGACAGGGGCAGTCGCGAGAACAGGTGCTGGGGGGCCTCCTGCGACTCGCGGGCGATGCTCGGCTCGTAGTTCACGTCCGACTTCGTGTTCGCCACGTTCATGGCGCCGGCCTGGTTGTTGTTGTTCACCGAGGCGCGCGCGCGGTTGACGGGCAGCGACTGGTAGTTGGCGCCCACGCGGTAGCGCTGCGTGTCCGCGTAGGAGAAGAGCCGGCCCTGCAGCAGGCGGTCCTCGGACGGCTCGATGCCGGAGGGCTGCACGCCGGGGGAGAACGCCGACTGCTCGGTCTCCTCGAAGAAGTTGTCCGGCAGCTTGTTGAGCGTGAACCTGCCCAGCTTGACGGAGGGGGCCTTGTCCTCGGGCCAGACCTTCGTCGGGTCCAGCGGGTTGAACGCGAAGCTGTCCAGGTCCTTCGGGTCCAGCACCTGCGCCGACAGCTCCCACGAGGGGAACTTCCCCGCGCCGATGGACGCGTACAGGTCCGTGGTGGCGTTCTGGTGGTCCTCGCCGGCGATGCGCGAGGCCTCCTCGTTGGTGAGGCTCTTGACGCCCTGCTGCGAGGCCCAGTTGAACTTCACGTACTTGTACTCGCCCTTGGCGTTGACGAACTTGAACGCGTGCACGCCGTGCCCGTTCATCTGCCGGTAGTTCGCCGGGATGCCGATGTCCGAGTAGAGCTGCGTCAGCATGTGCGTCGACTCGGGGATGTGGGAGAAGAAGTCGAAGAAGCGGTTCGGGTCCTGCTTGTTGGTGACGGGCGACGGCTTGAGCGAGTGCACCATGTCCGGGAACTTGATGGCGTCGCGGATGAAGAAGACCGGCAGGTTGTTGCCCACCAGGTCCCAGTTGCCGTCGTCCGTGTAGAACTTGAGCGCGAAGCCGCGAGGGTCTCTCAGCGTCTCCGGCGAGCCGGACGGGTGGATGACGGTGGAGAAGCGCACGAACATCGGCGTCTTCTTCCCCTTGTTGGCGAACAGGGACGCGCGCGTCAGGTGGGAGAAGTTGCCGTAGCTCTCGAAGACGCCGTACGCACCCGCGCCGCGCGCATGCACCACGCGCTCGGGGATCCGCTCGCGGTCGAACCGCGCCAGCTTCTCGATGAGGTGGAAGTCCTCCAGCAGGATTCCGCCGCGCGGACCCGCCGTCTTGGAGCTCTGGTTGGTGCCCACGGCGGCACCCGTATCCGTGGTGAGCGGCGGCGGATTGGCCGCGAGCGCGGGACCACTCAGCAGTACGGCGGACAGCAGCAGCGAACGCGTCTTCATGCGGAAACTCCTCTCGGGGGATGAGGCGGAGCCGCTCCAGAGCACGCACCGTGCCGTCTCTTGGAATCCAATAATTCCGAGCGCTTGAAGGTGGTTGGAAGGCCAGGCTCACCGGTATTTCGGTGGCGGCACCGCTCCCTCGGTGGGGTGGGCGCTGTTATTTCGGTGTCGGGGTTGGCCAACCGATAATGCGGTGCGGCAGCGCCATCCCGGTATGCTTCAGCGCTTCCTGTAGGCGTTCGGGCGGGTAAGGTGCGCCCATGCCAGGCCCGTTCATCGACGACGCGCAGATTGCGCATGCGCGCACTCTGGCGGAGGAGATCGTCAATCCGATCTTCGACCTCATCCGCCGTAACACCACTGTATCGATTGAGCGCACCGTGTTGCGCTTCTTCGGAATCTCCGGAGCAGGCGCGCGAGGGGTGCCGCTCGCCAACCTGATGGTCGACAAGCTCAAGGCCGCGGGCGTCCTCAACCGGGGCGCCGCCTATTGGTATGGCCGCGCGCTGCACCTGGGCGCCAAGAGCCCGCTGGAGGCCGTGGAGCGGCTGACGGCGCTGCCCACCGACAAGCTGGGCCCCCTGTCCCCCGACGTCGAGCAGAACCTGCGCGACGAGGTCCGCTCGGAGGCGCGCTCCGCCTTCGAGGACATGAAGGCGCGCATCACCGCGCGCGAGGAGCTGCGCAAGCAGTTCCCCATGTCGCCGGCGCCGCACAAGTACGTCATCGTCGCCACGGGCAACATCTACGACGACGTGGACCAGGCCCGGGCCGCGGCCCAGGCGGGCGCGGACGTCATCGCCGTCATCCGCTCCACCGCGCAGTCGCTGCTCGACTACGTGCCCCACGGCGCGACGACGGAGGGCTACGGCGGCACCTACGCCACCCAGGAGAACTTCCGCATCATGCGCGAGGCCCTGGACGACGAGAGCCGCAAGCTCAAGCGCTACATCCAGCTCACCAACTACTCGTCCGGCCTGTGCATGTCGGAGATCGCCTTCTGCGCGGCCTACGAGAAGCTGGACATGCTGCTCAACGACGCGATGTACGGAATCCTCTTCCGTGACATCAACATGCGGCGCACGTTCATCGACCAGTACTTCAGCCGCCGCATCTGCGCCCTGGCCGGCATCATCATCAACACCGGCGAGGACAACTACATCACCACCGCGGACGCGTACGACGCGGCCCACACCGTCATCGCCAGCCAGTTCATCAACGAGTGCTTCGCCAAGCGCGCGGGCCTCAAGGACTGGCAGCTGGGCATCGGCCACTCGTACGAGATCGACCCGTACCGCGACGACACGCTCCTCTTGGAGCTGTCCCAGGCGATGCTGGTGCGCCGCTGCTTCCCGGACGCGCCGCTCAAGTACATGCCGCCCACCAAGCACAAGGAGACGGACATCTTCTTCAGCCACGCGTACGACGTGATGGCGGACCTGGTGGCCATCTGGACGCGGCAGGGCATCCAGCTGCTCGGCATGATGACCGAGGCCATGCACACGCCGCTGCTCGCGGACCGCTACGTGGCGCTCAAGTCCGCCAACTACATCCACCGCGCGGCGCGCGGCATCGACGAGGAGTTCACCGTCCGCGAGGACGGGAAGATCGCCAACCGGGCGCGTGAGGTGTTCGCCCAGGCGATGAAGCTGCTCCAGGAGTGCCGGGATGAGGGCATGGTGGCCGCCATCGGCAAGGGGCACTTCGGCGACGTCAAGCGCGAGGAGACCGGCGGCAAGGGTCTGGACGGCGTGCTGGAGAAGGCCCCCGATTACTTCAATCCGTTCCTGGAAATCCTGGAGGCACAATGATTGTCGGTACCATCCTGACGGTGGTGATGGCGGCGGGTGGCTCGGCGGACGCGCTGACGCAGTTCCAGGTCAAGAACGTGGCCGTGCAGGTGCCGGCCGCGTGGACGCGCTCCAACGAGGACGGGACGGCGAAGTTCACGGCGCCCAGCGGGGACGCGTACTTCCTGGTCGACGTGGGCGCGGTGCAGACGGCGGGCATGAAGGCGCAGGTCTGCGTGGACAAGATCGTCACCGGCAGCGGCGGCACGGGCTGGGAGAAGCTCAAGGTCGGCGGGCAGCCGGCGGCGCGGCGGCTGGACACGGACGCGTCGACGAACGGGGCGCTGGTGGACACCTGGACGTACGTGGGCTGTGACGGCCGCACGACGTGGTCGGTGGTCTTCCACCTGGAGCAGGGCAAGAAGGAGCGCTTCGCGCCCCTGGCGGAGAAGGTGGCCGGGAGCGTGAAGTTCCAGCGGGCGCGGGGGAAATGACGCGATGGTGAAGCCGAGCAAGCAGATCATCCGTCCCTACGGAGACAGGCGGGACGACGGCGTGGTGCAGCTGTCGTTCACGCTGCCGGTGCCCCTGTCGGAGAAGGCCAAGGAGGCCGCCGCCGTCTTCACGCGCAAGATGGGGTTCACCGACGTGAAGGTGGCCGCCGCCGAGCGCGCCGCGGACAGCTACACGTTCTTCATCGTGTACGCCCGCTCGGGCGTCACGCTGGACTACGCCGAAATCGACGTGCCCGAAGTCGTCGTGAAGAAGATGTCCTTCGACGACCTCAACGCCTTCATCAAGGAGAAGGTCGCCCGGCGCATCGTCGTGTTCGGCGCGTGCACCGGCACCGACACGCACACGGTGGGCATCGACGCCATCCTGAACATGAAGGGCTACGCGGGCGACTACGGCCTGGAGCGCTACCCCGGGTTCGAGGCGTTCAACCTGGGCAGCCAGGTGCCCAACGAGGACCTCATCAAGCGGGCCATGGCGAAGAACGCCGACGCCATCCTGGTGAGCCAGGTCGTCACCCAGCGCGACGTGCACAAGGACAACTCGCGCCAGTTCATCGAGGCGGCCAAGGCGGCGGGCATCCACGGCAAGGTGCAGCTGCTCTTGGGCGGCCCGCGCGTGGACCACAAGCTGGCGCTGGAGCTGGGCTTCGACGCGGGCTTCGGTCCGGGCACCAAGCCCTCCGACGTGGCCAACTACATCGTCCACGCGCTCCTGAAGAAGCTGGGCAAGGAGCCCCAGGACATGCACTACCAGGGAGAGCCCTCATGAGCACGGGAACCAAGGCCATCATCCGCCTGCGCATGAGCAGCCACGACGCGCACTACGGCGGCAACCTGGTGGACGGCGCGCGGATGCTCGGGCTGTTCGGCGACGTGGCCACGGAGCTGTGCATCCGGGCCGACGGCGACGAGGGCCTGTTCCGGGCGTACGACTCGGTGGAGTTCCTGGCGCCGGTGTACGCGGGGGACTTCATCGAGGCGGAGGGAGAGATCGTCAGCGCGGGCAACACGTCGCGCAAGATGCGCTTCGAGGCGCGCAAGGTCATCCGCCCGCGTCCGGATGTGAATGACTCGGCCGCGGACCTGTTGCCGGAGCCCATCGTCGTGTGCCGTGCTTCGGGCACCTGCGTGGTTCCCAAGGACAAGCAGCGAGGTCAGCGATGAGCACTCCCATGGTCATCACCGCGGCGATGGTGGGCGCGGAGACGACGCGCGAGCAGACGCCGCACCTGCCCATCACCGCGGAGGAGATCGCCGAGGACGCGGCGCGCTGCCGCGAGGCCGGCGCGGCCATGGTGCACCTGCACGTGCGCACGCCCGACGGCAAGCCGTCCCAGGACGCGGAGCTGTTCCGGGCGGCCATCCGCGCCATCCGCAAGCGCACCGACGTGCTCATCCAGACGTCCACCGGTGGTGCGGTGGGCATGACGGTGGACCAGCGCTGCGGGCCGCTCACGCTGACGGGGGAGGACCGGCCGGACATGGCCACGCTCACCACGGGCACCGTCAACTTCGGCGAGGAGGTCTTCTGGAATCCCCGCCCGCTGGTGCGTGACATCGCCAGGCGCATCCGCGCGCTCGGGCTGCGGCCGGAGCTGGAGTGCTTCGACGTGGGCATGATCGACGAGGCGCGCTACCTGGCCAAGGAGGGCCTGGTGGATCTGCCCGCGCACTTCGACTTCGTGCTCGGGGTGCCGGGCACGCTGCAGGCGCGGCCGGAGGTGCTGGACTTCATGATCGCCTCGCTGCCGGAGGGCAGCACCTGGACGGTTGCGGGCGTGGGGCGCTTCCAGCTCGCGTTCGTGGACGAGGCCGCGAAGCGGGGCGGCAACGCGCGCGTGGGCCTGGAGGACAACATCTACGTGTCCAAGGGCGTGCTCGCGAAGGGCAACTGGGAGCTGGTGGCCGAGGCCTCCAGAAGGGCCCGGGCCCACGGCCGGGAGCCCGCGACTCCCGAGCAGGCTCGCAAGCTGCTGAGACTGAGCTGAACCCCGCCGCCGACACACTCAAGTGTGTCGGCGGTTTTCTTTCCAGAACATGTCAGCAACCTGGGCCCCTTCGCGTCGGCGTTCGCCGGACGCCGCTCGTTCGCCCGGACTCCGGCGCGTGAGGGTCCCACTCACTTCCGAGGAGTCGTACGCATGGACACGGAGCTGAAGGGGCAGGGCGTCCTGGTGACGGGCGGCGCGGGCGGCATCGGCACGGCCATCGTCCAGGCCTTCGCCGCCGAGGGCGCGAAGGTGGCGGTGCACTACCACTCCCGCGAGGCCAAGGCGCGCGAGCTTGCGGGGAAGGTGGGCGGCGCGGCGGTGGGCGCGGACCTGACGGTGGAGGCCCAGGTGGACGCGCTGGTGCCCGCGTCGGTGGCGGCGCTGGGCCGACTGGACGTGCTGGTGTGCAACGCGGGCGTGTACCCGGCCCCGGACGTGCCGGTGTGGGAGATGTCGCTGGAGCGCTGGCGCCGCACGCTGGCGGAGAACCTGGACAGTGTCTTCCTGTGCTGCCGCGCCTTCCTGCGCCACGTGAAGACGACGGGCGTAGGCAACATCGTCATCGTCAGCTCGACGGCGGGCCTGTTCGGCGAGGCGGGACACGCCGACTACGGGGCGGCCAAGGGCGCGCTGGCGAGCGGATTCCTGCGCAGCCTCAAGAACGAGCTGGGCCGCATCGCGCCGGGGGCCCGCGTCAACGTGGTGTGCCCCGGTTGGACGGAAGTGGACCGCAACCGCGACAAGCTGAAGGCGGAGGGGTTCGTGAAGCGGGTGACGCGCACCATGCCGTTGCGCAAGGTGGGCCAGCCCGAGGACGTGGCGCGCGCGGTGGTGATGCTCGCGTCGGATTTCGTCTCCGGCCACGTGACGGGTGAGGTCGTCACCGTCGCCGGAGGCATGGAAGGACGGGTGCTACATGACGACTGATGCCATCGATGTACGGAAGCACAACCGCGACGCCTGGAACCGCCAGGTGTCCCTGGGCAACCGGTGGACGGTGCCGGTGGGGCCGGAGGTCATCGCGGCGGCGCGCAAGGGCGAGTGGGGCATCCTGCTCACGCCGACGAAGATTGTTCCTCGCGAGTGGTTTGGTGAGGTCGCTGGCAAGCGCGTGCTGTGTCTGGCGGGCTCCGGTGGACAGCAGGCGCCCATCCTCGCGGCGGCGGGCGCGAAGGTGTCGGTGCTCGACAACTCGCCGGCGCAGCTGGGGCAGGACCGGCTGGTGGCCGAGCGTGAGGGACTGACGCTGCGACTGGAGGAGGGGGACATGCGCGACCTGTCCGTCTTCGAGGACGGCAGCTTCGACCTCATCTTCCACCCGTGCTCCAACGGCTTCGTGGACGACATCCAGCCGGTCTGGCGCGAGGCGTTCCGAGTGCTGCGCCCCGGCGGCGCGCTGCTGACGGGCTTTTGCAACCCGCTCATCTTCCTGCTCGATCCGGACCTGCAGGACCAGGGCGTGATGCAGCTCAAGTACAAGATGCCGTACTCGGACTTCACCAGCCTCACGGAGGCCGAGCGGCGCAGGTACACCGACAAGCACGAGCCGCTCAGCGTGGGCCACTCGCTGGAGGACCAGATGGGCGGACAGCTCCGCGCGGGCTTCGTCCTCACCGGCTTCTTCGAGGACGGCTTCGGCCCGGGCGACAAGCTCTCCGAGTACATCGATGGCTTCATCGCCACCCGCGCCGTGAAGCCTCCGCTCCCGTAACCGTTCGTCCCAGGAACGTGGAAGTTCATTGCGCCGTGGAGTCCGAGGGGACTCCCATGCGGGCTGTCCTGGATGCCCCAGGACGTCCCGCAAGGAGCGCATATGCGTACCCTCAGGAATCTCTCCTCGTTCTGTGTCGTGAGCCTCGCGCTGCTGGGCGTGGGGTGTGAGCCGTCGGCCTCGCCGGTGACGTCGCGGGAGGGCGCGGTGCTGGAAGAGAAGAAGGACCGCGCGGTGGGTGACGTGCGGCTGTACTGCGAGACGACGCAGGACGGGAGCTACTTCGAGTTGAAGGAGACGGCGACGGGGTTCGAGGGCGTGGTGGCGACGCTCGAGTACGACCCCTGGGACTGCCGCTGCATCCGGTTGAAGCGCGAGGTGGTGGGGCAGTACACGTCCTGCAACTTCGCGGCGTCGGACCCGCGCATCGCCAACTGCTGGCGTCGTGACGCCAACGGCTCGACGACGAAGGCGTTCATGTCGTCGGCGAAGATCACCCGGCAGTCGCTGGTGTTCGCCAATCCCATCGAGACGTCGGACCAACTGCTGGAGGTCACCGTCGTGAACCAGGACCCGGGACAGACGCCGCGGCACGACCTGTCGTTCCCGCTCAACGACTGCGTGGCGGAGCAGTAGCAGAGCAGGCGGGCAGGCCCGCTCCGGTGTGGCGCCGGGGCGGGATTTAACCTTCGTTTTCGCGTGGGGTTCTCCAAGGCAACAGGGCGCGAGCAGGGCTGGACTCGTGCTCCTCGAACCAATGGAGCGTCTCACCATGCGTCAGAATTTCCTCATGCGGTCCCTCGTCACGGCGTCGCTGTTGCTGGCCACCCCGGTGTTCGCGCAGAGCGCGGCGCCCTCGATGGAGGACAAGGCGGCGGAGTGCGGCGAGCGGCACGGCCGTCATGGCAAGCGGGGCATGAAGGGCGAGCGGAAGCTGGCCCGGATGGAGCACCGGTTGGACCGCGCCGTGGTGGATGGGCGACTCACCCAGGCGCAGGCGGACCAGTTCAAGGCCGAGGCGAAGCAGCTCCAGGAGGAGCGCAAGGCGCTGCGCGAGGCCTCCGGAGGCCAGCTCACTGAGGAGCAGCGGCAGCAGGGCCGCGAGCGCTTCCGCGCCTTCCACGAGAAGGTGAAGGCCGCGCTGAAGGCCACCGCGCCCGCGAAGACTTGAGCGGTGCGTCTGCGACTGTAGCGTGTCGGGCCATACCGGGCCGCGTCGAGGTCCTGACGCGGTGGTGGAACTCGAGGTGAAAGGGGCGCCGTGAGCCTTGGCCGTGCGGATGACTCACGCGGCACGCGAGGCCTCTTTCATCATCGTTTCATCATGGCCTCGCGAGCATTCGTGATGAACCACGCTGTGGCTGAGACCCGCTCATCATCGTTTCATCACGTCACCGCGGACACGATGACGCTGCCGGGCGCGTCCCTCACACTGAAGGACCTCGACAACTTGGAGCGAGGTCTCTCATGCGCATGCTGGTGGTCGTGTCGTTCGTCTTCTTCGTCGTCGGTTGTGGGGCTCCGGCGAGGAGTGTGTCCCCGGGTGATGTGAAAGCGCGGTCACCCTTACGGGCTCGGGTCGACGACGCGGAGTTGGTGCGTGTGCAGGCGCGCGCTCGCGCCATCGTGGCCGCGGAGAACGCGGCCATCGCCGCCACGGATGCCTTCCTGGCGACGAAGGACCACGGGGTGGAACCGGCTCGGAGGCGGATGAATGTCACCGCGTCTCATGGAGGCGCCTGGTACGGGCTCTTCGGAAGCCTGGATGAGAACGAGGACTTCATCCCGTCGCTCGCCTGGAAGGCACCACTCGAAGAGCCCGCTCGGATGGAGCGCGTTCCCGTCGAGTCGCTTCCCAAGGACTTCAGTCCGCAGGCTCGCGCGGTGGCGACCGCGCAGCGCATCACGGTGGAGACCTTCGGACGGAAGAGGGTGAACCCCGTGGTGCTCGGCGAGGAATCGGGAGAGCTCACCGTCTACACGCTCCAGGGAACCCGTGAGCGGGGGATGCTGTACTTCGGTGGCGACTTCCGGTTCCGCTTCTCCGCGGATGGCCGGCGCGTGGTCGAGCAGGTGAAGCTCCACACGAGCGTCCTGGAGGTCGACTCCGAGCAACTGCCAGGAGGCTCGGACAAGGGGGTCGCGCACGACCATCTGCTCTTCGAGGGACCGCTCGAGACGGAGCTGGCGCTGATGATGCTCTACCCCGGGTTGCTCGGCGTGCTGGTCGTGGTCTCCCTGGAGTCGAACACGGCCTATGTCCTGACGGGAGAGGGAGCGATCCACGTCGTCAGCGCGACCGAGGAGAAGATTGTCCGCGTCCTCAATCCGGATGGCACGCTCGAGACACCTTGATGAAGGCCGGCGCCCGTCACCCTGGGAGAAGGGGATGCCGGGCGCCACCGCCTCTCAGTCGCGCAGGCGCTCCGCCCAGGTGAAGTACGCGGCGCGCGCGTCCACGAACGGGTCGCGGAAGAGGGCGCGGACCTCGGCCTTGTCCACCTGTCCCGCGTCGAAGGCGCGGTAGAGCTTGTCGCCGAGCAGGTACCCCAGTCCGTGGCTGACGCCATGGAACAGCCGGTCCTTGCGCAGGGGCAGCAGCTTCACCGCCTCCTCGGGCGCCTCCAGCTCGGCGGCCGCGTGGGCGAGCACGAACGCGGAGACCTGCCGGTCCACGCCTCGTGTCTCGCCGAAGCGGCGCACCCAGTCCGCCAGGTTCAGGCACGTGCGCCGGGGATTGACCAACCGCGAGCCGAAGAATCCCAGCGCCTCCTCCATGCACCGCGCGTAGAACGCCTCCGACGCCGTGCGGGGCTCCTCCATCGCGCTGCCCACCGCGCAGTGCCGGACGAAGTGCGCAGCCTCCTCCGCCGCGTGGTTCAGCGACAACGAGGCCAAATACGCCGTGCGCGCACGCGGGATGTAGCTGCTCTCCCGCGACAGGATGTGCCGTCGAAGCTGCGACAGCTCCGTCTGCGTGAAGCGCCCCCGACGCTGGATGCGCGCCAGCACGTCGCCGTCCGCCACCGTGGTGACTTCCACTGACTCCAGTGCGCGACCCACCGGCACACCCGCCAGTCGACCGATGAGCGCCGCCATCTCCCGGAAGCGCTCCGCCGCGCCCCGGTCCATCCACGGCGCATCTCCCGCCTCGGCTTCCAGGTAATCCAGGAAGCTCTGCTGACAGACGACAGGGGAGGCGTTGAGCAGGCACAGGGTGTCGTCGGCCAGCTCCACGGCCTCGGCCGAGCCCATCTGTCCGTCGCGGGCCAGCTTCCACCAGACGCCTTCCGCGTTCTGGTAGACGACCAGGCCCCGACGCTGGGTGTCACCCAGGGCGCGCTCCACCTGCGCGGGCAGGTGACACGGCGCGACGTGGTACTGGCCCACCAGGACGAGGATCAGCGGACGGTCCTCGGCCCGGGCGGCGCGGGCGATGCGCTCGGCGGCGTACGCATCCCGCAGCGCGAGCGAGCGCTCACCCTGGGCCCGCCGGTCGATTCCGAGGACCTCCAGGCGGTGCTTGCGGGCGAAGGCGAGCAGGCCACGCGGCGCGCTTCCTGGGCCGAAGCCCGCACCCTCCGTGCCAGCACCCAGGCGTGCGAAGAGGGAGCGCTCCGACAGGCGCCCCGAGCCCCACGCATCGATGGAGGCCTGGTGACGCCCCTCGATGCACTCGAGGGCGAGCACGACGCGGCGGCCCGAGGACAGGGCGCGCTCCGCGAGGTCCAGGTACGTCTGCTGGGCCAGGGGCAGCGTGTGGTAGTCGCCCACGTACACCACGTCCGAGGCGCGCACGCGCTGGTGGACGTCGCTCAGCGGCAGGACGCGCCGATAGCTGGCGGTGCGCCGCCGGTAGCGGGCCTCGTAGGAGCGGAAGGCATCTGTCTGCCCGTCCACCACGCGGGCGATTTGTGCCCGCTGTCGACGGAAGAGGGCAAGGTGCAGGGCGAGCGAGTCGCGCATGGAGTGCGGCGATCCCTCGCACGGCCTCGGAGACCCGGCAAAAAATCGGCGGCGCTCTGGCCCTCGGGCCCACCTTCCTTGACTCGGGGAGGGCCTCAATGGACCATCTGCGTCAGCTTGAAGAACACACTCGCTCGCGCGACCCTCCTCAGCCTCGTGCTCTTCCTGGCGGTGCCTGTCCGTGCCGAGGAGCCTTCTCTTCTCCACTCCGCTCCGGCACGCGCGGAGGCCAACGTGCCGCTGCGGCTCGACGGCACCCTCGTGGAGGGCGCACGCATCCTGGAGATGCAGGTGCGCTACCGGGGCCCGGGAGAGCCGTTCGCCCGCGTGCCGATGGAGCGCCAGTACGGCGACCTGTATCGCGCCGTCATCCCTCCCGAGCACATGGTGCCTCCTGGCATCGAGTACTACGTCGAGGGCCTCACCGCCGACGGCGAGCGCATCGCCATCTTCCAGTCCGCGTCGCGGCCCGCCCGCGTGCTCGTTGCCGGAGAAGCGCCCGCGTCCGCGCGCAAGCCCGGAGCGTCCGAACCTCCTCCGTTGGCCACCGTCGACGAGCGTCCCAGCACGCGGACGCCGGCCACCCAGGAGCGCCCGCGTCCGTCGTCCTCCGATGACGATGACTCGATGGCCGCGCTCACCGCGGACCTGAACGAGGGGGTTCCTCCACCCACGCCCAAGAACTCCCGGGACTCGCGCGGGTCGTCCACGCCTCCGCCGAAGGGGACGTCCGCGACGTCGCGCGATTCCTCGCGTGCGTCTCGCGATACCTCATCGACCTCGAGAGACGTGCCCACGCGCGAATCGCAGCCGTCGCGCGAGTCACCCTCACGCGATGTGGTGGCCTCGCGCGAGTCGCCCTCACGCGAAGCCGTGACCGCACGCGAGCCGGGCGTCACGCGGGATGCGACCTCGCGCGACCTGGTGTCCACGCGCGACACGGGCTCCTCGCGTGGCGAGCCCGCGGCCCCACAACGCACGGAGCTGGAGGACGACCTGGCCCTCTACAGCGCCGAGGACACGCTGGCGCTGGCCACGCGTCACGAGGAGAAGGTCCGCAAGGTGCCGGCCATCGGCGCGTCCTTCAACCGCGAGCAGATCAGCGTGCTCGGCGCGCGCACGGTGGCGGACGTGCTGGACGTGGTGCCCGGCCTCACCGTGAGCCGCGACGTGCAGGGCTTTCACCGCACGGCGGTGCGCGGCCTGCGCAACGACGCGGAGGTGCTGTTCCTGCTCAACGGCCACCGGCTCAACAACTTCTTCGACGGCAAGGCGCTGATGAACCTGCCGGTGGAGAACCTGGAGCGCATCGAGGTCATCCGTGGCCCGGGATCCGCGCTGTACGGCGCGGGTGCGTTCCTGGGCGTGGTCAACATCGTCACGGACACCTCGGACGGAGTCCGCACGGCCGTGTCCGCCGGCGGCTTCCCGGAGAAGGACGACCGGCTCGCCGTCACCGTCAACGGGCACGCCTCCGCGGGGCACACCTTTGGAGACCTTCGCCTGTTCGCGGACGTGGACGTGTGGAACCAGTCCGGCGACGCGAACATCATTGAGCACGACGGCCTGGACGACGAGTCCACCTCCCAGGGCCTGCGCTCGGTGGAGGACCCCGCCGGCAGGACGCGCGATGACCGCTTCCTGCTCAACGTGGGCGGCGGCGCGACGTACTCCATGGGCGACGCCGGACGGCTGGCCGCCTCCGTGCGCTACCTCTCCGAGAACCGCACCGCGCTGCTGGGCCTGTTCGACGTCGTGGCCGAGGACTCCGAGCTGAAGTGGAACGTGCTCATGGCGGACGTCCACTGGGAGAAGAACATCGGCTCGTCGATCCTCCTGCGCGCCCGCGCCGGCTTCGACCAGCAGACCACCGACCGCCTCTTTCAAATCACGCCTCGCAACTTCCGCACCGGTCCGGACTCGAACCAGCTGTTCGACAACGGCCTGCGGGAGCAGACGCAGATTTCGGTGCGCTCGCTCACCGGCGGCGTGGACGCGGACATCGTCCTGTCGTCCAACAACCGCCTGTCCGTGGGCGCGGTGGTGGAGCAGCAGTCGCTGGGCGACTACACCTACGAGACGAACTACACGCTGGACGCGCGCGTGCGCCCGGGCGGCTTCACCACGCCCGAGGGCCTGGCGGACCTGCTGGAGCTGGCCGGCGGCGCGGCGTCCCGTCGGCTGACGGTGGGCGCCTTCGCGCAGGACCAGTGGACCGTCATCGCCCCGCTGACGCTGACCTTCGGCGTGCGCGTGGATGCCACGCAGCTGCCCACCGTGGGGACGAGCGGCGACATCACCGGCACCCGCTTCGTGGCGCGCGTCAACCCACGCGTGGGCCTGGTGTTCTCCGCCACGGACGCGCTGGTGCTCAAGGCCCTGTACGGCCGCGCCTTCCGCGCGCCCACGCTGCAGGAGCTGGTCGAGCGCATCCCCGACACCGACTACAACCAGGGCCGCTTCGAGGGCAACCCGAGCCTGCAGCCCGCCATCGTGGACACCTTCGAGCTGGGCGCGGACCTCATCCAGTCCGCGGGCGAGGCGCGCGTGCGGCTGCGCGCCAACGCGTACCTGGAGCTCTTCTCGTCGCCCATCGTCCCGGTGGACACGTCCGGCAACATCGTCCCGCTGCGCAACCGCGAGCTGGGCGTGCGCGTGTACGGCATCGAGGGCGAGGCCCGCCTGGAGGCCTCCAAGCGCGCCAACGCCTGGTTCAACGCGAGCATCTCCCGCGCGCAGGACATGGAGCTGCCCTCGCAGTCGCGGCTGCTCACCGACACGCCGCAGGCGCGCTTCAACGCGGGCGTGTCCATGCCCATCGGCGCGTGGGTGAACTTCGACGTGGTGGTGCGCACGGGCGCCGAGCGTCGCAACAACAGCCGCTCCGTGCTGGAGCTGGTGCGCCGCTACAAGATCCCCGCCTACAGCCTGGTCACCGCGCAGATTCGCACCGAGCCCATCCTGGACATCTGGGAGGTCTCGCTGGTGGCGCACAACGTCTTCGACCACGACCTTCGCGACGACGTGCCGCGGCCCGACCGCGTCACCGGGAATCTCCCGCGCGAGGGCATGTCCGGCTACCTCACCGTGAGGGCTCACTTCTGATGCCACTGCCCAAGTCCCTCGTCGCCGCGCTCGCGTGCGCCCTGGCCTCGCCCCTGGCCGGGTGCATCTCCTACAACGACTCCTGCCAGCCGCTCGTCGCGGACCCCGACGCCGTCGTCGGCTACCTGGGCCAGGACGTCCTGCTCGACAAGCCCTTCGTCTGGCACGACAACAACGCGCTGGCGCAGGCCGCCGCGGATGCGTTCCGCCACGCGGAGGACGGCTCGGCCCGGCCCGCGGTGCTGGGCGTCATCAACGGCGGCTCGCTGCGCGCGGAGGGCCTGTGCTTCACGCGCCAGGCGCTGCGCAAGGGCCCGCTCACCGACGGTGTTCTCCACGAGGTCATCCTCTTCGAGAACCTGGTGGTGTCCGTGGACCTCACCGAGACGGAGCTGGTGAAGATGATGGAGAACAGCGTGGGCAGCCTCTACCGGGAAGGGGAGCTCATCGCGTCACCGTCCGGCGCGTTCCTGCACCTGTCCGAGGGCACCACCATGCACGTCAACTGCGCGAACCCCCGGGGCCAGCGCGTGGAGGCGCTGACGGTGAACGGGCAGACCGTGCCCCTGCCGCCGCGTGACGACGCGAGCATCCGCTACCGCGTGGCCATGCCCAGCTTCCTGCTCGGAGGCGGCGACGGCTACGGGGAGGCGTTCGGCAACGCGGGACAGAATCCGGACCGCTTCCCGGTGCAGGCGCGGAAGCTGGGAGGAACGGACGCGAACATCACCTCGGCGTACCTGCGGGAGATGCACCCCTCACCCGAGCTGTCGCTCACCGAGAAGCCGCGAATCACGTTCTCGAACTGCGCAAGACCCGCGCGGCCCGCCGGAGGTTGAGTGCCGGGGGCCGTTCGCGGGGACCTTCAGGACTTCGGCTCGTCCGGGTTCGGAGCGGCCGCCACCAACGTGGCGGTGGCCGCGGGCGTCGCCGCCGGGCTCGCCGCGACGGCGGCGGGACGGGCAGGCGCGCTCAGCACGTCGTTGACCGACGGCATCCTCCGAATCTCGGCACGCGCCACCTTCCACGCCTGCTGGACGATCCACGACAGCGAGCGGTCCTGCCGCGTGGCCTCACGCTGGATCTCCTCCAGCATGTCCTCCGGAAAGTAGAGGCTTTGCTTGCGATGGTCGGTGGTGGCCATGCCTGCGCTACTCCTCGCGCGGGTCCTGGCGCTCGTCGCCAGTCACGTCGTTGACGGCGGGGAACGACTTGATGCGCTCGCGGGCGATCTTCCACGCCTGCTGGACAACCCAGGAAAGAGAGCGGTCCTGTCGGTTCGCTTCTTCCTGAATCTCCTTCAGCATCTCCTCGGGGAAGTACAGCGACTGCTTGCGCTTGTCGGTGCCTGCCATACTTGAGTCTCCGGGGCGGATTCGAGGTGACGACCTGAACACACCGGTGCCGTTATCCGACAGACGCCCAAGAGGGTCAACGGTTTAGGACGACTCATTCCGCGCCCGTCGGCTCCCTGCTCGGACATGTTCAGTGCCGCCTGACGTATCCAGCCGGGCGCGAAAAAGGAAACGCCCCGGGCCTCGCGATGGGAGGACCGGGGCGTTTCGGAAAGAGGGACCGCCGGGAGTGGATCTCCCAGCGGACCCGTGGACCCAGAGGGGGAGGGGGGGGACCCCTAGGTCCAACACCTTGAAAAGTCGACCGTCCCCTCAACAACGCCCGGTGTCGCGCATATTTCCGCTTCCGCGACCGCGCCCATCCGGTGTGACGATCATAAGAACCGACCCCCCTGCCTTCAACCGCGCGCGCCTCTGTAACCCTGTTACCCGACATTCCATTCCGCCCCCGCAGATGTCACCCACTGGACCCGCGACGCAGTTGCTGAAGAGGACGCTGATGGACACGTATGCGCGCCTCGGACTGGAGGGCCGGTCCGTGTTGTGCGCCGTGTCCGGAGGCGCGGATTCGGTGGCCCTGCTCGTCGGCACGGCGAGCGTGCGCGAGCGGCTGCGGCTGCGAGTGGAGGTCTGCACGGTGGACCATGGCGTGCGTCCCGAATCCCGAGCGGAGGCCCGGGCCGTGGGCTCGCTCTGCGAGCAGCTGGGCGTGCCCTGTCACGTGCGGACGCTGGCCCTGGCGCGGGGCCCCGGACTCGAGGCCCGCGCGCGGCAGGCGCGCTACGAGGCCCTGGAGGCGGTGCGGCGCGAGCGGGGCCTGTCCCTGGTCGCGACGGCCCACTCGGCGAGCGACCAGGCGGAGACGCTGCTGATGCGGCTGGCGCGGGGCGCGTCGACGCGGGGCGCGGTGGGCATCCGCGAGGCTCGGGGCACGCTGGTGCGGCCGGTGCTGTCGCTGACGCGGGCCCAGCTGGTGGCCTCCTTGAAGGAGCAGGACGTCGGCTATGCGACAGATGAGATGAACGACGACCCCGCCTTCCTGCGCGTCCGGGTGCGACACGACGCGCTGCCGGCCCTGTCGCGCGCGGCGGGCTTCCCGGTGGACGCGCGGCTCGCGTCGTACGCGCGGCTGGCGGCCGAGGACGACGCGCTGCTGAGCGACCTGGCGGACGCGGCCTGGGAGCGCGTGCGGCTCGCCGACGGCGCGCTGGACGCCGTGGCGGTGCGCGCGCTGGAGGTGCCCTTGCGGCGCAGGGTGCTCGCCAGGCTGCTGGCCGCGCACGACGTGGTGGCGGACGCGGCGATGGTGGAGCGCGCGCTGCGGGCGGTGGAGCAGGGAGGCTCGGCGACGGTGGGGCGCGCGCTGCGGCTCCGGGCCACGGGCGGGCGGGTGCGCTGCGTGGCGTCGTCGGAGGTGAGGACGCCTTCGGTGCGGGCCATGGTGCTGACGGGGCAGGGGGCCTCCGGCGTCCTGGAGGGCACGGGGTGGTGCTTCAGCGTGGAGTCGCGCGAGCCACCTCCGGGCATGCACGGGCTGGCGCTGGCGCGCGATGTCCTCTGGCCGCTGACCGTGCGGACGCGCAGGCCGGGAGACCGGGTGCGCGCGGGCGAGAAACAACGCCGGCTGCAGGATGTGTTGGTGGATCTTCGGGTGCCCGCGGAGTCGAGGGATTCGCGGCCGGTGGTGCTGGACGCCGAGGGCACCGTGGTGTGGCTCCCAGGGCTGTGGACACCTCCGTCACGGGCGGAGGTTTCCGGACACTACCTGTGGGCCGCACCCGTGGGTCCGAGCAATCACCAGGACCCTTCGTTATAGAGTGGAATGAGTGTTGTCGGGGGTTGGCCGTGCCCCCTAAATAGTTGAGGGCTTTTTGCTGTTGCTGATACGGTCCGACGACTGGGAGCTCGCCTGGTGTCGGGCAAATGATTGAAAAGGCTGGGTTTCTCCCGGCACGGCCCTCACCCGCCGAGTACCGAAAGGGCAGCTGACACGTGCGTTCGACCTACAAGACCATCGGGCTCTGGGTCATCCTGATCGTCCTCTTCGTCGCCTTCTACAACTTCTTCTCCCAGGGCAACGACCAGGTCCAGGAGCCCTCCTTCACCCAGCTTCTGTCGAAGGTGGAGGAGAAGAAGGTCAAGGAAGTGGCGGTCAAGGGCAACACCTACTCCGGCAAGTTCGTGGACACGAGCGAGCGGTTCCGCACGACGGGGCCCGCGCCGGATGCGGCGATGCTCAACCAGCTCCGCAACAACGGAGTGGACGTCAAGTATGAGCGGGAGGAGCAGAACAGCCTCTGGCTGACCATCCTCGGGCAGTGGATGCCCGTCGTCTTCCTGTTCCTCTTCTTCATCTTCTTCATGCGTCAGCTGCAGGGCGGCAGTGGCAAGGCGATGACCTTCGGGAAGTCGAAGGCCAAGCTGCTCAGCGAGAGCCACAACAAGGTCACGTTCGCGGACGTGGCCGGCGTGGACGAGTGCAAGGAAGAGCTCGAGGAGATCGTCGCCTTCCTGAAGGACCCCAAGAAGTTCACCAAGCTCGGCGGCCGCATCCCCAAGGGCGTGCTGATGATGGGTCCTCCGGGCACGGGCAAGACGCTGCTGGCCCGCGCGGTCGCCGGCGAGGCGGGCGTGCCGTTCTTCTCCATCTCCGGCTCGGACTTCGTGGAGATGTTCGTGGGCGTCGGCGCCAGCCGCGTCCGTGACCTGTTCGAGCAGGGCAAGAAGAACGCCCCCTGCATCATCTTCATCGACGAAATCGACGCCGTGGGTCGTCACCGTGGCGCCGGTCTGGGCGGCGGTCACGACGAGCGTGAGCAGACGCTCAACCAGCTGCTCGTGGAGATGGACGGCTTCGAGTCCAACGACGGCGTCATCCTCATCGCCGCGACGAACCGTCCGGACGTGCTGGACCCCGCGCTGCAGCGCCCGGGTCGCTTCGACCGCCGCATCGTGGTTCCGCGGCCGGACCTGAAGGGCCGCCTGGGCGTGCTGAAGGTGCACACCCGCCGCGTGCCGCTGGCGCCGGAGGTCGACCTGGAGGTCATCGCTCGCGGTACGCCGGGCATGACGGGCGCGGACCTGGAGAACCTGGTGAACGAGTCGGCGCTGATGGCCGCGCGGCAGAACAAGGAGCGCGTGGACCTGAGCGACTTCGAGGCCGCCAAGGACAAGGTCTTCATGGGCCCCGAGCGGCGCTCGATGATCATGACCGAGAAGGAGAAGAAGAACACCGCGGTGCACGAGGCGGGGCACGCGCTGCTCGCCAAGCTGCTGCCGGGGTGCGACCCGCTCCACAAGGTCACCATCATCCCGCGTGGACAGGCGCTCGGCGTCACGTGGAGCCTGCCGACCGAGGACAAGGTCAACGGCTACAAGAAGCAGATGCTGGACCAGATCTCCATGGCCATGGGTGGCCGTATCGCCGAGGAGCTGCTCTTCAACGAGATGAGCAGCGGCGCGGCGAACGACATCGAGCGGGCGACGGAGACGGCGCGCGCCATGGTGTGCCGCTGGGGCATGAGCGAGAAGCTGGGGCCCCTGGCGTTCGGCAAGAGCGACGGTGAGGTGTTCCTGGGCCGCGACTTCAACTCGTCCAAGGACTACTCCGAGGACACGGCGCGGCAGATCGACGCCGAGGTGCGCGGCATCGTCGTCGGCTGCTACGAGAAGGGTCGCAGCCTCCTGACGGAGAACCTGGAGGCGCTCAAGCGCGTCTCCGACGCCCTGGTGGAGTACGAGACGCTCGACGCCGAGGACGTGAACATCCTCCTGCAGGGTGGCCAGCTCACCCGTGAGCGTCCGCCCCCGCGCGTGAACGCTCCGCCGAAGGCGACGGAGAAGAAGGACAAGCGGAAGATCCTCGACGCGCTCGAGGGCCTGCCGAAGATGGAGCCGAACAAGGCGTAGCTCCAGCGGCCGCCCTGCGGCGCTGAACGAAGGCCCTTCCCACCCCGGGGAGGGCCTTTTCGTTTGTGGGGAGGCGGGCGGCGCCAAGGGGGTAGGGTGGACGCCACGTCCCTCGCAGGAGTCCTCGCCCATGCTTCGCGCCCGCCCCATCAGCGTCGACCGTCCGGAGGACCTGACGCTGGCCTTGCGTCGCATGGGGCTGCCCACGCCCGCGCGCGAGTACCTGTTGGAGAAGGTGCCGCATGGCCAGTGGCTGCTCACCGGCGTCTCGAAGGACGTCGGCCAGTTCCTCCACGGGCTGGGGGAGCGCTCGAACGCGCCGGGCCGCGAGGAGTTCCCTTCGTGGGTCTCGGGTGACGTGCGCACCCGCCCCGGCGCGGGCCTGTTGTCCGGGCGCAGGGAGCAGCTCGAGCGGCTCATCACGCTCGCGCGCGCCGAGGGCTGCGAGCTCGTCGCTCTGGCGGGCGCGCTGGAGCGGGCCCTGGGCGCTCACGTGGCGCCGACGCCGCTGGTGCTCGGCGAGCGCACCTTCGAGTGGGGCTCGCGTACGTACCTCATGGGCGTGGTCAACGTGACGCCGGACAGCTTCTCCGACGGAGGGCGCTACCGGGATGTCGACGCGGCCGTGGCGCATGGGCTCGCGCTGGCGGAGGCGGGCGCGGACCTCCTGGACATCGGCGGTGAGTCCACGCGTCCCGGCTCACGGGCCGTCCTGGCCGAGGAGGAGGTGGCCCGGGTGCTGCCGGTCATCGAGGGCCTGCGGGCCCGCACCGCCGTGCCCCTGTCGGTGGACACCACCAAGTCGGCCGTGGCGCGCGAGGTGCTCCAGGCGGGCGCGCACCTCATCAACGACATCACCGGCTTCCGCACGGACCTGGAGCTGCCCCGCGTGGTGGCGGAGTTCGGCGCCGCCTGTTGTCTGATGCACATCCAGGGGACCCCCAGCACGATGCAGCAGGCGCCGTCGTACGAGGACCTGGTGGACGAGGTGCTGACGTACCTGGAGGACTCCTCCGCCGTGGCGGCGGCCGCGGGGGTGCCGCGCGAGCGCATCCTGCTGGACCCGGGCATCGGCTTCGGCAAGACGTTCGACCACAACCTCTACCTGCTGCGACGGCTGGGGGAGCTGCGCGTGCTCGGGCTGCCCCTGCTGGTGGGCACCAGCCGCAAGGGTTTCCTCGGCGCCCTGACGGGTGGCAAGCCGGCGGGCGAGCGTCTGGCGGCGACGCTGGGCTCCGTGGCGGCGATGGCGGTGATGGGCGGCGCGGACATCGTCCGGGTGCACGACGTGGCGGAGGCTCGCGACGCGCTCCTGGTGGCGGATGCGATTCGCGTGGCGCGCGACGGAGGGACCCTGCTCGGACGCTGAGCCGGCGTGGGCCGCGCGCCACACGGCGGCGGTGGAGCCGCGTGTAGGCGTGGGGCGGGGGCTGGTATCGTTTTCGCACTGACCTTCAACGGTGATACAGCCTGCAAGCCCGGGCCGTTGCCGGGGGAGCATCGGGGCCCTACCTTCGAGCCCCGGCGGTGGGCGGGGTATAAGCCCCGACGTCGAGCGACCGGCGCAGGCCCGGCGTGGGAAAGGTGGAGCGGAAAGCCATGGCGTACAGGATGAACATGCCTCCCAAGGAGGAGCGCGCGTCGCAGAAGCTGTTCGGCACGGACGGGGTTCGCGGAAAGGCGAACGTCTACCCGATGACAGCGGAAGTCGCGATGCAGCTCGGGCGGGCGCTCGCGTACCTCATCCGCAATGGACCGCACCGCCACCGCGTCATCGTGGGCAAGGACACGCGACTGTCGGGCTACATGCTCGAGCAGGCGCTGGCCGCGGGCCTGACGTCCATGGGCGTCGACGTGGAGCTGGTCGGTCCGCTGCCGACGCCGGGCATCTCCAACATCACCACGTCCATGCGCGCGGACGCGGGCGCGGTCATCTCCGCGTCCCACAACCCGTACGAGGACAACGGCATCAAGTTCTTCTGGCGCGACGGCTTCAAGCTGCCGGACGAGACGGAAGGCAAGATTGAAGAGCTGCTGTCCACGGGCGCCATCGACTCCATCCGTCCCACGGCGACGAAGATTGGCCGCGCGTTCCGCATGGAGGACGCGCGGGGCCGCTACATCGTGTTCCTCAAGGCGACCTTCCCGCGCGAGCTGACGCTCGAGGGGATGACCATCGTCGTCGACTGCGCCAACGGCGCGGCCTACAAGACGGCGCCCGCGGTGCTGGAGGAGCTGGGCGCGAAGGTCATCACGCTGGGCGTCTCGCCGGACGGCAAGAACATCAACCACAAGTGCGGCGCGCTGTACCCGGAGAACCTGGCGCGCACGGTGCTCAAGCACGGCGCCCACCTGGGCATCGCGCTGGACGGTGACGCCGACCGGCTCATCGTCGTGGACGAGAAGGGCAAGGTCGTGGATGGCGACGCCATCATGGCCATCTGCACCGGCGAGCTGGTGGCCCGAAAGCAGCTCAAGAAGAAGGTGCTGGTCTCCACGGTGATGAGCAACGTCGGCCTGGAGCGCGCGGTGGCGCGCTGGGGCGTGAAGGTGGCTCGCACGCGCGTGGGGGACCGGTACGTCGTCGAGGAGATGCGCAAGAACGGCTACAACCTGGGCGGCGAGCAGAGCGGCCACCTCATCTTCCTGGACCACACCACGACGGGGGACGGCACGCTGGCGGCGCTCCAGCTGCTCGCGGTGATGTGCCGCGCGGGCAAGCCCCTGAGCGAGCTGGCCTCCATCTTCGAGCCGGTGCCCCAGACGCTGGTCAACGTGGTGGTGAAGCAGAAGAAGGAGCTGGGCGAGCTGCCGGACGTGATGAAGATCATCAAGTCCGTGGAGCAGAAGCTCGGCAACTCCGGCCGCGTGCTGGTGCGCTTCTCCGGCACCGAGCCCAAGGCGCGCGTGCTGGTGGAGGGCGAGGACGCCGCTCGCAACGAGGCCTACGCGAAGGACATCGCCGACGCCCTGGCGAAGGCGCTCAACCGCTAGTCGTCGTTCACGACGGTTGACTTCCGGACGCTGGCCGCGATTAGAGGGGCCAGCGCGTGCCGGGGCCCCCGACAATCCCGGCACCGCGCGTCAAGCGAGGTGCGGTCGATGGGACAGCGACTGGGTGTCAACGTGGACCATGTGGCGACGCTGCGGCAGGCGCGGCGCACCACGTATCCGGATCCGGTGACGGCGGCCGCGCTGGCGGAGCTGGCCGGCGCGCAGCAGATCACCATCCACCTGCGCGAGGACCGCCGCCACATCCAGGACCGCGACCTGCGCATCCTGCGTGAGACGACGCAGACGCTGCTCAATCTGGAGATGGCGGCCACCCCGGAGATGGTGAAGATCGCCTACGAGCACAAGCCGGACGTGGTGACGCTGGTGCCCGAGCGCCGCGAGGAGCTCACCACCGAGGGTGGGCTCGAGGTCGCCGGCCAGCGCGAGCACGTCGCGAAGATCATCAAGAACCTCAAGGACGGCGAAATCACCGTCTCGCTGTTCATCGACCCGGACCTGGACCAGGTGCGCGCGTCGCACAAGGTGAACGCGGACCGGATTGAATTGCACACGGGCCGCTACTGCGAGGCGCGCAACGAGAAGGAGCGCGCGCGGGAGCTGGCGCGCATCGTCGATGCGGCGAAGGCGGGCACCAAGCTGGGCCTGGGCGTGGCCGCGGGCCACGGGCTCAACTACGACAACGTGCAGCCCATCGCCCGCATCGCGGAGATCGACGAGCTGAACATCGGCCACGCCATCGTCGCGCGCGCGGTGCTGGTGGGCTTCGACCGGGCGGTCCGGGAGATGCTCGACCTGATGCGCAACCCGGGATAGCGCGCCATGGGAATCCGGGGCCTGGGTCTGGACATCTGCTCCATCTCCCGCATCCAGCGCATCCTGGACGGGCCTCGCGCGGAGCCGTTCCTGAACCGCGTCTACACCGAACACGAGCGCGCCCTGTGTGGCCAGCGTCACGACGCGGCCAGCGCCTACGCCGCGCGCTTCGCGGCCAAGGAGGCGCTGGTGAAGGCCCTGGGCGCGCCGCCGGGCATCCGCTGGAAGGACATGGAGGTGCGTCGCGAGGGCGGCGCGCCGTACTTCGGCTTGTCCGGCGTGGCGCTCGAGGTGATGGAGGCCCGGGGGCTGGAGGCCTTCCTCGCGTTGACCCACGACGCCGACGTGGCCGCCGCCACGGTGGTGCTGCAGTCGAAAGGGGAGTGAAGCCATGCTGCGCGTCCTCACCGCCGCCCAGATGCGTCAGGCCGAAGAGGCCGCCGAGCAGCGCCACGGCATGCCCTCCGCGCTGCTGATGGAGAACGCGGGGCGGGGGCTGGCGGAGGTGGCGCGCAAGCTCGCGGGGCCTGATGGCCGCTTCGTGGTGGTGTGTGGACCGGGCAACAACGGCGGCGACGGGCTGGTCGCGGCGCGCTTCCTCCTCGAGGGCGGCGCGCGCGTCTCGGTGACGCTCGTGGGCGACACCGCGAAGCTGACGCCCGAGGCGAAGCGCAACCTGGAGGCGCTGCGGGGCTTCGGTGGTTCGGCGCTCGCGCTGGAGTCGGTGGAGCCTCCCTCCACGGGCGACGTGGTGGTGGACGCGCTGTTCGGCACGGGGCTGAGCCGGGCGCCGGCGGGCGCGTTCGCGGAGGCCATCTCCGCCCTCCACCGGTGGCGACGCGCGGGCGCGAAGGTGGTGGCCGCGGACGTGCCCTCCGGGCTGCGGAGCGACACGGGCGAGCCCTTCTCTCCCTGCGTGGAGGCGGACGCGACGGTGGCCTTCGGCTTCCTCAAGCCGGGCCAGGTCCTGGAGCCCGGGGCCTCGCTGTGTGGCCGCGTGCACCGCGTGGACATCGGCATGGGGGGCGCGGCGTCGCGCGACATCACCGGCGCCGAGCTGTTCGTGGTGGAGGAGGCCGACGCGCGCCGCACGCTGCCCGCGCGCAAGGCGGACACGCACAAGGGCACCTACGGGCACGTGCTGGTGGTCGCCGGCAGCCGGGGGAAGACGGGCGCCGCGGCGCTGGTCGCGAAGGCGGCGCTGCGCTCCGGCGCGGGGCTGGTCACGGTGGCCACGCGAAGCGACGCGCTGGAGTCCGTGCAGTCGCACTCCGCCGAAATCATGGGCATCCCCCTGGACGGCTCGGGCCCGCTGGGGCTGGGGGATCTGGACGCGCTGCTCGCGGCGGCCGAGGGCAAGGACGCGCTCGTGATGGGTCCGGGCATCCCCCGGGGCCCCGAGACGGGCCGGCTCATCGGCGAGCTGCTCTCGCGCGTGGAGCTGCCCGCGGTGCTGGACGCGGACGCGCTCAACGCGGTGGCGGAGGACCTCTCCGTGCTCCGCCGCGCCAAGGGGCCCGTCGTGCTCACGCCCCACCCGGGCGAGATGGCGCGCCTGACGGGCAGGTCCACCAAGGAGGTCCAGTCACACCGGTTGGACCTCGTGGGTCGACTGGCGGCCGGGCTCAACGCGACGGTGGTGCTCAAGGGGGACCGCACGCTCACCGCGCACGCGGATGGCCGGGTGTTCATCAACACCACGGGCAACCCGGGCATGGCCACGGGTGGCTCCGGGGATGTGTTGTCCGGCGTGTGCGGCGCGCTCCTGGCGCAGGCCTTCCCGCTGCCCGACGCCATCTGGACGGCGGTCTACACGCATGGCCTCGCCGGAGACCTGGCGGCGGCGCGACGCGGGCAGTTGGGACTGGTGGCGGGGGACCTCATCGAGCAGGGGCTCTGCGAGGTGTGGCTGCGGTGGGAGCGATGAGCGACACGGTGCTGTCGAGCGAGGTGCGGCGATGAGGGAGTCCAACACGGTGGAGCGGCGCGTGACGCTGGCCTCGCCCGAGGAGACCCATCGGCTCGGAGTCCGGCTGGGCGAGCTGCTCGAGCCGGGGGACTTCGTGGGCCTGATTGGCGATTTGGGCGCGGGCAAGACGCACCTGGTGCGCGGCGTGGCCGAGGGCGCGCGCGTGCCTCGCTCCGAGGTGGCCAGCCCCACCTTCGCGATTGTGTACCCGTACTCCGGCCGCATCCCGCTGTACCACGCGGACCTGTACCGCCTGACGGGCTACGACGACCTCTACGCCACCGGCTTCATGGACCTGGTGGGCGGCGAGGGCGCGGTGCTGGTGGAGTGGTTGGACCGGGTGCCGGAGGCCGCGCCTCGCGAGCACCTGCGAGTCACGCTGGCCCACGCGGGCGAGGACTCGCGCACCCTGGAGGCCCAGGCCTTCGGGGCCCGGGCCTCGACGCTGCTGACGTCCTGGCTGCCCTGACGTCAGGCGGCGTGCTGGCTGGGGCCGGGCGTGGGCGGCGGGACGACGTCGCCCGCGAGCTCCGGCACCCGCCAGCGGTGGAAGACGAGCCCGGCGTCCACGCCGATGACGTCCTCCTCCTGGACGGGCGCCCAGTGCGGCCCGCCGCACAGCGCCTCGCTGGAGACGATGAGCTGCTCAAGCCGCGTGCCCGCGACGGGCAGGCCGCCCAGCTCGCACCGCGCGCCGCCCACGGAGACGAAGAGCGTCCGGTTGCGCCGCGAGGCCACCATCACCTCGCCGTTGGTGACGAGGAAGTTCATCGCGGAGCGCTGCTGCGCCTGCGAGTCATCCGTGATGGCCGCCACCAGCCCCATCGTCTCCGCGAGCGCCCGCGCGACGTCCTCGACGGGGACCGAGCCGACGATGGGATGCCTGGCCGCCAGGCGGGTGAGGAAGAGGTAGAAGCACCGCTCGCTGTCCGTGGTGCCCCGGATGCCCACGCGCAGTGTCGGACAGATGAGCTCCTCCACCGCGGCGCGGTGCCGGGCGAATTCCCTCAACGTCCCATTGTGGACGAACGTCCAGCGGCCGTGGTGGAAGGGGTGGGAGTTGCGCAGCTCCACCGCGCCCACCGACGCCAGACGGATGTGCGCCACCACCGTGTGTGAGGACACACGGCTGCTGACGCGCTCGAAGTCGGGGTCACTGTGCGCGGGCCCCACACCGTGGGCCACGACAGGCGCCGCTTCGGCGCCGTAGGCGGCGATTCCCCATCCATCCTTGTGCTCGCGTGACTGGATGAGGAGCGAGTTCTTCTGCGTCACCAGCGAGGGGTGGACCGCGGAAGGGACTGACGATCTGAATCCAAAAAGTCGGCACATGGCTGCAGTTGGTACTTATAACGGCCGGCCCCGACGGGAAGTTCTCCTGCACTCCCGTGCGACGCACGTGTCACCAGTCGACGTCGCTTCACCCGCAGGAATTCAGCTCCTGCTGGACGACCACACGCCCGGCTTTCACCACCGTGCGCGCGTGCCCTATTCCTAAATGGTAGGGCAGATGGCGGAAAGACGCACAACTGAACAACACCAGGTCGCCTGCATCACCCACGGCCAACCGCCCTTGTCGTTGCAGTCCCAATGACAACGCGGCGCCACGGGTCGCGGCCCAGTACGCCTCCGCGGCACTGAGGCCGTTCTCCAGACACGCGAGCCCCAGCGCCAACGCCGTGTTTTCGCTCATGGCGGAGCCCGGGTTGACGTTGGTGCCCAAAGCGACATTGAGGCCCGCGTCGCGGATGCGACGTCCCGGCGCGTAGGGGCGCATGCGCAGGAAGAGGGTGGAGGTGGGCACGAGCACCGCGGTGACGTTGGCGGCGGCGAGCGCGCGCAGGCCGGCGTCGGTGACCTGCTCCAGGTGGTCGGCGGTGGCGGCGCCCAGCTCGGCGGCGAGCTCGGAGGCGCCGAAGGCGGTGAGCTGGTCGGCGTGGAGGCGCGGCTGCATCCCCAGCTCGCGGCCGGCGGTGAGGATGCGGCGGGCCTCGTCGACGGTGAAGGCGCTGTCCTCGACGAAGACGTCGCAGAAGCGCGCCAGGCTCTCTTGGGCGACGGCGGGCAGGATTTCGTCGATGCAGAGGCGGACGTAGTCCTCGCGGCGCTCGCGGTACTCCGCGGGGATGGCGTGCGCGCACAGCAGCGTGGGCACCAGCTCCACGGGCGTCATCGTGTTGAGCCTGCGCACCACGCGCAGCATCTTCAGCTCGGTCTCCACGTCGAGCCCGTAGCCGCTCTTCACCTCCGCCACCGTCACGCCCTGCGCGAGCAGCCGCTGCACGCGGGGCAGCGCCAGCCGCACCAGCTCCTCCTCGCTGGCCGCGCGCGTGGCGCGCACGGTGCTGACGATGCCGCCGCCGGCCTTGGCGATTTCAAGGTACGTGGCGCCCTGGTTGCGCAGGTCGAACTCCGCGGAGCGCTCGCCGGCGAAGACCAGGTGTGTGTGCGGGTCCACGAAGGCGGGGCCCACGAAGCCGCCCTTCGCGTCGAGCACCTCCGTGCCCGTTCCCACGCTGCCCGGCGGCAGCGTGGCCTCCGCGCCCACGTACGCGATGCGACCGGCGCGGATGCCCACGCAGGCGTGGGGACGCGAGGTGAGGGCGGCCTCGGCGGGCTCGCGGTGCGTGCCCTCCAGGGTGAGGACCTCGGACGTGTTTCGGACCAGCAAGTCCAGCGCATCCATGACGTCAACGACCTCCACGCACACCCACGATGGGAACGTTCCAACTGGTGCTGTCTCCGACCCGCGCGCGACCGAAGCCCCCCGACAGCTCCAGGGTGTCCAGCCATCCCCACGTGAAGCGCGCGGCGACGACACCGCCGTAGTACAGCGAGCCGTTGCTCACGCCATGCGACGACAGCGTGTGCACGGCGACGAAGGGGACCAGGCCCACCGACACCCCGGGCTCCGGCGAGAAGCTCAGGGCACACGTCGCCTCCGCGCCCGCCATGCTGCCCGGTCCGCCCTTGCTCGAGGAGATGCCGAAGTCGGACGCCCCGCGCACCGCGAGCGAGGGCGCGAGTCCCAGCTGCTCGGAGCCGATGTAATAGGACATGCCCGCGTAGACGCCGTAGCCGGGCACGGGCAGCGGCAGGAACATCTCGCCCTGCAGGCCCGTGTGCAGGTGCAGCCGCTCGGTGAGCGGCCACGTCATCGCGGCGTCGAAGGCGAGCCCCCACTGCTGGGTGGAGAAGCTCGCGTCGTCGCCGCGGAAGCGGTCATCGGTGCCGACGGAGGGCACCGTCCCCGCGATGGGCGCGCTGAGCCGGGGGCCGGTGCGGATGCCCGCCTGGAGCATCCGCTGCTGGGCCGAGCCGGGCCCCAGGCGCATCACCATGGGGCCAACGGCGGAGGGCGCACACCCCGCGAGCGCTCCGAGAGCAAGGGCGAGCAACAGCGTCAGGCTCGGGCGCGCGGGGTGGGCCATGGCGAGGCACAAGGCTACACGGTGATGCCCGGAATCTTCACGCCCCGCTCCTTGGCCACCTCGATGGCCTCGGGGTAGCCCGCGTCCGCGTGGCGCAGCACGCCCATGCCGGGGTCGCTGGTGAGCACGCGCTCGATGCGGCGCGCGGCCTCGGCGGTCCCGTCCGCGACGATGACCTGACCGGCGTGCAGCGAGTAGCCCATGCCCACGCCGCCGCCGTGGTGGAAGGACACCCACGACGCGCCATTCACCGCGTTCACCAGCGCGTTGAGGATGGGCCAGTCCGCCACCGCGTCCGTGCCGTCCTTCATCGCCTCCGTCTCGCGGTTGGGCGACGCCACCGAGCCGCAGTCCAGGTGATCTCGTCCGATGACGATGGGCGCCTTCACCTTGCCCGTGCGCACCAGCTCGTTGAACGCGAGGCCCGCCTTGGCGCGCTCGCCGTAGCCCAGCCAGCAGATGCGCGCGGGCAGGCCCTGGAACGCCACGCGCTCCTCCGCCATGTTCAGCCAGCGCTGCAGCGAGGCCTTCTGCGGGAACAGCTCGCGCACCACGCGGTCCGTGACGCGGATGTCCTCGGGGTCTCCGGACAGCGCCACCCAGCGGAACGGGCCCATGCCCTCGCAGAACAGCGGGCGGATGTACGCGGGCACGAAGCCGGGGAACTCGAACGCGTTCTCCATGCCGCCCAGCTGCGCCTGGCCGCGCAGGTTGTTGCCGTAGTCGAACACGTGGCAGCCGGCGGCCTGGAAGTCGTTCATCGCCTCCACGTGTTCAATCATGGACTCGCGCGCGCGGCGCACGTAGCCCTCCGGGTCTCTCTTGCGCAGCTCGGCCGCGGCCTCCAGCGACAGGTCCGTGGGGATGTAGCCGTTGAGCGGGTCATGCGCGCTGGTCTGGTCCGTGACGAGGTCCGGTTTGATTCCGCGGCGGTACAGCTCGCGGAACACCGAGGCCGCGTTGCCGATGACGCCGATGGAGCGGCCCACGCGCTTGGCTTGAGCCTCCTTCACCATCGCCAGCGCCTCGTCGAGGTCCTTGGCGACGACGTCCAGGTAGCGCGTCTCCACGCGGCGCTGGGCGCGCCACGGGTCGATCTCCACGCCCAGGAACACGGCGTTGTTCATGGTGGCCGCGAGCGGCTGCGCGCCGCCCATGCCGCCCAGGCCGCCGGAGAGGATGAGGCGGCCGGAGAGGTCGTCGGTGCCGAAGTGGAAGCGGCCGGCGGCGGCGAACGTCTCGTAGGTGCCCTGGAGGATGCCCTGGGTGCCGATGTAGATCCACGAGCCGGCCGTCATCTGGCCGTACATCATCAGGCCCTTCTTCTCCAGCTCGTGGAAGTGCTCCCAGTTGGCCCAGCGGCCCACGAGGTTGGAGTTGGCGATGAGCACGCGCGGCGCGTCGGGGTGCGTGCGGAAGACGCCCACGGGCTTGCCGGACTGGACGAGCAGCGTCTCGTCGTCGGCGAGGCCCTGGAGGCTGGAGACGATGCGGTCGAAGGAGGGCCAGTCGCGAGCGGCCTTGCCGGTGCCGCCGTAGACGACGAGGTCCGCGGGATTCTCGGCGACCTCCGGGTCGAGGTTGTTCATCAACATCCGGAGCGCGGCCTCCTGGACCCAACCCTTGCACGAGAGGGTGGAACCACGGGGGGCGCGGATGACGCGGGACATGAACGGACTCCTGAGGAATGGCTGACGGAAAGGCCCGGCACACTACCCGAACCCGTGGAGCGCGGGGGTAGCACCGTGAGGGCCTTCGCGCGCAGTGTCCGCTGGAGGCTTGGGGCGCGCCCCGTCCCCGAGGTGGGGACGGGCACGCTCCGTCCATGACGCGCGGGGCCGAAGCCCGCTTCAGGAGTGCAGCGAGCCGTCGTCGTCCGGCACCTGGAGCGGCGCCTGGGAGGTGGGAGGCCGCGCCACGCCCTCGCTCCGGTGGAGGCGCAGGTGGTTGAGGACCTCCTTCACGCCGAGCACCGACTCGGTGACGTCCTCGATGGCGCGCTTCTCGTCGCGGCTGCGCACGCTCCCGGCGAGCGTCACCACGCCGTCCTGCACCTGCACCCCCACGTCCGAGGCGTCCATCCACTCCTGCATCAGCCGGTCGCAGATGTCGGCGCGGATGCGGTCATCGCCTCGCTGGTAGCCGCGGGGCCCGCGTCCCTGGGGCGCGCGGGGGCGGATGGGGCCTCCGGCGTAGCCACCATGGCCCAGGTCGTGGTCATCCGCGCGCGTCGCGCTGGTGGAGAACCCCACCCGGGGCGGCGCCATGTTCTCCACGCCCGGTCCGTGTCCCGAGGGCTGGGTGCCGCCCAGCCGCACATCCGCCTCGGCGGGCCGCTCGCGAGGGCGCAGCTCCCGGAGTTCGTCCATCCACGCCTCGGGTTCATCCCAGGTATCCGCGCCGCGTCGCCCCTGGCGCGAGTGGCCCGGCCCCACGTCCCCGCGACGGAGCGAGTCCGAAGGCGCATCCCTCCAGCGGCCCCGGTGCGCGCCGCCCCTGTCGTCGGGCGGGCCGTGGCGCGAGTGGCTCGGGCTCACGTCCCCGCGACGGAGCGAGTCCGAGGGCGCGTCTCTCCAGGAGGCCCGGTGCGCGCCGCCCCGGTCGTCGGGCGGGCCGTGGCGTCGTGGCGCATCCTCGTCGAGCGCGCGGAAGGTGCCGCTCGGGCTGTAGCCCGGTCGTCGGGCAATCCGCTCCGGGTCGAAGTGCCGGGCGCGGCGGTCCATCTCTCGGTCGCGGTCGAAGTCCCGGCCATACTCGTGGGCCCGGTCCAGCGCCCTGGCCGCGTCGCCGAAGTCCCGGTCGATTTCATAGTCGAGCGAGTCCCGGTCGCCTCGGAGCGTGCGGTAGTCCCGGTCGCGGTCGAGGTCCCGGGAGGGGTGCTCGAAGTCGCGCCGGGCGTCCCAGTCAGAGCGGTGGGAGTCGCGGCCCGGACGAGCATGGTGCTCAGGGTGCTCGTGACGGGGCGGGCCCCGGTGGTGGCCCGGGTCCCCGGCGCGCCAGGCAGGCGGGCCCTCGTGTTCGCTGCGCGGGTGGCGTCTGCCTTCGTGCTCTCCGCGGCCGTGTCGCTCTTTGCCCCGTCGGTCGGGGTCATCATGGCGCCTTCCACTCATGTCATCCGCCTCCTTGGATTCCGGCTCGCGCGTGGGGTCCTGTCCTCCAGAGGGTTTTGACCGCGAGCGTTCCCGGCAACGCCGCCTCGCCTCGTCGGTCGTCCGGGCGTGGGCCGGGCGGGGAGCGGGGGCCCGACGGGCTTCGAGCAGGCGTTACCGCGAGGCCCGGGAGCGGTAGAGTCGCGCGCGCCACGAGCGGACGGTCGTCCGGAGGGCACCAGGAGAGGGCGGGCATGGCCGAGACACAGCGGGACGACGAGGACACCCGGAGTGGGCAGGGCGCGGCGCTGGCCCGGCCCCTGCCACCGGTCCAACCGCCCGACGAGCCGAGGCCTCCCCTGGTCAGTCTCCCTCCCACCGTGGCGGGTGGCGTGCCCGCCATCGTCTCCTCGATGAAGCACGCGTGGGGCGAGATGGGCCCGGTGCGCGGCACGTTCCTCCTGCACAAGGTAAATCAGAAGGACGGTTTCGACTGTCCGGGCTGCGCGTGGCCGGACCCAGGGCATCGCTCGGTGGCGGAGTTCTGCGAGAACGGCGCGAAGGCGGTGGCGGAGGAGGGCACGAAGGAGCGCGTGACGCCCGACTTCTTCCGGCAGTGGAGCGTCGCGGAGCTGTGCGCGCAGTCGGACCACTGGCTGGGCAAGCAGGGGCGACTGACGCACCCGATGGTGCTGCGCGAGGACGCCACGCACTACACGCCCATCTCCTGGGACGAGGCCTTCGCGCTCGTGGCCGAGGAGCTCAACGCGCTGGAGTCGCCCGACGCAGCGTGCTTCTACACCTCCGGGCGCACGAGCAACGAAGCGGCGTTCCTGTACCAACTGTTCGTGCGGCAGTTCGGAACGAACAACCTGCCGGACTGCTCGAACATGTGTCACGAGTCCAGCGGCACGGGGCTCGGCGAGACGATTGGCATCGGCAAGGGCACCGTCACGCTGGAGGACTTCGAGCAGGCGCAGGCCGTCTTCGTCATCGGCCAGAACCCAGGCACCAACCATCCGCGCATGCTCTCCACGCTCCAGGCCGCGGCGCGCCGGGGCTGCGAAATCGTCAGCATCAACCCGCTGCCCGAGGCGGGGCTCAATCGCTTCCGGCATCCGCAGGAGGTGTTCCAGTTGTTGGGCCCGGGAACGGCGCTCAACAGCCAGTTCCTCCAGGTGCGCATCAACGGGGACGTGGCGCTGCTGCAGGGGTTGGGCAAGGCGCTGCTGGAGATGGAGGCCGAGCGGCCCGGCACGGTGGTGGCGCGCGGGTTCATCGAGGACAAGACGCTCGGGTTCGACGCGTACGCGCGCAACGTGAGCGCGGTGAGCTGGGACGACGTGGTGGCGCGCAGCGGGGTGCCGCGACCGCAGATTCAGGCGGCTGCGGAGCTGCTGGCCCGCTCCGAGCGCATCATCTTCTGCTGGGCCATGGGCCTGACGCAGCACCGCAACGCGGTGGCCAACATCCAGGAGATCGTCAACCTGGCGCTCCTGCGCGGCAGCATCGGCAAGCCGGGCGCGGGCCTGTGTCCGGTGCGCGGGCACAGCAACGTGCAGGGCGACCGCACCATGGGCATCTGGGAGCGGCCGAAGCCCGAGTTCCTGGACGCGCTCGCGCGGGAGCTCGACTTCGAGCCTCCCCGGCACCATGGCAAGGACGTGGTGGACACGCTCCACGGCATGCACGAGGGACAGGTGCGGGTGTTCTTCGCGCTCGGGGGCAACTTCCTGTCGGCCACGCCGGACACGGAGTTCACCGCGCGGGCGCTGCGGCGCACCCGGCTCACGGTGCATGTGTCCACCAAGCTCAACCGCGCGCACCTGGTCCACGGACGGCGCGCCCTCATCCTCCCGTGCCTGGGAAGGACGGAGCGCGATGTGCAGGCGGGGGGGCCTCAGTTCGTGACGGTGGAGAACTCGATGGGCGTGGTGCACGCCACGCGCGGCGCGGTGGCCCCGGCGTCCGAGCACCTGCTCAGCGAGCCGGTGATCGTCGCGCGGCTGGCGACGGCGGTGTTGGGCTCGCGCTCGAAGGTGCCGTGGATGTCATGGGTGGAGGACTACTCCCGGGTGCGGGACTTGATTGCCCGGGTCATCCCGGGGTTCGCCGACTTCAATCGGCGCGTCCAGGAGCCGGGCGGGTTCTACCTGCCGAACGGGCCTCGGGAAGGGCGCTTCACCACGGCGAGTGGGAAGGCGCACTTCACGGTGCACACCATGCCGGGCGAGGAGTTGGAGCCCGGGCAGTTGATGATGATGACGCTGCGCACGCATGACCAGTTCAACACCACGGTGTATGGATTGGATGACCGCTACCGTGGCATCAAGGGTGGGCGGCGCGTGGTGTTGATGCATCCCAAGGACATCCAGGAGCGCGGGCTCACCGAGGGCCAGGTGGTGGACCTGACGAGCCACTTCCGGGGCGAGACGCGGGTGGCGAGGCGATTCGTGGTGGTGCCGTACAACATCCCCCGGCGGTGCGCGGCGACTTACTTCCCGGAGACGAACGTGCTGGTGCCGGTGGACAGCTTCGCGGAGAAGAGCCGCACGCCGGCCTCGAAGTCCGTGGTCATCACCGTGGCGCCGTCGGTCGAGGCGCCTTCCCTCGTCGAGGGTTCGACTTCATGAGGTCCGTGAGCGCGCATGCACCCGCCCGGTGAAGCCGCGTGGCCGGAGTCGCTCCGGCCGCTCTACGAGGAAGTCGCGAGCACTCCCGCCACGGAGGCGGTGGAGGCGTCCGCGCGCTGGAGCACGTCCTTCGCCGATTGGGTGCGCGGGGCGTCGCTGGAGGAGCGGACGCTGGCGCAGCTCGCCGCCTGGGAGCGGCTGGCCCGGGGAGAGCGCGGGCTCGGCGAGCTGTTGTTCCTGGTGGGCTCGTGCAGTGAGCTTCTGTGGCCCTATGCGGCGCCGCCGGCGGGCTTGCTGGAGCGGTTGTTGTCGCGGCAGGGCGCGATGCTGGAGATCCTGCGGGGCACGGGTGAGCCGGAGGTCGCGGCGCGGGTGCTTCGTGAGAGCGAGGCCGCGCTGTCGACGGTGCTCACGCGGTACCTGAAGCGTCACCCGGACTCGCTGCTGTCGCTGGTGGGGAACGTGCCGTGTACGTATGACGGGCATGCACTTCGCTTCCTCGACTCGGTGGAGGTGGACCTCAAGCGGGTGATGGCTTCGGGGAACAAGGCCATCGGGATGCTGGAGCAGCTGCGCCTGCTGCTGCCGGCGACGGCGGAGGCCGGGCGCGACAAGCTGGCGGACTACATCCGAACGCGGGCCTCGCGGATTCCGTGGCAGGAGGCCTCGGAGGTGCTGGCCGAGCGGCTGTTCGCGCTGGCGACGTCTCCGGATGGACGCGGGGCGATGCGCGGGTTCCTGGCGTGCTACCCGAACGGGCGCAAGGAGCCGGAGTGGTGTGCCCGCGCGGGGGTGTTGCTGGCGCGCACGCTGGAGGTGGGTGGGGCGCCCGCGGTGGTGGAGAACCTGTGCGAGCTGCTGGCGCGCTTCGATGCGCCGCCGGTGGATGGGCTGCGCGGGGCGTTGGGCGCGTTGGTGGGCAGTGACTTCGACACGCTGACGGACCTGGGGCCCGTGCGCTTCGTGCTGGACCACTGTCAGGCGAACCTGCGCAAGGGTGAGCCGGGGCTGGTGCTGACGCAGGTGTGGCTGGAGGAGCGGCTGTTCCGCGCGTCGGTGCGCAAGGGCTTGTCGGACGCGTTCGAGCGGCGCAAGCGGATGCGGGCGAAGCTGGAGCCGATGGCGACGGGCTTCGCGCACCTGTGCTGGCTGGCGGAGGAGTGCGCGGACTTGTGGCCCAAGCTGGGGTCGGAGAATCGGCCCGGGTTGGACGAGCTGGCGGCGTGGCGGGACGAGGTGGCGGAGCGGATTGCTCGCAAGCCCATGCCTCGGAAGGCGGCCATCGAGTTCTTCCTGTGGTGTGCGCCGGACGCGGCGTCGTCCGAGGCGGAGCTCGTGGTGCTGTCGCTGACGCGGACGGAGACGGACCGGCGACAGGTGCGGCGGCTCAAGGACCATCCGTCGTCCCGGGTTCGGCTGCGCGTCCGGACGTTGCAGCGCTGGTTCCAGGGGGCCACGGCGAAGGATGGCGCGAAGGCTCCGCCGCCCACGGGCGCGGTGGCTCCGGCGTCGCTCACGGATGCGTTGAGGCATCTGCACGTGACGCGTGCGGTGCCGCTGAGTGGCCGGACGTGGCTCAGGGACCGTGACCTGGAGGAGCTGCTGTTCGGCGCGGTGTCTCGCGTGGAAGCGGACTTCTCGGCGCGCTATCCGGAGCGGTTCCGTGAGGACACGGTGGAGCTGGTGGACTCGCTGCTCGAGGCGCTGAGTGGCGAGCTGGGCCGCGTGAAGGCGGACCTGTTCTCGTTGCTGGCCCAGGGCCAGCCGCCGCCGCTCGATTTCGAGCTGACGGTGCGACGTGTCGCGGAGCGGGTGGTCGAGGCGCCGAAGCCCTCGAGGCGAGGACGGGGGAGGGCGCCAGCCGCGCCCGTGGCCACCGAGGTGGGGCCGGTGGGCGTGTTGGACATGTCGACCTCCTGGGCTCCCGTGGTCGAGTCCGTGATGGCCGAGGATGAGAGCGCGCGGAGTGGGGACGAATCGCTGTCGATGGAGGACGAGGTCTCGCGCCTGTTGGAGGCGGAGGCGCTGTCGCGGGTCGAGGCTTCCGACGAAACGTCGCTCGCGGAGGTGAACGAGGGGCCTTCTGTCGGACTGGCCGTCGGGGAGTCTGTGCCTGCCGCCGATGCACGGGGCCCGCGGGAGGTGGAGGCCGTCGTCGAGAGCGCCTCCTCCATGGTCATCGCCACGCCGGCCGCTGATGGCGTGGTTGACGGCGGCTCACAGGTCGACGCCTCTGCAGCTGAGCCCTCGGCCGCCGCCGAAACGGCCCATGCGGAGGTTGACGGCGGCTCACAGGTCGACGCCTCCGCAGCTGAGCCCTCGGCCGCCGCCGAAACGGCCCAGGCGGAGCCGCTGCCTCCGCTGGTCGCGCCCACGGAGACCTCCGCTTCCGAAGCACGTCTCCCCGACGAAGACCCCTCCGCACGCTCGCGGCGCGGCCGAGGCAGACGAGGCTCGTCGGACCGGGTCCCGGACTCACGCACCTCGGGCACCGAGGTGGCGTTCATGATGAACGCCGAGGTCGACGGCTTCGTGGACACGGAGCGCGCGGTGCTCGTCCAGGTCGTGAAGCTGGAGCAACGTGGAGAGGGCCAGTGGCTGCCCCACTTCCGGCTCGGCCGTGAAATGGTCGATGGCCTGCTGTCACGCACCGACTCGGCCTACTGCCTCTTCCTCGTCCCGCCCATCCCTCGCGCCGAGTGCTGGATGCTCCCAGCCCGACTGGTGCGTGACCTGATGGACGCCCAGCGCTCCCTCACCACCGTGTCCCGGGACTCCGTGGCCCGCGCCGCGCGCTCCCTCTCCCAGTGGTGGATGGGCGACTTCGTGAACCTCTGGACCGGAGACGAGCGGACCGCGTTCCTCGAACACGTCTCCCCCGAGTCCCCGAACGCACCGGACTTCGTCGTCCGGTGCTCCTTCCACTCGGGGGCCCGCACGCCGAGGCCTTGAGTGTCAGACCGCCAGCTCCAGCTCCACCTTCTCCAGGTAGCCCGGCACGTACGCCTTCCAGCCCTTCGACTGCACCCGCCGCCGGAGGGCCTCCAGCGCGTCCGGCTCGCCGTGCACCAGCAGCGTCTGGCGCGGCGGCGAGTCGAACCCCTCCATCCAGCGCATCGTCTCCGTCCAGTCCGCGTGCGCGGAGAACCCGCTCACCGTCCGGATCTCCGCGCCCACCGGCACCACCTGCCCGTGGATGCGGCATTCCTTCTCCCCATCCAGCAGCTTGCGCCCACGCGAGCCCACGGACTGGTAGCCCACGAACAACACCGTGTTGCGCGGGTCCGGCAACCGGTGCTTCAGGTGGTGCAGCACGCGGCCTCCCGTCGCCATGCCGGACGCGGAGATGATGATGGCCGGCCCCTCGTGCAGGTTCAGCCGCTTGCTCTCCTGCGCCGACGTGACGAACCGTGTCTTCTGTGTCGCCAACGGTGACGCCCCACGCTCCACCAGCGACTTCATCACCAGGTCGTGCTCCTCGGGGTGCGCCAGGTACACGGGCGTCGCGTCACAGGCCATCGGCGAGTCCACGAACACATCCACCACGGGGATCTGCTTCGCCTCCTCCAGGTTGCGCAGGTGGAAGAGCAGCTCCTGCGTGCGCCCCACCGCGAACGCGGGAATCACCACCACGCCCCCACGGTCGAACGCGCCCTTCACCGCGTCTCGCAGCGCCTCCATCGGCTTCTGCTCGCGGTGCTGCCGGTCCCCATACGTGCTCTCGACCACCAGCGTCGTCGCCGAGTCCACGCTCTGCGGATCCCTCAAGATGGGCGCCTGATAGCGACCCAGATCTCCACTGAAGACCACGCGCTGGCGCGTGCTCTTCAAGTCGAAGACACAGACGGCCGAGCCGAGGATGTGTCCCGCCCGATAGAAGGTCAGGGTGATGCCCGGGAGGATCTCCTTCGGCCGCTCGTAGCCGAAGGTCTCGATCATCCTCACCGCGCGCTCGGCGTCCGGGACCGTGTAGAGGGGCAGGGCGGGGTGGTGCTTGGAGTAGCCCTCCTTGTTCGCGTAGCGCGCCTCCTCCTCGTGGAGGTACGCCGAGTCCGGCAGCAGCAGGGCCGTCAAATCCCGGGTGCCGGGCGTGGCGTAGATGGGGCCGTCATAGCCCTCGCGAATCACGCGCGGCAGCCCACCCGTGTGGTCGATATGCGCGTGCGTGAGCACGATGGCGTCCAGCTCACGCGCGGGGAGCGGGAGCGGTTGCCAGTTGCGCTGTCGCAGCTCCTTCTGTCCCTGGAAGAGCCCACAGTCCACGAGCACCTGCTGCCCGTCATGCTCGAGGAGGAACTTGGAACCCGTCACGGTTCCGGCGGCGCCGAGGAAATGGAGGGAGGCCATGACCCCCAGTCTACCGTGCTAGCGTGGGATGCTCATGAGTACCTCCGAGCGTCCCCCCGGGGCAGACCGCTTACCCTCCAAGGGCGAGGACGCCCAGCAGACCCGACCCACGGGTACCGGACGCCCCGGCTTCACGGGCGCGGTCCGCCGCTTCCGGGTCACGGTCCTGGAAGGCCCCCAGCCCGGCGTCTACAAAGACTCCAACGCGGACACCTTCTCCATCGGCTCGCACGGGCTCAACGACTTCGTCATCGACGAGCCCACCGTCTCGCGCTTCCACTGCGAGGTGCGCATCGAGCGTGATGGCGCCCGGGTGCGGGACCTCGACAGCCTGAACGGGACGGTGCTCGACGGGGTCCACGTGCGCGAGGCCTACCTGCGCGGAGGCAGCGTGCTGCGCCTGGGCCGCGTCAGCCTTCGCTTCGACTTCAGCGCGGAGAGCAACCGGCTGCTGATCTCCGAGCGCACCGCCTTCGGCGAGCTGGTGGGCACCTCCGTCGTCGCGCGCGCCAGCTTCGCGCTCATGGAGCGCGCCGCGGCCAGTGACGCCACCGTGCTCCTGGAGGGAGAGACGGGCACCGGCAAGAGCCGCGCCGCGCTGGCCATCCACCGCGCGGGCTCGCGTGCCGCCGGTCCCTTCCTCACGGTCGACTGCGGCGCCATCCCCGGCAACCTGCTGGAGAGCGAGCTGTTCGGGCACGAGAAGGGCTCCTTCACCGGCGCGCTCCAGCGGCGCATCGGCGCCTTCGAGGAGGCCGACGGCGGCACCATCTTCCTCGACGAGGTGGGTGAAATGCCCGCGGAGCTGCAACCCAAGCTCCTGCGCGTGCTGGAGCAGCGCGAGATTCGCCGGTTGGGCGCGAACACGTATCAGCCCGTCAACGTGCGGGTCATCGCGGCGACCCACCGGGACCTGCGCGCGGAGGTGAACGCGAGCCGCTTCCGGCCGGACCTCTTCTTCCGCCTCGCGGTGGTGCGCATCCTCATCCCCTCGCTGCGCGAGCGCCCCGAGGACATCCCCGCCATCGCCGAGCGCATCCTCGCGGGCTTCGGCGCCGCGCCCGAGCAGGTCTCCGCGCTCAACACACCCGAGTTCATCAACCAGCTCCAGCACGCCGCGTGGCCCGGCAACGTGCGCGAGCTGCGCAACCACCTGGAGCGCTGCCTCGTGTTCCAGGACGCGCTGCCGCCCGAGACCGAGACCGTGGGCGCCCAGGGTGTCATGGGGAGCCTGGTGGACCCGAAGCAGCCCTACGCGGATGCACGTCGCAGGGCGCTCGAGATCTTCGAGCGCGAGTACCTGGACGCGCTGATGCAGCTTCACCACGGCAAGGTGTCCCAGGCCGCCACCGCGGCGGAGATGGACCGCGTGTACCTCTACCGGCTGCTGCGCAAGCGCGGACTGCGGACGTAGCTAGCGCGCCGCGTGCTCGGTCACCTGGCCGGGCACGCCACCCGTGGTCCAACCCTCGAGCCGGGCCAGGGGGCTCCCCGCGAGCTGCCGCGCGCCTCGCGCATCCGTCGAGAGCGCTCCGGGCTCGGCGTGCAGATAGACGCGCGTCTCGAGCTCCGTCCCCGCGAGCTCCAGGACACGCGCGAGGAGCCGCTCGGCGAGCTGCCGACAACCCCGTTGCTCCAGCGCCCGCGCCGGCGCCTCGTCGGACAGCGCGCGCCACGCGAGCAGGGCATTGCCTCCCTCCAGCGCCAGGGTCCACCCCTCGGACTCCAGCAGCTCACGGCCCGCGTCGAGCGCGGCGTCCCTCGCGTCGAGCGCTTCGTCCGTCGGGTCCACGTCCGAGGTCGCGAAGCGCAGGTCCAGGTACAGCGCCGAGGCCCAGGTGTTGGAGTCGGAGGATGCGATGAGCGCCGCGCGCAGCGCCGCGAGGAAGCTCGTCACGTCCGGCCAACGCTCCTCGGGCCTCTTGGCCAGACAGCGTGAGACCACCGCCTCCAACGCCGCGGGCACCCGGACGTGTTCGCTCAAGCGGGGCGGAGGCGCGTGCAGGTGTTGCTCCTCGACCTCCACCGCGCTCTCGCCGTCGAACGGGGGGCGTCCCACGAGCAGCTGGTAGAGCAGCACGCCCAGCGCGTACAGGTCCGTGCGCGCGTCCACGGGTTGGCCGAGGATCTGCTCCGGCGCCATCGCCACCGGAGTTCCGAGCACCGCGCCCGCGGTGGTCAGCGCCGTGCCTCCGGACAGGGGCGCCACCTTGGCGATGCCGAAGTCCACCAGCTTCACCGTGAAGCCCTCGGGGCGCGGCAGGAACATCACGTTCTGGGCCTTCAGGTCGCGGTGCAGGATGCCCTGCCCGTGTGCCGCCGCGAGCGCGCTCCCCAGCTCCTCCATCACCGTGTGGGCCTCGGCGAGCGAGAAGGGGCCTCGCTGGGAGAGCCACCGGTCCAGGCTCTCCCCCTCCAGCCACTCCATGGCGAGCCAGGGCCTTCCGTCTCGCAGCTCCCCGTACTCCAGCACGCGGACGATGTGGGGATGGTCGAGCGCCAGGAGGGTGTCCGCCTCCTGCTTGAAGCGCAGGAGGACCTCGCTGACGTGGTTGAGGTGGGCCCGCACGACCTTCACGGCGGCGGGCGTCCGGGTGTCCAGGTGGATGGCGCGATAGAGCGACGCGGTGATGCCGGAGTGGACCCGCCGCTCCACCATCCACGCGCCGACGAGGGCTCCGGGCTCCAGCTCGTCGCCGTACAGGGCGACCTGGGCGTTGCCCTCGCGCTTTTCCCACTCACTCATTCCGGCCCTCCATCCCCTGCGCTCGCGTCCTTCCAGGACGTCCCATCGGGTGCCTATGGACCTGTCTTGGCACGCGTACTCGCGGGAGCGCCATCCGGCCACTGGCCCTTCACGGCCGACTCGAGCCCTCGCACACGCGAGGTCCAGAGTGGAGCCTCGTGTGCGGTCTGCTCCACCTCGGCCACCCGGGCACCCAGCGCTTCGTCGTCGCCCGCCGCACGGGCCGCTCGCGCCGCCCAGACGAGGACCTCCATCCGTTCATCGGGCGGCATCCGTGTTCGCGAGGCCTCCACCTGGGCCTCCCAATGCTCGCGGGAGTAGGGCACCGAGGCAGAGGCCTCGGCGACCACGCGGCGCACCACCTCGCCCATGAGCTGGTCCGCCGACGTGAGGCGCACGCGTGAGGCCTGTTCATCGAGCCACGCGAGCTGCTTCGTGGCCTCGGACAGGTCGCCCAGCTCGCAGCACAGGCGCGCCACGAGCAACGCGTCCTGCGCCATGGAGTGGGGGAAGCAGCGCTGGCTGAGCACTCCCGCGCGTCTGGCCAGCGGCAGGGCTTCTTCCGCGAGGCCCTGGTAGCCCAGGAGCACGGCGAGGTTGAACGCCGAGGTGCGCTCTATCTGCACGTTGCCGAGCTCGCGTCCCAGGCTCACCGCGCGTTCCAGGTCCGTGCGCGCCCCCGCCACGTCGCGACGCTGGACGTGGAGCACCAGGCGGTTGTTGAGCGCGACCCCCAGGTGCAGCGTGTCTCCGGTGGACTCGCACAGTGCGATGGCCTCGGCGAAGCGGCGCTCGGCGTCGTCGAGCTGCCCCGTCCAGCCCAGCATCGCGCCGAGCATGGCCAGGGCGATGGCCTCCGTCTCCTCGTCGCCCGTCGCGCGTGCCAGCGTCACGGCTTCTTCGAGGGGCGCGATGGCCCCCGTGATGTCCTCCCGACGCACGAAGGCGCGCGCCTTGGCCAAGGCGTGGCGCGCGGCCAGCTCGGAGGGGACGGGTTCTCCGAGCAGTTGGAGCGCCTGTTCCTGCAGGGCGGTGGACTCGTCCGTGTCGTCCCGCCAGTCGAGCGCGGTGGCTTCCTCCAGGAGCAGGTCCGCTTCGCGCAGCACGGCGCCTCGCGAGACGGCGATTCGCCGCGCCTCACGCAGGTCCTCGAGGGCGTCGTCGATGCGCTGGAGCCGGTAGCGGACGCGGCCCCGGCCCGACAGCAGCTCCAGTCGACGCACGTCATGCTCGCGAGGCGCGCACTCCAACGCGGCGGAGAAGTGGCGCTCTGCCTCGAGCAACCGGTGTCCACGGCGGCTCGACTCCGCCAGGGCGTGGTGGAGCTCGAGCGCCAGGATTGTCTCGCCCGCGCCCTCGGCCCATCGGGCGCGCCGGGGCAAGGGGGCGTCGGGCAGGGACTCCAGGGCGGCGGAGCAGATGCGGCGACGGAGCGCTCCAGGCAGCCTCGCGGCGAAGGCCTCGCGCAACAGGGCGTGCTCGAAGCGCCAGCGGCGGGGGCCTCGGGGCTCGAGCATCCCGAGCCGCGCCAGTCGCTCCAGTCCGACGCCCGGGTCCAGGGAGAGGTCCAGCGCTTCGCTCCCGTCGAGCCGGGTGAGCGTGGCGGACAGCTCCTCCCAGCGCACGTCTTCGCCGAGCACGGCCGCCACCTGGAGCAGCGCGCGCAGCCCGGAGGGCAGGGCGAGGAGGCCGCGCTCCGCCACGCGCTCGTCCGGGCTCTCCACGGCCAGCGCATCCAGGGCCTCCGCCGCGAGATAGCCTCCTCCTCCGGCGCGAGTCCGGATGGCGCCGGCGGCCCTCAGCGCGCGGACCGTCTCCACCAGGCGCAGCGGCGAACCGCCACAGCGCTCCACCAGCTCACGGAGCATGCTCTCCGCGGGGACATCGACGGGACGCAGGAGCTGCCGCAGCACATGGCTCGCGGCTTCGTCATCGAGGGGCGCGAGCGTGCGCCGGGCGCTGTCCGCCGCGCGCTCCCCGAGGTATGGGCGCAGCTCCAGCAGTCGAGGGCGTCCAGTGAGGACGATGCAAAGCGGCGAGGTGAGGCCGGAGAGCGTGGCCAGCTCCAGCGCGTCGAGCGCGGTGGGGTCCAGCGTCTCCGCATCGTCCACGAGCAGCACCAGGGGGCGCTCCTCGGCACGGCGGCGCAGGTGCGACGCGAGCGCTCGTGCGAGGTGCTGCCTGCGCGCCGCGGGATGCGCGGTCGCCAGGTCCAGCGTCGTGTTCGTGCTCTCGATGAGCCTGCGCACCCCTTCGTCAGAAGAGGTGGTTGGCGGCAGGCCGAGGAGGGTGGAGATGAGGTGACCCAAGCCACTCTCGGTGGCGCTGCCTTCGTCCCGCTGCGCTCCCACCAGCAGGGTGGACAGAGCGCCTGCTGTCAGCAGCTCACCGTGGAGCTCGGTCAACAGCCGCGTCTTGCCGAGCCCCTCGTCGCCCAGCAGGGTCAGCAGCATGGGCGAGCGCTGCTCGCGCACCTTCGTGATGCGCGCGCGCAGCCAGTCCAGCTCCGCGTCGCGGCCCTGCACGGTGGCGATGGGGAGGGGGGCGAGGTCCGATGGCGTGGGTGTGCTGACAGGGTCGAGCGCGCCGAGTCCTTCACGTGCTTCGGCGGTCAGCAGGAGTGTGTCGGATGGGGCCGCGGGCTCGGGCCACCACCTGCCCTCCTGTTCGAGCGCGACGCCACCGAGAACCCATCGGCCACCTCGCTCGCGCACGCGGAGCCGTGCCTGGTGCACGACGCGCATCGAGCCGGGAGGAAGCTGGCTCGTCAGGGCTTCCGCGGCCTTGAGCGCGGCGCGCAGCCCCGACTCGACCTGGGGCTCATGGGGAAACGCGAAGATGGCGAGCCCCGGCTCCATGCGCGCCAGTTCCGCGCCGGTGCTGGTGAGCAGTCCCCGCAGCGTGGGGACATCGAGCGGCGTCTTGACGCCCAGCAGGGCGACGTCCCTGGCTCGTTGTGCGGAGGTCTCCGAAAGGCCCGGGGGGCTCTCACCCGTCGTGGCGACCGTGCGCGGTTCGGGAGACTCCAGCACTGGCGCGGAGGTCCCCATCGGGACCCCGTCCGCGCCTTGCGTCGCGCTGAGTAGTGGCGGGGTAGAGGCCCTCGAAATGGTCTCGGCTTCGAGCGCATCCGCCACGTCCGCCCGTTGCGTCGAGCTGAGTTGCGGCGGTGCGGCGGTCCTCGCCCCGGTCTCGGCATCGAGCGCATCCGCCACGTTCGCCCTTTGCGTCGAGCTGAGTTGCGACGGTGCGGAGGTCCTCGCCCCGGTCTCGGCATCGAGCGCATCCGCCACGACCACCCTTTGCGTCGAGGTGAGTTGCGGCGGTGCGGAGGTCCTCGCCCCGGTCTCGGCATCGAGCGCATCCGCCACGACCGCCTCTTGCGTCGAGCTGCCCCGTGGCCTCCCAGAGGTCCCCTTCCGCGGCACGGCTTCGAGCGCATCCGCCACGCCCGCCGCGCCGGGCCCGCGCTCCTCCGGGGCCTTCGCCAGCAAGCGGGACACCAGGGCATCCAACTCGAGCGGCACCGCCCACGGCGCCAGCTTCGAGAGCACCGGTGGCCTCCGGGCGACATGCGCCTGGAGGACCGACGCGGTGTCTCCCACGAACGGCGGACGCCCACACAGCAGCTCGAAGAAGACGACGCCCAACCCGTAGAGGTCCGCGCGCGCATCAATGGCTCGCGCATCGAGGCACTGCTCGGGCGCCATGTACTCGGGCGTGCCCAGGCGCTGCCCGGTCCTTGTCACCGTCGGCGCGGGCGCCGCGTCCCGCTCCGCGCCCAGGCGCGCCAGCCCGAAGTCCACCAGGACCAGCCGCTCTCCGGAGAGCATGATGTTCTCCGGCTTGAGGTCGCGGTGCACCACTGCCGCGGCGTGCACCCGCGCCAGCGCGCGCGCCAGGGCGAGCATCACCGGCCTCGCCTCCTCCCACGGCATCGCGCCCGACCGGGGCAGCTCCGCCAACCGCTGCGCGAGCGTCTGCCCGGCGATCAACTCCATCACCACCACGGGCTCACCCGTCAGCGTGCGGGCCTCGCCCAGCAGCTCCGGCGTCACGGGCGGGCCGATGCGTCGCAGTGCCTCCAGCTCCCGCGCCAATCGTTCCGCGGCGAGCGGCTCCAGCACCTTGAGGGCCACGGGCCGGCCGTCGGACTCCCGCCGCGCCGCGAGCACACGCCCGAAGCCGCCTCGTCCCACGGAGACGCCCCGCTGGTACCCCGGGACGTCCGGAAGGGGGGCCGGGGGGACTCTCGGCGGGAGCTCGGCCGAGGGGTGGAGGGGACAGTGCTCCACCACACGGCGATGACAGGCGGGACAGCGCATCGATGGCGGCGGCGAGGGGGGAGAGAGAGTCCGACGTGCGAGCGGGCCCGTCGAAGCATCGCCTCTCGGCGGCATGGACGGAAGACCTCCCCCGATACGCCCCCGTCCATCCGTCAGGCGCCGGTCGGGGCCATCAGCCCTCGTCCCGGCGCGCTTCCGGACGCATCCTCAGTCACTCATCTCCGGCAGCTCCTCCGGCAGATTGTCCGGATCCAACCGGAGGATGATGCACAGCCGTACCAGGGTGGAGATGGTGGGCACCATCACCCCGCGTTCCACTCGGGAAAGAACCTCCACGGGCATCTCCAGGCGCTCGGCGACTTCCTCCATGCCGAACCCCTTTGCCTGGCGGGCGGCCTTCAGTGCCGCCCCGAGCACCTCGGCCCTTTCCGCGCGACTCGTCTTCATGGATGCGAGCATGACGCCATCCGGCCCGCTCGTCATCCAATTCACCACATGCTTTGTCGCCGACGCCCGGCCTCCAACACTGACGTGGGGCTGGAGTCGGAGCCGGGGAGGCCTCGGCCGGCGGGGTGCCCGGCGCAGGGTGGAGTGCCACCCTGGAGGAGGGCTGGGCGCCTGCCTGGGGCGTGCCTAGGCTGCCTGAATGGGGGCTGTGGCATTGGCGCCGGGCGAGGGCTGTGTTAGGCCGCCCCTCCCTCGTTGGCCTGCCCAGGAGTCAGGAGAAGCGAATGGCCCGTCGCCACGTCCGCGTCGTCGGTGCGATGCTCGAGAACGAGCAGGGACGCTACCTCATCACCCAGCGCCCCCCCACCGCGTCGCTCCCCCTGCTGTGGGAGTTCCCCGGCGGACGGGTGGAAGAGGGGGAGAGCGACCCCGAGGCGCTCATCCGGGAGATCCACGAGGAGATGGGAGTGGCCGTGGAGGTGCTCGACCAGGCCATGCACACCCGCCACGAGTATCCCACCTACGACATCGACTTCCGGGTGTTCCGCTGCCGTCTGGCCGAGGCCGAGCACCACATCCGCCACCTGCGCGTGCATGACCACCGCTGGGTGACGCTGGAGGAGATGTCGCAGTACCGCTTCCCCGACGCGGACGCCAAGACGCTGGCGAAGCTGTTGGACCTGGACTCCTGACGTGTGGCCCCGCTGGACCTGGGCCCTCCTCGTGGGGATGGGGCTCGCCGGTTGCTCCAGCCCCAAGCCCCTGCCGCCCGACTCGGGCGTCGAGGACGCCGGCGCCCAGCCCCCGGCGACGGGCCTGCCCGGGTGCACCTGGTACGGCGTGCCGCTGCGCAGCGGTGAGGTGCCCTCCGAGCTGCCGGAGCTGTCCGGCCTGGCCGCCAGCCGCCGCTTCCCCGGCGTCTTCTGGGCCCACAACGACTCCGGCAACGACTTCGAGCTGTTCGCCATCGACGAGACCGGCCGAGTGCGGGCCCGGCTGAAGCTCACCGGCGCCCAGCCCCGGGATCTGGAGGACGTGGCTGTGGGGCCGTGCTCACCCGGGGAGACGCGCACGTGTGTCTTCCTGGCGGACACGGGCGACAACTTCGAGATTCGCGACCAGGTGCGCCTGTACCGGCTGCCGGAGCCGGACGCGCTCGGCGACGCGACGGTGGCCGTGGAGGTGCTGGCCTTCACCTATCCGGACGGCGCCCATGACGTGGAGGCGCTGGTGGCGGACGCGCGCTCGGGGCGGCTCATGGTCTTCACCAAGACGCGGCGCTCGCTGGGGGAGGTCTTCGCGCTGGACGGCCTGAAGCCCGGCGCCGCCATCCAGGCGACGAAGCTGGGAGCGCTGGAGGCGCCCGGGGGCGTGGACCGCGCGACGACGGGCGCGTCGCTGCAGGCCTCCGGACAGCGGATGCTGATTCGCACCTACTCGCGCGTGTGGGAGCTGCGCCAGCCGGGGGCGGAGGATTTCGAGTCGCTCTTGAAGGGCTCGCTCGTCGAGGTGCCGGGCGGACCCCAGGCCCAGGCCGAGGCGGTGTCGTACCTGTCGGATGGCGAGGGGTATCTGCTGGGGACGGAGTTCACCGGTCAACCGTTGTGGCGCGTCGGGTGTCGCTGATCTCGCGACTCGGGTGCGTCCGGGGTGCAGGGAAACCGTCCAGCGGGTTGACGCTCTGGCGCCGGTGAACATCTTTGCCCGGCTGAGTGTGACGCCATCCGGGCACGGGGCCCGAATGAGCGGGGAGGGGGAGGGCGAGCGTGCCGACGATGAAGCCACAGGAGCTCCCGCCGGGTGTGGGCCCGCGGGGAAAGAAGTCCGACAAGCCAGGGACGCCGGGCAAGGGGTTCAAGTTCGGCTCACCGCTGGGCTACATCCTGCTGCTCGTCCTGGGCTTCCTTCTCTTCCGGAACGTGTTCCAGGACGCGGGCGTCCGCCGGGTGAGCTACAGCCAGTTCCGGGACGCGGTGGAGTCCGGCAACTTCAGCCGGGTCCAGATCTCCAACGAGTGGGTGAAGGGCTTCCTCAAGGACACCGCCCAGCCGCCTCCGCCGGCGCAGGGGGATCGTCCGCTGCGAGGCGAGCCCAGCGCGTTGCCGTGGATGGCCTACCGCGTCCAGGGGGACGAGTCGCTGGTGCCGCTGCTCGAGCAGAAGGGCGTCCAGTTCGAGGCGGTGCCGCAGTCCGGGTTGGGCGAGGCCCTGTGGATCTGGCTGTTGCCGCTGGGGCTGTTCTTCCTCTTCTGGAGCTTCATGATGCGCCGGGTGGCCGGCGGCATCGGCCAGGGTCCGCAGAGCGTCATGAGCTTCGGGAAGACGCGCGCCAAGGTGCAGGCGGAGGCCGACACCGGCGTGGGCTTCAAGGACGTGGCGGGCGTGGACGAGGCGGTGGACGAGCTGCGCGAAATCGTCGAGTTCCTCAAGACGCCGGAGAAGTTCCGCCGCCTGGGTGGCCGCATCCCCAAGGGGGTGCTGCTGGTGGGCCCGCCGGGCACGGGCAAGACGCTGCTGGCGCGCGCGGTGGCGGGCGAGGCGGGCGTGCCGTTCTTCAGCCTGTCCGGCTCGGAGTTCGTGGAGATGTTCGTCGGCGTGGGCGCGGCCCGCGTGCGCGACCTGTTCGCCCAGGCCACGGCCAAGGCGCCCTGCATCATCTTCATCGACGAGCTGGACGCCATCGGCAAGAGCCGCAACTCGGGCGTGGCCGGCGGCCATGACGAGCGCGAGCAGACGCTCAACCAGCTGCTCGCGGAGATGGACGGCTTCGACAGCCGCGCGGGCCTCATCATCCTGGCGGCGACCAACCGTCCGGAGATCCTGGACAGCGCGCTGATGCGGCCGGGCCGCTTCGACCGGCAGGTGCTGGTGGACCGTCCGGACAAGCGCGGTCGCGAGCGGGTGCTGGAGATCCACGCCCGCGGCGTGAAGCTGGGCCCGGACGTGGACCTGAAGACCATCGCCTCGCGCACGCCGGGCTTCGCGGGCGCGGACCTGGCCAACGTGGTGAACGAGGCGGCGCTGCTGGCGGCCCGACGCAACCGCGACGCGGTGATGCGGGCGGACTTCGAGGAGGCCATCGAGCGCGTCGTCGCGGGCCTGGAGAAGAAGAACCGCCGGATGAACGAGCGCGAGAAGGAGATCGTCGCGCACCACGAGGCGGGCCACGCGGTGGTGGGGTGGATGCTGCCGCACGCCGAGCGGGTGACGAAGGTCTCCATCATCCCGCGCGGTCTCGCGGCGCTGGGCTACACCATGTCGCTGCCCCTGGAGGACCGCTACCTCATGTCGCTGGACGAGCTGCGCGACAAGATGGCGGGGATGATGGGGGGCCGCGCCGCGGAGGAGATCTTCATCGGCGAGGTGTCCACCGGCGCGTCCAACGACATCCGGCAGGCCACCGAGGTCGCGAAGATGATGGTGCGCGACTACGGCATGAGCACGCTGGGGCCCGTCGCGCTCAGCGCGGACCACGGCCCCAACTTCCTGCGCTCCGCGGGCCTGCCCGAGTCGCGGACGTACTCGGAGCAGACGGCGCGGATGATCGACGAGGAGGTGCGCAAGCTCGTCAGCGAGGCGCTGGACCGGGCCCGGGAGGTGCTCAGCAAGCACCGGGACAAGGTGCAGGCGCTGGCGGCGCGGCTGCTCGCGGTGGAGGTGGTGGAGGAGGACACGATGGTGACCATCCTCGGCCCCAAGGTGCTGGCGCAGCGGGGGCTGTTGCACCCCGAGGCCCGCCAGGTCATCTCCGCCCACCCGGTGGGCAGCAACGAGGAGCCGCCTCCGCCGACGCAGCACGCCGACAAGCCCCTGGACTCGTAGCCGACGTCCGGGCGCCTGCTCTCCGGCCTGGCCCACGCCCCCCGCCACCGCGCATTCCTGCGGTGTCCGGGGGGCGAAATTATCTTGAGACCTAAAGGAGGCGTCGCCGTGGAGAACAGGATCGGCAAGAGCTACATGGCCCGGAAGGCCCTCTTCGCGAAGGGGCTCAAGGAGGGGCGGCTCACGGTTCAGGAGATAGAGGAGGCGCTGCCGGCGGGGACGTTGACGGCGGCGGAGCGCTGGCTCCTCTACTACTCGCTGCGGGCCGCCCAGGTGGAGATCATCGACGAGGTGACGGGACAGGTCGACCATGGGTTCATGGCCGAGTCCCCCGCCGCCCAGGAGCACTAGCTCCGCTCGTTGACACGCACTCGCGCGCGGTTAGGTTGCGCCTGTTGACGCCTACCCGCGCGTGAAGCGCGCTCTTCCACCTCGACTTCAGGTTCGACATGTCCGGTCCCTCGCACTCCGACCCCTCCCAGGAATCCCAGCACGCCCAGTCCGCCAACGGCGGAGGTCCGCCGGGCCCGGAGGCCGGTGCGGCGGGCGAGGCCGAGGCCAGGACGCCCGCCGATGACGTGGTCTCCGAGGCGGCCGACGCGGAGAAGGAGCGGCTGCGCGCCGACCTGGAGTCCTCCCGGCGCCGGGTGGACGAGCTGGCGCGCGCCTACCAGGCGGTGAACAAGGACCGCGAGGAGTTCAAGCAGCGGCTCACCCGCGAGCGCGAGCGGATGATGGACGTGGAGCGCGGCAACGTGGCCGTGGCGCTCCTGGAGGCCATCGACGAGCTGGACCGGGCGCTCTCCATGAGCGGCCAGGACAACTCGCCCCTGGCGCAGGGCGTGCGGATGATCCGCGACTCGCTCTTGAGCAAGGCCCAGGGCATGGGCATCGAGCGCATCAGCGTGACGGGGCAGCCGTTCGACCCCAACGTGGCCGAGGCCACGGACATGGAGATCACCACCTCGCCCGACGAGGACCAGAAGGTGGTGGCGGAGATTCGCGCGGGCTACCGGCTCAAGGAGCGCGTCATCCGCCCGGCCCGGGTGAAGGTGGCCAAGTACGTGGCGCCCGCCCAGGCCTGAGGACGTCCCCACCGGAAAACGAGGAAGACGGCGGCGGGGTGGGTTGTTCCCGTCGCTCGTCATGCGCCGCCGTATAAGCTGCCACCTCGTGGCTTCCCGACTGCTCTTCGTCCTGTTGTCCGTGGCCGTGCTCCCCCTGACGGCGTCCGCCGAGGAGGGGCCGGTGGGGCCCTGGCTGCAGGCGCGCATGCGAGAGCATGCCGCCTGGTTCTCGTACCAGGGCTCGGGTGAGGCCCGCCCCGGCGGCGCGCTGGGCCTGTGGCGCGAGCGCCCCGCCGGGGAGACGGGCCTGCCCGCCTTCGTGCCGCCCACGTCGCTGGCGCCGTTGATCCGCGCGGTGGAGGCGGGCGTCGTCAACATCACCACGGTGAGCCCCCGGGACAGTGGCCTTGCCGGGATGAAGCGCTCGACGGGCTCGGGCTTCGTGCTGACGCCCGACGGGCTGGTCGTCACCAACAGCCACGTGGTGTCGGGGGCGAGCAAGATCGCCGTGCGCCTGTCGGACGGCCGCGAGTTCTCCGCCGAGGTGGTGGGCCGCGACGCGTCCACGGACGTGGCGCTGCTGAGGCTCAGCGGCTCGGAGATGGGGGACCTGCCCGCGCTCTACCTGGGGGACTCGGACCGGCTGGAGGTGGGGGACTGGGTGGTGGCCATCGGCAACCCCTTCGGCCTGGACCACTCGGTGTCGCACGGGATGATTTCGGCCAAGGAGCGCGTGCTGGGCGTGGGCCAGTTCGACGACTTCATCCAGACCGACGCGCTCATCAACCCGGGCAACTCCGGCGGGCCGCTCTTCAACATGAAGGGCGAGGTGGTGGGGGTGAACACGGCCATCATCAGCCAGGGGCAGGGCATCGGCTTCGCGGTGCCCATCAACCTGGTGAAGGACCTGCTGCCGAACCTGCGGGAGAACGGGAAGCTGACGCGCGGCTGGCTGGGCGTCATCGTCAACGACGACCGGGAGAGCGCCGAGCGCCGGGCCCCGCTGGTGAAGGACGTCTACCAGGGCAGCCCCGCGGCCGCGGCCGGCATCCGCTCCGGGGACCGGCTGGTGGCGGTGAACGGGCGCACCATCGGCTCCTACCTGCAGCTGCTCCGGAAGGTGGCGCTGCTGGCGCCCGGGACGGAAGCGAAGCTGACGCTGCTGCGCCAGGGGACGACGCAGGAGGTGGCGGTGCGGCTGGTGGAGCGCCCCGCGCAGGAGGCCGCCGAGGGGCTGGTCCAGCGTGTGACGAGCGACGAGGACCTGGGGCTGACGCTGCGGGATTTGACGCCCGAGGTGGCCGCGCCGCTCAACCAGGTGGCCTGGGACGGGGCGCTGGTGGCCGCGGTGTCGCCCCGAAGCCCCGCGGAGGCGGCGGGGCTGCGCATGGGCGACGTGGTGACGGAGGTCAACCGCAAGCGGGTGAAGGACGCGGCCGGGGTGCGCGCGGCCCTCTCCAAGGGGAGCTCCGGGGCCAGCATCCTCCTGCGCGTCAAGCGCGGGGACTCCCAGCAGTACCTGGCCATCGCCCGGTGAGGGAGCCCCCGAGGACGTCCGCCTAGCGGCTGGCGTTGGCGTCCTTGCCGTTGAGCCACAGGCCCAGCGGGTGGCCCGTGCGGCCCTCGGTGAGGATGAGCCCGTCGATGCGGGCCGTCACGCCGTGGTTCTTCCCGCCGCCCTTCTTCGGCAGGGACCACACGGCCTGCGGCGTGAAGACGACCTGGGCGCGCACCTGCCGCATGGAGAACATGCGCGAGAAGAGCGAGCCGTTCCACCCCTCCGGCAGCGTGCCCGTGACGGTGAGGAAGGGCAGCACCGGGTTGCCGTTGCCGTCCTGCTTCTTCGGAGCCCCGTGGGTGAGCGCGTAGCGGCCGCCCGGGAAGAACGGGGTGATGTTGATGGTGTACTCCCCGGCGCCCGGGTTGTACGGCCCCGGCGACAGCATGGTCGCGTCGTCCTCGCCGATGATCATGTACAGCCGCTTGCCCTGGTACTTCTTGCGGAAGGCCTCCGCGTCCGACTTGCACTTCGGGTCCACCAGCGCCCCTTCACACGCGCCGATGTACTTCTCGAGGAAGGCCCCCAGGCCCCCCAGCGGCTCGGCTTCGTCGCGCAGCTTGGCGAAGCGCGAGTCCACGTCGGCCAGGGCCAGGGTGGGCAGGAGGAGGGCGACGGCGGCGACCAGAAAGCGGCTCAAGACGAGGGGCTCCGGGGTACGGGGGGAATCCGGATGGTGCCATGTCCCCGCGCAACAGGGGGCAGCCTTCTCGTAGGTGTGTGAGGGTGGATGTAGGTGAATAAATTGCCTACATGTGGCTACCATGTAGGGTGTGCCTGTCACCACCTGTTGCCGGGAGGCACCCCCAGTGTTCGAGCGTCCGCAAGAGCGCCGCAGTCACCTGCGCTTCGACAAGGTCTTCACCGTCTACCTCACCACCCAGGACGGGATGATGAGGGGGGTGGGGCGCAACATCAGCGCGCGAGGCATGTTCGTGGAGGTCCGCGACGCGGTGGGGCTGGGGGAGAAGCTGAAGGTGACGTTCGCGGGCGAGGACGGCACGGAGATGACGTGCCTGTGCGAGGTGCGCTACCAGGTGGCGCTGGCGTTCGGCCGCAAGGACGGGCGCGAGGGCTCCAGCCGCGGGGTGGGGCTGCGAATCGTGGCGTACGAGACGCACGACGACGCGCCGCTGCTCCTGGTGGACCGCGAGCGGGTGATGCACTGAGGTTCGTAGCGTGGCCGCCTGGCTGAGCGGCCCGGTGGCCCGACGACGCTCCCGGGACAGGGGGCCGCCTGGGGCCGCCACAGCGGGCGCCACGACATGACAAGGGCACGGTCCTCACGAGGAGAGCCGTGCCCTTGGTGCTTTCAGGAGGCGGGAGGGCCTACTGCGAGAAGCCCTCGAGCAGGTAGTGGGCCTCGATGCGCTTGAGCGCGAGGATCATCGCGGCGCAGCGGCTGTCCACGGCCTCGCCGACGCAGTACTGGCGGCTGTCGTGCATGTCCGTCTTGCGCGGCTGGTTGCGGGAGATGTCGCGGATGATGCGGTAGTTGCGCTTCATCGCGCGCTCCAGGCGCTGGTCGACCTCGGCCTCGCTCCAGCGCTCCATGCGCTTGTTCTGGATCCACTCGTAGTAGCTCACCGTCACGCCGCCGGCGTTGGCGATGATGTCCGGGATGAGCTCGATGCCGCGCTTCTGCAGGACGCGGTCGGCCTCCGGGGTGGTGGGGCCGTTGGCGCCCTCGGCGATGAGCTTGACCTTGAGGCGCTCGGCGATGTCCGCCGTGATCTCGCCACCCAGGGCGGCGGGGACGAGGATGTCCGCCTGGACATCCCACAGGTCCTTCTTCTCGATGCGCTGGGCGCCCGGGAAGCCGAGCACGCTGCGCTTGAGGTTCTTGGGGTCCTGCACGTAGGCGGTGAGCGCCTGCACGTCGATGCCGTCACCGTTGTAGATGGTGCCGTCCGCGTCGTTGACCGCCAGCAGGCGCGCGCCCATGCCGCCCAGGATGTTGGCGGCGTGGCTGCCCACGTTGCCGAAGCCCTGGATGACGAAGGTCTTGCCCTTCACGCTCTCGCCGCGGTCCGCGTAGTAGTCCTCGATGCAGAACGCGACGCCCTGGCCGGTGGCCTTGCCGCGGCCCTCGGAGCCGCCGATGCGCACGTCCTTGCCCGTGACGATGCCGCGCAGGTTGTGGCGCTCGCGCTCACCGTCGGAGAACTGGCGGTACAGGAGCGCCATGATCTCCGGGTTGGTGCCCACGTCCGGGGCCGGGATGTCGATGTTGGGCCCGATGAGGCTCTTGAGCCGGTACATGAAGCGCAGGGTGATCGCCTCCAGCTCCTCGCGGCCGTACTCGCGCGGGTCGATCTGGATGCCGCCCTTGCCGCCGCCGAAGGGCACCTCGGCGATGGCCGTCTTCCAGGTCATCTCCGCGGCCAGGGCCTTGAAGAGGTCCAGGGACACCTCGCGGTGGTAGCGCAGGCCGCCCTTGTAGGGGCCACGGGCCTGGTTGTGCTGGACGCGGTAGGCCTTGAAGCGCTGGGACTCGCCGGGGACCAGCTGGTAGACCTTGCCGTCCGGCAGGCGCAGGTGGCCCTGGCGGATGGCCACGTCGGAGCCCAGGAGGGCGCGGCCGTTGAGGATGATGCTGCCGTTGGCCAGGGCCTCCAGGCCCTCCTTGTTGCGCACCTGCGTCTCCGGCAGGTCCGCGAACTGCTTGGCGCGCTCGGGGATGAGCGGGACGAGGCGATCCTTCAGCTTCGCCGTCACATAGAAGATGTGCTCGTAGTCGGGCTCCTCGAGCTCCAGCCGGACGCGCTTGTCCAGCTTGATGAGGTCGGCGGCCCGATGGAAGATCTCCATCGCCTCGGTGTAGACGGTGCGCTTCGGCGTCGGCGCCGGAGCGCGCATGAAGTTCTCTTCGCTGGCCATGTCGAAAACGGCTCCTTGTGGTCCCAGCCACGCTCGGGCCGGGGACGCGGGGATAGCGGCGCCCTTATGTGCATATGCGCCAACCGAGTTCAACCGCCGTGGCGCCACGCTTCCTCCCGAAAAACCGGAGCGATGACGGGGACTTATGGCAACGCGCTGTGTCACCGACGGCGGATGCACCGTGTCATGGATGTCACGGTGGGGTGGGTTTGTTCGTTGGGGAACGAAGCACCTGGGCCGGATTGAAAACGGGAGGGCCTTCATTTCGGCTTGCCCTACCCGGAACGCCATGGTACTTCCCGCGCCGCCTTGCGCCGACATAGCTCAGCGGTAGAGCAACTGATTCGTAATCAGTAGGTCCCCAGTTCAAGCCTGGGTGTCGGCTAGAGAGTAGAGAAGGGCCGGTTGCGAAAGCAGCCGGCCCTTTTTCTTTTCGGCGTGCTGCTCGCCGGGCGGCCGGGTTCCCGGGCTTGCCTCATCGCCCTGGAGGCGGGCGGGCTTGCGCTCGAGGCTCCGGGATGGGGGGGCTCCGCGCCTCCGTGCGTTCCCGCGGTCGTTGTGTCCGGAAGCCGCCGCGCGGGGCTCCACTCCTCCAGGTCTCTTCGAAGCGGGGGCGAGCACGACGCGCTCGCGGACGTGGCGGCCGGAGCAGGTGAGGGCCGCGTCAGGGCGCTGCAGCCGACGTGGGGTTCCAGGCTCGAAGCATGGTTCCTCGTAACCCCACTGGGAGGTTCGGGTGTGTGTCTTTGAGGAGTCGTCTGGATTTTTCCACGGCTCTCGATGTCTGACTTGATGAGTGTCCGCGAGCGGACGAATCCACGGTTCTCGAATGACACCTGGGTGCGCCGCTGACCCATCCGTGGCGTTCTTCCAGGTCCGGGCAATGGCAGACAAGTGCTGATTGAAATCCTCCATTTTAACTGGAAATGCGTGTTTTCCTTGTTGTGATTTGCAATGAAAGGGAGCCCGATGTTAGGAAGGTTGCGGCTCAGGCCAACACCAGACAACACAGGAGAAATACCCATGACGAGGAACGTGAAGCGTTTCCTGGCCGTCTCCCTGCTGTCCCTCGCGCCGTCCGTCGCCGCCGCCGAGCAGTTCGACTTTGGTGGGCTGGAGTTCTTCCGGGGTGAGTACGTCACCGCGGTGAAGACGGAGACCTTCGAGCTGAAGGCGCGTCACGCCGAGGGTGGCGTGTCGCTCCTGGCGAACCCTCTGCAGACCTTCGCCGTGGGCAACTGGACGGGCGTCAATGTCAGCTTCGGTGGCACGCTTTCCGGCGTCCGCCTGCCCATTCCCCCTCCGAACCCGCTCGGCCCCGTCGCGAAGCCGTCGGTCAACGGCGTCTTCCAGATTGAGGTTGCTCCGGCCACCTCGGTGACGCAGACGTACTACTACACGACCAATCCGGCGGACCCGACGGGCGCGGCGAAGACGTGCCTCTGGCAGCTGGCGGTGACGTACAACGCCGGCACCGCGACCTGTTCGGCCACCATCGGTCAGGCGGCCTACGGTACGCAGGGCGTCCTCTGCTACCTGGACAATGCGCAGTCGTGGATCAACCCGACCACGTGTGACGCGCAGGTCGTCTCCGCCATGGAGTGAGCCGGGCTTCCTTCCGCGGGTGGCGCGCTCGTCGCCACCCGCGGTGGGGTTCGTTGCTCAGGGTGGAGTAGAGGCTCAGTAGTCCCAGGCGTCCAACTCGACGGTGCTCTTGTACTGAGAGACCTCGGGATGGGCCTGCTTCAGCGCGACCATGATCTGCTCCAGCCAACGCTGGAGTTCGGGACCGTCCTTCTCGACCTTCGCCCCATAGATGAAGGTGTACACGATGGTTCCGGGAGCGGTCTGGTCCGGCATGGCTCTGTAGAGCGAGAGCCGCAGGGCCCCGTCGTCGTTCTCGTCTATCTCGTCTGAGGGCGTGAAGTAATGATGCTTGGCGAGATAGTCGCTGATGAAGGACGTGGCGGTATCGGCAACGGTGTCGATGGTCGTGGGATTCATTCGAGGAGAGTTCCGAACGTGGCCTCTTGTGGTCCCCTGTCGGCGGCTCGCGGCAACCTGTGAGAGTGCAGACGAGGCAGGCCGAGAGGTGATCCCGCCGGCCCAGTTTGGTTGATGGGTACTCAGTCGGCTGCCGGGTCGAGCTCGATGGTGCTCTTGAACTGAGAGACCTCGGGATGGGCGTCCTTCAGCGCGGTCATGAGTTGCTGGGCCCACTGTTGAAGCTCGGGACTCTTCTCGCTGTACTTCGACCCATACACGAAGGTGTAGACAAGGGTTCCGGACGAGGTCTGGTCCGGCATGGTTCTGTAGAAGGAGAAGCGCAGCGAACCGGGTTCCTCTTCGTTCACCTCGTCGTCGGGCGTGAAGTACCCGTGCTCGGTGAGATAGTTCTTGATGAATGACGTTGCCGTGCTGGCGACCGTATGAATGTCAGGGGGACTCATTCGCAGGAGGGCTTCAAACGTGTGTTTCGCGTGATGGGTCTCGCGGCCCGCGCATTGAATGGGCCCTCAGTAGTCCGATGAATTCAGCTCGATGACGCTCTTGTACTGGGAAATCTCTGGATGGGCCTCCTTGAGCGCGACCATGATCTGCTGCAGCCAATTCTGGAGTTCGGGACTGTCCTTCTCGACCTTCGACCCATAGATGAAGGTGTACACGATGGTTCCTGGTGTAGTCTGGTCTGGCATGGCTCTGTAGAGCGAGAGCCGCAGGGCACCGGGATCCGATGAGTCAACCTCCTCATCAGGCGTGAAGTTCCCGTGTTGGGTGAGGTAGTCGTCGATGAAGGACGTGGCGGTATCTGCGACGGTGTCGATATGGGTAGGGCTCATTCGAGAGATCTCCAGAAGTGTTTTTGAGTCGGTGGATGGGGGCTCAGCGAGCATTGCCCTTGGTGCGAGGCGGGCCCGCGCCTGGGTCTCCTCGCAGGCGCGCACCTTGTTCGGCTCTGCAGCGTGCCCTCCGGAAGGAGGTGGCCCTGCGCTTGGCGGTGCTGGTTGTGCGTGCCGCCGCGGCTGCCCCTGGGGTGCCTTGTGCGGCTGCTTCGGCCGCCTCGGCATTGTGGACGTTCTGGTCCAGATGAGCCTGGTACTGGTCCTGGCGAGAAGGGGGCGGAGGTGAGCCGGTGAATGAGGCGGGCACAGTACTGTCTCGCTCATGCCTGGCCATGTCATCCGCCATCTTCTGCTTCATCTGTGCTTCGGCCTTCTTACGCCAGTTGTTGATGCACTTGGCGGCGGACTTCCCATCGATGACGTCGGCTGGAGGACAGGTGGGGGATTTTACCGACCCCAGGCCTGAGCCCGCTGCACCTCCTGGTCCGCCCGAAGCGCTTGCCGAGCCGCTGGCGCCACTCCCACTGGTTCCAGCCAGCCCCGGGGGTTGTTGGTTGGCGGCGCGCTCGGAGGTACGCCAGCGTTGTTGGTGCTCTCTCACGTACTGGTTGACGCGCGCGTCCTCATCCGCGTGGCGTTGACGTTGTCCGTACTCGGTCTCTGGCCGACCTGACTCTGAGTTGTCATACCGTCGCCGCTGAGCATCCGCGTTCTCCCGACGGGTATGACGTCCGTGCTCCATGTTCTCGGATGCCATGCCCTGCTGCGGAACGGCGGGCGCGCGATCCGACTCATAGCCGTCGATGACGTTCCGGCAGGGGTCCCCACGCGCATCGTTGCCCATGTCATCCGCACCGCTCTCCCGGAAGTTGGAGTCGCGGACGAGATGGCCTGACTGGCAACTTCGGAGGTAGCGGTCACCCGCGGTGGGGCGCTCCAACGGAGTTCCGTCCTTCATCCCAGCCGCATGCTCCGCGGCGGTCGCCGTGTCCCACCGCGCGCATTTGGCCTTCGCCTCTCTGTTGAGTTTTGCGACGTGGTCATACGAGCCGAACCACTCCGGGTTCAGCTTGGCCTTGATGAGCAGTTGCTGGCATTGCCGGGAGAAGAAGCTGCTGCCACCGCCCTCAAGGTAGTTGACGGGTGTGTGCGGTGGTGGCGTGGGCGCGCTGGCTGTCATGTCGGGTCCCCCTCGAACGGACGGCTTCGCTGACCTTCGTGAATCGAGTCTCTCACCACTTGCGTGGAATGTCCTGGACGCAGGCGACGAAGTCCGCGAGCGGAATGGTCCGGAACTCCTTCGCGTCCTCGGTGTCGACCAACCCCTCCGACGTGGCCATCACCAGCCGCTTCCGGGTGTCCAGGCTCAGGGGCTTCACAGGCGCCTCCACCTCCTCGAGCTGATTGCCGCGCAGCGTGAAGAGCCCATACGTCCCACCCGCCACCCAGACCTGCTCCCGGTACTTCGCCACGCTCATCAACATCCCGGGGGACTCCGCCACCTCCGACCAACCATAGACGCTGCCTTCGTGCACCCCCGCGTCGCTGCACGCATACATCTCATCCTTGCTGACGACATGCACAGCCGTCATCACCGCCTCCGTGAAGGACGGTGCCGGATGCCACCGCGCTCCATCCCAGCGTGCGATGAGCCCCTCCCCACCCACCGCGTAGACCAGGTCCGGCGCCAGCCCATGCACCGCGAAGACCTCGCCAGGGCAGGGAAGCTCATGCCATTGCCTGCCATCCCAGCGGTAGAACGACTCCTTGCGCTGCTGTGAATGCGGTCCCCAGGCCAACACGAACCGGTCATCCAATCCCCAGATGCCCGACACGACGCACGGCAGCTCGTGGAACTCCCACGCCGGACGCGAGGGATTCTCCGAGCGGTTGATGTGCACCCCTCCGCGACGGAAGCTGCCCTCGGCCACGTAGACCGTGCCCGACGGCGAGCGCCAGAGCGACGTGAGCCACCCCACCTGGCCCAGCAACGTGTAGACGCGCCCGTCCACCACCTGGCCCACCCACGACTCCGCGTGGTCCTCCATCCAGTCCTTGCCATCCCACCGGTCCGCCAGGAAATGGCAATCCCAGGCCGACTCGCCGCTGGCCCGGCGGAATGCGTGTGCGAGCTTCATGATGTGGGGTCCTCGGGTACGGGGCGCCTCGCGGCGGCGGGAAGCTCGCCTGGGTCTCTGGAAGCCACGGTCTCGTGATAGTCGTACATCGCTCGGGGTGTTGCCAGGAGGCGGTGACGATGTCGAAGCTGCGTGGACCGGGGGGCGACGTGCTCGCGGAGAACCCGGAGGTGACGCTGACCCGATATGCCCTCGGGCTGACGCTGTACCTGGATGAGCCCTACGTCTGGGCCACCGAGGGCGCCGCGGCCCTGCTCCGGCGCTTCCTCCAGCTGGCTCCCGCCGAGCGACTCACCTGGTACACCACCTCCACGCTTCCGGAGTGGCACCGCTTCACGCCTCGGGTCGCCGACGACGTGCTCGCCTCCCTCTCCGTCTCCTGGGCCGATGTCCGCGTCAGGCACCTGTTCACGTTCCGCCTGGTGGATGACCTCGGAGCGCCAGGGCTCGGCTTCATCTACCGGGAGCTGGACGCGGCACGGGGCCGTCGAGGCTTCCTCCAGGTGCTGCTGCCGGAGACCCTCGACCCGAAGCAGCTGCTTCAACTGGCCAAGGAGGTTGGCGAGCGCTGGCCCCTTCTCTGCGGCGTGGGCGGCTACGTGGGCACCTGGAACGAGTGGGTCAAGTCCACCGCGTTCTGGAGTCTGTACCGCTCCAGCCAGCGCTACCTCGGGCTCGACATCCAGGACCCGGATGCCATGTCCTGGTGCGTGGGCGAAGGGCTGCCCGGGAGCAACTGGCTCACGCTCGTGGGTGACGGCCTCGCCGGGAAGCTCGCGCTGGACGTCGCCGCGCTCAAGGCCCGTGCCTGGACGTCCGAGGTCCACGTGCACACGCTGAAGGGGACCACGCTCATCCAGGCGGGTGAAGCCCCGACGCTCGGTGACGTCAACGCGCTCGAGTACCCCTCCGCCTACGCCGAGGTGGCGCGTGTCCTGGAACCCCACTTCGTCAAGAAGCCCACCGAGTTCTGGGGGGGCTTCCAGGAGGAGCAGAAGACAGGGGCCTGGCTGCGCCGCTTCGTCTTCCCGGAGGACCTGCGCTGAGCCCATCTCACGGCTCCCGTGAGAGCAGCACCACGCCGCGCGCGCCGCCCGCGCTCGAGCCCGTCAGCAGGCAGGTGGCCGCGCCCGGGTCACCTCGCAGCATGCCCTCCACCGCGACGGCCAGCCCCGTCGGCATCGCCGCGGCGCCGAGGTCCCCCAGGCACTCGGACAGGTACTCGAGCGTGGCCTCCGGCGGCATCACGTCGTGGGCCACCCGAGGCCAGGCCAGCTTGAACTCGTGCACGCGCAGCTCCTCCGCCGTCATGTCGGAGAGCCACCAGTCCAGCGTGCGTCGCTCTTCACGGAGCCGCTCGGACACCACGCGGCCCGCGCGTGTCAGCGCCGCCGCCATGCAGGGCATGTCGTTGTCCTGGGTGGCCAGCTCGACGTCGGTGGCCACGGTGTCGAGCCGCGCGAGCACCGGCCACTTCGTCCGCTTCGCCACGTCCGTCCGGGTCAGCGCGCAGAAGGCCGCGCCTTCTCCTCCGACGAAGGTGTCCAGGTTCTCCCCATCGAAGATGCGCTGCTGGTCGATGAGCGTCTGGACCACCTCCGGGTCGTAGTACGTGTCCACGCCTCCGACGAGCGCGACGTCCACCTTGCGGCCTCGCAGCGCCTCGCCCGCCTCGATGAGCGCGAAGGCCAGCGAGGCATGCCCCCGCGGCACCACGTGGACCACGGGCCGGACGTCTCGCTCCTCCAGGAGCCGCACCAGCGCCTTCTCCACCTGGCGTCGCTGCGTGGCGAAGCCCTCCTGCGTCCGCTCCCCCATCCGCTCGGGAAGACAGAGCACCAGGGCCACGGTCGCGTTCGGCGGCAGCTCCTCCAGGTTCGTCAGCAGCTGCGTCAACGTCCGGGTGGCGATGGGCACCAGCCGCTCGGCGCCCGAGTCCCGGGTGGGCAGCGTCCGGATGGGCGCCATCGTCACGCGCTTCCCGTTGGGCGCGCGGAAGGGCGTCTCCGCGTAGGCGGACAGCTCCGCGCGGCGGAAGGCCCACGTCTGGTACGGAGCGAAGGCCAGCCCGTTCCACGCGGCCGTCCCCACGATGACGGGCGCCGAACCCCACCGTCCGCCGTAGTGCGCCGAGTCCAGGTGTCGAGCGGTGCTCATCGGACGACCTCCTTCTCGTGCACCTGAATGTAGTGCAGGCGGCGCGCGGGGCGCGGCATGGGCACCACGGTGCGCCAGGTCAGCTCCAGCGTCTCCTCGTCCGAGGGCCGCAGCAGCACCGTGTCCAGGACCGGGCGGTGGTCCGTGTCCCCCTGCGCCGTCCGCGCCGTCACCGCGAAGTGCAGGCGGGGGAGCGCGAAGTGATACGAGCCGCCCGCGGAGAGGTTGAGCAGCTTCACCATCTCGCCCCCCTTCAAGTACTCGGGGCAGATGAGCTCGGGCGTCGCGCACTGGTTGTGGCGCTCGTCGAAGTCCAGCGGCTGCAGCGGCATGCGCTCCTTCATCCACTTCTCGTCCGCGGTCCCCGCGTAGCGACGACGGGGCTCCCAGTGTCTGCCGATGGCGCCAACGCCGGCGGGCGCGGGCCGCGTCCTGGCGGAGGAGATGAGGTCGCGTGGATCCTCGATCTGCGGAGCAAGCTGGTTCACCAGCGCGTCCGAGTCCCGCGCGACGCCGCGCCCCAGGGGGTTGCGTGCCTCCTCCACGGGCGGCTTGTTGGCGTCACTCGCGTCGAAGCCCCCATACGCGAGCTCCCACTTCAGGGGCACGCTGGTGAAGGGCTGCGGCGGTCCCAGCGCCATCCCGAGCGCGCCCCGGTACCAGACCCGCGTGCCGAACACGCGCAGGCTCTTGGCGACGGGGCCCACCTCGATGTGGACGTCCAGCTGCTTGACGGCCTGGCCGCCCTTGCTCATGGCGTTGCCCACCACCACCACATCCGTGGAGGGCTTGCGGATGCACACGTCCGCGGGGAGCTGGATGCTGCTGGCCTCGGGCGCCTTCTTGTCCCAGGGCTCGTCGGCGTGGCGGACCTGGGCGCCACCGACGCGTGTCACCCGCGCGCTGCCCGGGGCGATGGAGAAGAGCTCCTTGATGAGGACCACCATCAGGATGCCTCCGTCCATCCCCAACTGGGGAACGAGGGCCACCGTGGATGAGGTGCCGTTGAGCAGCTCGGGCGTGTTCACGTCACGTCACCTCGCATACCGCGTCGTCCATCCATCCGACGGGCTCCGCCGGCTGCCCGACTCCACATGAACCCTCCAGGCCTCGAGCTGCGCGAGCTGCCGGACGACGAAGTCCGCGCGGTCCAACGGAACGGCTCCGCCCGTGCGCACCGCCAGCTCCACGTGCACCCAGCGGCGCATCGCGGGCAGTGACTCCGGAGCCTCCAGCTCCCACAGGGAGACCTTCGGACTCCACGCATGTCCGAAGCGGTAGCGCGTGCCCTTCCTGGCATGGCGACCATGCTTCGCCCACCAGTCCGCCCACACGACGGCCCGGTCCGTGAGGTCGAGCACGGGCGTGGGCGGCGTGAAGGGTCGCTGGAAGGGCAGGGCGTCCCGCGTGTACTCGGGGCTCGGGACGTCCTCCGTCAGGGACGCGCCTGTCATCCGTTGCAGCGCGTCCAGCGCCGCGACCTTCGTGTCGGGAGCGTCCATCGCCAGGTGCTCGAGCAGCACCTCCATGAACGACAGGTCCCCGAACCACCCCAGGGCCCGCAGCACCGCGGGCACGTCACCCGAGTCCAGCGCGGCGCGCAGGTCGTCCGCTCCGGACGCGTCCGCGGACATCGCCAGGAAGAGGGCCGCGTCCGCGAAGGCGCCCTGACCCTTCAGCACCAACGCGCGCGCTCGCTCCAGGCCTTGCTCGCTTCTTCGCAGCAGGGTGCTCTCCAGCGCGGCGCGGACGACCTCCTCGTCCTCGTGGCGCAGCGCCTGCTCGAGCGCGCGGTGAGGCACGGGACCCTGGGTGGCTCCGAGCGCCTGGCTCGCGGCTCGAATCACCTCCAGCTCCGGGTCCTCCAGTCCTCGCTCCACGTCAGACACGGAGAGCGCGCCGCGCCGCGCGAGGACGCGCAGGCCCGCGGCCCTCCGCGCCGGCAGCTCCGCGTCCAGCCACGGGCGCACCGCCCGCTCGATGCCGGGATGCGGCGCGAGCGAGAGCGCGTCCGTCACCGCCTCGGCCATCCTCGGCTCGCTCAGCTCCACGGTCCGGATGATGCGCAGGGCCTGGTCGAGCGCGTCGTCCCCGGCCAGCGAGCCGAAGAGGAACACGTTGGCCCAGGTGAGCTCGGGGTCCGGCTCGGGACGCTCCTCCAGCAGCTTCACCAGGCGCGGCAGGATGGGAGGGCCACAGGCGACGATGGCGTCCACGCGGCGCACCAGCCGTTGCTCGGTGCGCTCGCTGTTCGACCAGGGCGTGAGGGACCGGGCCCGCCGCATCAGCCCGAACATCCCCAGCTCCTCCAGGCAGGTGCGCGCATGGCCGAAGAGCACGTCCTCCTCGGCCTTCGGGTGGCCGAAGTGGAGGGGCAGGGCCTGCGCGTCCGTCGCCGCGACCCTCGCTTCGTCCTCCTCCGGCGCGGCGTCCTCGTCGTCGTCTTCTTCGGCCTCGAACGCCGCCAGCCGTGCGTGCGCCTTGGCGAGCAGCGCGTCGAGCTGCGCGAGCGTCGTCACGGGCGGAGGCGCCGCGGGTGGGGCAGGGGGCGGCGCTTCCGGCTCGGGCAGCTCCGGCAGGGGGATGGCCGGCAGGAGGACCTCGCGCACCGGCTCGAGCAGCCGGGGCTCGCGGAGGCTCGCGCGCAGGGGCTCGGCGCGGACCTTGGGCGGCAGTGGGCGCGCGTCGGCGCCCGTGGAGAAGGGCTCGCCCAGGGCGCCGATGGCCGCCTTCATGGCCTGCTGGAGCAGCGCCAGCTCCGCGAGTCCGCCCGGGTCCTCCGTGGGGACCTGCGCGAGCAGCCGCGCCGCCGCGTGGAGGTTCGTCGCCATGGCGCGGATGCGCTCGCGCCGGACGTTGAACTGCGCGCGCGCCGCGTGGGCCTCGTACGCCTCACGCAGGGCCAGCGCGAGCTGCTCCTCGGCCTGCCGGACGGGCAGCGCCGGGTCTGTCACCGCCCTCAAGCCGAGCAACGCCTCATCGAGCAACGCCTGGACTGTCTGGATGCCCATCCGCTCCGTCACGCCCACGCCCCTACCGGGAGTCCCCGAAGCCCACGTTCCCCGTCACGCAGACGGGCTTGCCCTCGAAGTGCACGGTGACGGCGGGGACGGGCAGCCCCCACGCCACGCCGCGGTTGACGCCCGCGACGGTGATGTCCTTGGTGAGCGCGACGCCAGGCTCGTTGCCCTTCATGTTCCCCGTCTTGCAGAACGAGCTGTGGACGTGCTTGCTCTCGATCTCGATGTTGCTGCACTTGACGCTCAGCGAGCCCGAGTCCCCGGTGATGGGGTAGGGCATGGGCAGCGGGCTGGGCGCCGCGGGCGTGTGGCACATGTTGGGCGCCATGGGCACCACGGTGTGCTTGCTCTTCTCTCCGACGACCGTCATTCCAAGCGCGGTGACGCTCATGGCGCGGGCTCCTAGTTCAGCTTGATGAGGGTGGCCAGGACCTTGGCCACCTCGCGTGCACGGGTGATGACCCGGTCGGCGTACAGCTCGACCTCGGTCGCGGTGACTTGGAGGAACGCGCCGGGGACGCGCAGCAGCGCCTTCTCGTCCGCCGTCACGGAGAAGCTGCGCACGCGCGCGTTGACCGCTCCCTGCCGGTCCAGGTGCAGCGCGCGCTGCGTGGTGAGCAGGCCCGCGATGAGCGGCGTCTCGTCGGAGGCATCCACGATGACCCTCGCGCCCGAGGCGAGCGCTTCGTCGAGGAGCGCGGGGTCCACCGCGGGGTCCACCTGGAGCAGGTGCTCCGTGGCGCCGATGCGCACGCGCCACCCCTCGCCCTCCCGCGCCACCAGTCGCCCCAGGCTCATCGGAGGCAGGGCGGCCGCGGGCGCCGGTGCCAGCCTCACCTGACGCGGAGACTCCTCGGAGGTCTCGGCCTCTTCACGTGCCACGCTCTTGAGTGCCTGCATGCTCATGTCCTTCTCCTCATCCCGGCATGATGGCGGGAGGGTGCATCTTGATTTCGGAGGTGCCTTCGATGGTGACGCCCAGCGCGCCCTTGATGGCCACGCCGCTGGAATCGATGACGACCTCGGAGGCTCCACACGTCAGGGTGATCTTCCCGGACGCCTCGAGCTTGAGATTGGCGGCGGTCACCACGCCCGCGGCGCCCGCGGTGATGGAGTGGCCTCCGGTGATGTCCTGGGTCTGGCTGGCCACGTTGATGGCCACGGCCCCCTTCGCATCGATGGCGAGCGCCTTGGCCACCTTCACCATGTACGCGCCCACGGTCTCGAGCTTCGCGATACCCACCTGCTCGTTCTTGCCACCGTTGATCAACTCGATACGGGCAGCGCCGATCGTCTCCGTCGAGTCTCCGCCGACCGCGAACGAGACTCCCGTCACCGCGTTGATGACCGCCAGCGCGCCGATCTTCTCGGTGACGGAGCCCTCGACCGTCGTGCCCCACGTACCGGGGCCGCCGCCACCACCTCCGCCGCCGCCACCACCACCACCACCACCACCACCACCACCACCACCTCCTCCTCCATCCCCACCTCCACCGCGGCCATCACTCCCCGCGTTCCCGGTGGCCGGAGCGTCCCACGACCCCGACGCGCCGCCTCCGCCACCACTTCCCCCTCCGAAGCCCCCGAAGCCTTGTCCCCCAGCGCCACCACCGCGCGGTGACGCGCCTCCGCCCTGGGGTGATGCTCCCCCTCGCGTCAGCGCGCCGCTCGACACGGCTTGCGCCATGCCGGATGCCATGACGCTCGAGAGGGACAGGTTCCCGTCCTCGGCGAGCTGGCCCACCTCCGAGCCGAAGACGGCCACTGCGGTGTTGTCGCCTCCGAGGAGGGCCGCTGCCGGGCCGGCCAGCTCCGCGGCGGTGCCCAGCGCTTCCCGGGCAGCGTTCAGCCCCGGCATCAAGGGCCCGAGCAGGGCGGCTTCGGCGCGGCTCGCCGCCTTGCCCGCGAGGGCGATCGCCCCTTCGAGGGCCAGTGTCTCGATGCTCTCGAGCAGCCCTTCCGCCGGGTCGCCGACCTGCATGTTCTCCAGCCCGCCGACCTTCAGCGTGACGGCGCCGGTGATCTCCTCGCCGATGATGCCGCTGACCTTGACCGCGCGGTTGGCGCCCACGGTGACCTTGTGGTCCTTGCCCACCGAGGCGTTGTGAATTCCCTTCACCGCCATCTTCTCGTTGGCGCCGACGGACATCTCCCGATTCGTGCCGATGGTGCGCTTCTGGTTCACCGCGACCTTGGCGCTCTTGTCGTTGGCGGCCTTGATGTTGATGTCGTAGGCGCCATTGACGTAGACGCGCTGGCTGTCCGCCGAGTCGTCGAAGCTGACCTCGTTCGAGCCCCCCGCGCCGGGCGACGAATTGGAGCGGTGCCCGGACACCGTCTTCTGCGCGGGCAGGCTGTAGTCCGGCGGGTTCAGCGGGTTGTAGAGGCGCCCCAGGCACACGGGCCTGTCCGGGTCTCCCTCCACGAACTCGATGAGCACCTCCCAGCCGATGCGGGGAATCATCACGGAGCCCGTGGTGTGCGCCTGCGTGACGCGGACCCAGCAGGACGACTTGTCGTCGAGCATGCCGTCTCGGTCCCAATGGAACTGCACCTTCACGCGGCCATGCTCGTCGCAGTGCAGCTCCTGCCCCGAGGGCCCCGTGACTCGCGCCGTCTGGAGTCCCAGGATGCGCGGCCGAGGCGTCTCACGTCGGGGACGGAACACCTGCGCGGAGGGCACCACGTCGAAGTCCACCTCGCAGTGCGCCGCGCCGGTGTCCACGAGCGGACCGGGCTCCTGCTGGCCGTGGAAGCGCAGGTGCAGCCGCGAGGCGGTGATGAAGTACTCGCCATCCGCGAAGGGGTGGCCCACCAGCGACACGCGCCGGCCCGGCGCCAGCGTCATCGCGTTGGTGCGCGCCCGCGCGGACTTCCGCCGTCCCCGGAGCTCCTCCAGGCGACGCTTCGCCAGTCGTTTGCCGTCTGCGGGCTGCGTGTAGCGGCCCGGGTACTCGTACCACTCCGCCTGCACGGAGTCCTCGGCGAGCTGGTCCGCGGCCAGCTTCTTGGAGGGGTGCAGCATGTCGTAGTCGTCCAGGCTGACCTTGGAGACGCTGGCGCGCACGCCGCTGCGCCAGTCCCACACCGCCACCGCGTCGCCTCCGAGCGAGGCGTCGTAGCGGAAGGGCAGGGCGTCCGGCTCCATCACCTCGGCGGACTCGCTCGCGTCCGAGAGCACCATCACATGCCCGTCCGCGCTGTGCTCGAACGCGAACCAGATGCCCTCCTCCTCGAGCAGCCGGCACACGAAGTCCCACTCCGACTCGTCGTACTGCACGCAGTACTCACGCCGGGGATACGCGCCCTCCAGCGACCAGCGGAACAGCTTGTCCTCGAGCCCCGCGTCCTTGAAGACGGCCTTCACGATGTCCGGGACGGACAGCTCCTGGAAGATGCGGAAGCCGTACCGGTACGCGACGAGCCACGGCTGCGGGACGAGCGTGAGCCGGTAGCGCACGAGCTGCGCCGGGTCGTCCGTGGCGACGACGTCGACCCGGTCCACCACCCCCGACACCTCGCGCACCTGCCCGAAGGCGTCCTCCAGCACCACGTGGGCGAACCCGCCGCGCGCCTCCTCCGGCGCCAGCTCCGTTGCCGACAGGTCGAGCTCGAACACGAACCGCCGTGACACCTCTTCTTCGCCACGCAGGGCGTGGACGACCAGGTCCCCCCGCTGACCGGGGATGCTGGCGGTGACGGACACTGCCGAGGGCGAGTCGCTCATAAAGCCTCAGGCGCTCTTGTGCAGCAGCTGGTTGAGCACCTTGTTGTTCTTGATGACGACGGTGGGGGCCTTGATGTTGATCTGCCCGCTGGCCAGCAGCTCCACCGTGCAGGCGCCGCCCCGGAGGACCAGCTTGTTCTGGGCGGAGAAGGTGACGTTGGTGGCCTTCACCTTCATGCCTCCGCCCGCGGTGATGGCCACCAGGCCCTTGGCCGTGTCGGTCCTGCTGCCGCCGCACTTCACCTTCTCCACGCCCGCGTTCATCACGTAGCCCGCGCCGCAGGAGACGGACATCTGCTTGGCCTTGGTGAACTTCAGGGCGCCGATGGTCTCCGTGAAGTTCGTCGACACCGAAACGAGCCGGCTCTTCCCCGCCAGCTCCATCCAGGCCGCGCCGACCTTCGTCGAGGAGGCCCCCACCACCTTGCGAGTGTAGGCGACGAGCGCCGTCACCACCTGCATCGCGGCCACCTTCCGGTCCAGGGTGCCCTGGATGCTCTCGGCCATGTCCCCACCCACCTTCACCATGCGCGCGCCGCCGACGCTCACGCTCAAGTCCCCGCCGACGCCATCCGTGTAGTCGCCCCCCACGTTGATGTCCTGGTTGGCGCCCACGCTGAGCGTCCGGTTGCCGGTGACGTTGGCGTAGTGGTTGCCTCCCACGCTCACCGTGTTGTCCACGCCCACCGAGCAGCGCTCAGCGTTGGCGACCGTCATCTCCGCGTCGTTGTCCACCAGCAGCGTGTAGTCCTTGGACGCGTTGATGAAGATCTCCTCGGCGCCCGCCGCGTCCTCGAAGCGCAGCTCGTTGGCGCCCGGTCCGCCGCCCGTGGTCGCGCTCTGGATGGAGCTGCGCGTGGCGCCGTCCGGCAGCGCGTACGGAGGCGTGTGCTCGGCGTTGTAGAGGTGGCCCGCGACGAAGGGCCGGTCGAAGTCCCCCAGCTCGAAGTCCACCAGGAGCTCGAACTCCACGCGGGGGATGATGAGCGAGCCGCTGAGCGGAAGCTGGCCCACGCGCAGCCACGTGGAGCTGCGGTCATCCTTCAGGCCGGAGCGGTCCCACGGAAAGCGCACCTTCACCCGGCCGAAGGACTCCGTGTGGATCTCCTCGCCCGAGGGCCCGGTGACGAACGCCAGCTGCGTGCCTCCGATGAGCGGCTTGGGCGGCGCCGTCACCGGCCGGTAGGGCACGGTGTGCGGGATGGCCCAGACCTCGTTCGAGTAGAAGCCGGGCCGCTGCGTGTCGTGCTCGCTGGAGGCGTGGTGCACCACGCGGGTGATGAGCAGGTCCACGTTGGCCTCCGTCCGGCCATGCCCCGTCACGCAGAACGTCCTGCCGGGCTCCAGCCTCGGGCAGGTGCTCTGGCCCTGGAGCGTGCGCGTCCCCAGTCGCAGCCGCTCCATCAGACGCCTGGCGCGCGTGCGGCCCGCCGCCGCCTCCACGAAGTCACCCGGATGCTCGTAGACCTCGCGCCCCGTGGTGGACTCGGCGCTGTGGGTCGCGGACAGGTCGACCGCGGGGCGCTTGAAGTCGTAGTCGCGCAGGAACACCTGGTCGGAGGCCATGCTCCGGCCATCACGCAGGTCGATGACCACGTCGTCGTCGAGCTGGCTGCTGTCCCGGTCCACCAGCAGGCTCTGCCCCCGGATGGGCTCCAGCCGGGTGCTGTCGTCGAAGAAGAGCATCCGCGCGCCGTCCGCCTCGTGGTGCACCGCGAAGGCGATGCCCTCCGAGTGGAGCAGCCGCGACATGAAGGCGAAGTCGCTCTCGTTGTACTGGACCACGTTGACGCGCGTGGGGGGCGGCTCCATCAAATCCCAGCTGGACGCGTCCCCCAGGCCCGCGTCGTCGAGGACGCTGGAGACGACCTCCTGGACGCTCTGCTCCTGGAAGATGCGCGAGGTGCGGCCCAGCTTGAGCAGCTCCACCGGGGCGCAGATGACGACCACCAGCCGGAAGGCATGGCTCTGCGTGGCCTCCAGGTGCGCCTCGGTCACCACGCCGTGGAAGGGGCGGTCCTCCGAGTCGTCATGGAAGCGCAGCCACAGGGCCGCCGGCGTGCCCGGCAGCGCGTCCAGGTCCACCTGCTCCGGCGTTTCGGCCTCCACCTGGACCCGGCAGCCCTCGCTCAGCCCTTCCGTGGCCTCCATCCGCAGGACGCGGAAGCTGGTGGGGTCGAACCCCTCCAGGGACAGCTCCAGGCTCAGTCGACGCATCCCCATGATGAGCGCCCCCTACTTCTTGAAGTGAATCTTCCCCTTGAGCTGCACCTTGGCGCCGCCCTTGAGGCCCTCCGCGTCCACCGTCAGCGTCGAGCCCGACAGCTCGAACACCTTGCCCCCGCCCTTGAGCTTCGCGCCGCCTGGCGCGGTGAGGGTCACCGTCTTGGCGGACATCGCGAAGTCCTTGCCCACCTTCTCGGAGATGGGCCCCGCGGAGGTGACGGCCACCGCGCCCACGGCCTCCAGGATGAGGTCCTCGCCCGTCTTGAAGTCCGCCAGGCCCGTGGTGAGCACCTTCGCCGCGCCCACGTCCTCGGACTTGGCGCCCTTGAGCAGCTCCACCTTGGCGCCGCCCACCGTCTCCGTCTTCCCGCCGCCCACCGTCTCGACGATGGCCGTCGCCGCGTTGATGGAGAACGCCGCGCCCACGGTGCGCGAGCAGTCCGCGTTGAAGGTCTCCAGCACGTGGTTGGCCAGGACGTTCATCGGTCCGCCGATGGTGTCGCTGCGCTGGCCGTCCACCGTCTGGGAGAAGTTGCCGGTGACGCCCCAGTCGTCCACCGCGCCGACCTGGACCACCTTGGAGCCCGTCGTCTCCAGCACCGCGTTGCTCGTCACGCTGAGCCCCTGGTTGGCGCCGATGTCCACCGACTCGTCGCCTCCCACCAGCGAAGTGGACTGGTCGCCCACCTCCTCCTGCGCGTTGTTGACGATGTCCTCGGAGAGGTCGTGCCCGGTGACGAGCTTGAAGTCCTTGGAGGAGTGGATGAAGAACTCCATGCCCCCGTTGCCGTCCTGGATGCGCACCTCGTTCGTGCTCCCGCCGCCGGGCGAGGTGGCTGACTGGAGCGTGGACTGGGTCCGCTCGTCCGGGAGGGCGTACGGCGGCATCGTCTCCTGGTTGTAGAGCTTCTGCAGGACGACGGGGCGGTCCGGGTCTCCGTCCAGGAAGCCCACCTCCATCTCCCACCCCACGCGCGGCAGGAGCATGCTGCCGCTGGTGTTCTGCTGCTGCACGCGCATCCAGCACGAGGCGGTGTCGTCCACCTTGCCCTCGCGATCCCAATAGAAGTGGACCTTGATGCGCCCGAACTCGTCGACGTGGATCTCCTCGCCCGGCGGGCCGGTGACGACCGCGCTCTCCTTGCCCCACACGCGCGGGCGCGGGGTGCGCCGCGGGGGGCGGAAGTCGGCGCCCGCCGAGGGGATGGCCCGCACGCGGGTGCCGAAGCGGGTGGACTCCCCGTCGTCCGCCTGGACCAGCGCGTAGTCGTGGGTGACCTGCAGGAGCAGGTACTCCTGGCAGAGGAAGGAGGGCAGGGCGTCGAGCAGGGAGAACAGGCGCCCGGGCTGGAGCCGGAAGCTGTTGCTGCGCGCCTCCAGGACCATCCGCTCCTGCACCAGCCCGCTCAGGCGGTTGCGCGCGCGGCGGACGCCATCCGAGGGGCTGGAGAAGGAGCCCGGGTATTCGTAGCGCGGGAAGTCCGCCTCACTGGAGCGCTCCTCGGCCTCCAGCGGCTCGCTGGGGCTGCGCCAGTTCCAGTCCCGCGTGGTGTACAGGCCGTGCACCAGTCGCGAGGTGAAGGTGAGCTCCGCCACGCGCTCGTCCTCCGCGTGGATGAGCGAGTCGCGCGTGAAGCCGAGCGCGGGCGTCCCCAGGATGGGCTCGTGGGCGGAAGGGGCGTCCGCGAGCTTCAGCACGTGCTCGGTGGGCAGGTGCTCGAACCAGAAGAAGATGCCCTCGTCCTCCAGCAGCCGGAGCACGAAGTCCAGGTCGCTCTCCTTCCACTGGGTGCAGTACTCCCGCTTCATGTAATCGCGGGACAGGTGCCACTCGGTGGACTCGGCCGGAAGGCCCGCCTTCTCCAGGACGGCCTGGATGATCTCCACCGCCGTCATGTCCTGGAATATCTGGCTGCGGCTGCGGTAGCGCAGGCCGTGCAGCCGGGGCCGCAGGCGCAGCCGGTAGACGAAGCCATGGGTCGCCAGCCTGGAGCGGTACTCCGCCTCCTCCACGACGCCGTGGAAGCAGCGCTCCTCGAAGCTGCCCTCCGAGAAGGTGGGGGAGAGCCTCAGCGTCCCCGCCGTCCCGATGAGGGCCGTCAGGTCCAGATCCGGATCATCACAGGCGAACTCGAGCTCCACGTCGAAGAGCTCGGACAATCCCTCGCGAGCCGTGGCCCGCAACACGATGGCTTCCGCGGGAAGGCTCGCATGGTCGATATGGGCACGCACCTCCATGCTGTCTCCCCCTCGTCGTTCAGGATGTCAGTCTCAAGGACATCCTTGCCCATATGCAACTCCATGTGGCGCGGTCGCCCTCATCCCTGGCGGCCAACACCTCCCTGGGTGGGGTGAACGCGGACGGTGTGAAGTCTTCGGTCACAAGTCCGCGACCCGTACTCCTGGAGGACCCGTGGAGGCTGGCGGCGACCCCCTCTAGACGAGCGCTCGATGCGCTGACGGACCCCTGGTGAAGCGTGAGCCCTCGCACTTTCCGTGAACAGTGGCGGGAGATAATTCCCGCGAAAATGTCGCGTCGTCATGCGTCAATGACATCCCGGACGCTGGCTGTGCCCTGTCTTGAACTGAAAGGGGTGGCTGTGGCACGTTGTGAGCGATTCTGCTGGCGCGCAGCGACTTTCAGAGAGGATGCCATGCCGGTTAGTGGGGGGGGCTTCGGCCCACGGGCGCGGGTTTGCGTCGGGGGGTTCCCGGGAGTGACATTGCTCTGGGGGCTGCTCGCGGGTGCTTGTGCCCACAACCCGCCGCCCCCGGCGGCGTGTGAGCAGCCGCCTCCATTCCTCATCCAGCTGGAGGCCGGCACGCGACTGAACCCGGATGACCAGGGCCGCTCGCTGCCGACGAACATCCAGGTGTACCAGCTCAAGGACTCGCGCCGCTTCGAGGCCGCGGAGTTCCAGGACCTCTGGCAGCGCCCCAAGGAGGTGCTGGAGGAGGACCTGCTCGCCGTGGACGAGCTCACCCTGGAGCCGGGCCAGCGCCTGTCGCGCGAGGTGAACCGCACGCCCAAGGCGGAGTACCTCGCCGTGGTGGGCGTGTTCCGCCGTCCCGCGGGCGTGGTGTGGCGCGACGTGGAGCGGCTGCCCGCGGTGAAGCCGGAGGACTGCCGCCCGGGCGCGCCGCGCGAGACGTCGCTGCGCTTCCTCGTCGAGGACTACCGCGTCGAGGCCCGGGCCGGCGAGGTCCGCAGATGAAGACGCCGCAGCGGGTCGTCTGGTCCGAGGGGATGTTCATGAATCCCCAGCACCTGCAGCAGTCGGACCTCTACCACGAGGGCCTGCTGGCGGCCCGGCTCGGCGCGCTGACGCCCTACGACTGGGGCGTGGTGGAGCAGGAGGTGGACGAGAAGGCGCTCTCCGCCGGCCAGCTCCAGCTGCTGCGCTTCTCCGGCATCCTCCCGGATGGCCTGCCGCTGTCCTTCGAGCGCGGCCAGCCCGAGGCCCCGCAGACACGGCCCATCGAGGAGCACTTCAGCGCCAACAAGCGCTCGCTGGACGTGTACCTGGGCGTGGCGCGCGAGCGCGAGGGCATCGCCAGCTACGGCGCGCCGGACGAGTCCACCACGTCGCCGCGCTTCTCCCTGGTCAACCGCACGGTGCCGGACCTGGCGGCGGCCGAGTCCGTGGTGCCGGTGGCCTTCGCGCAGCGAAACCTCCGGCTGCTCTTCGGCACCGAGCCGCGCGAGGACTACGACGTCATCAAGATCGCGGAGCTGGTGCGCGACAAGACGGGCGGCGTGGCGTTGGCGAGCAACTACATCCCCCCGTGCCTGCGCGTGTCCGCCTCGCCCTTCATCCTGGAGCGCATGCGCAGCATCCTCAAGGCGATGCAGGGCAAGCAGCGGGAGCTGGCGGACGGGCGCCGGCACCGCGACGCCACCGCGCTCGAGTTCACCGCCGGGGACGTGACGAAGTACCTGCAGCTGAGCGCGCTCAACGGGCTCATCCCCCAGGTGGCGCATGTGGTGGAGGTCGCGGACCTCAACCCGCAGATGGTGTACCTGCTGCTGTGCCAGGCGGCGGGTCAGCTCTCCACGTTCTCCGCGGAGGCGGACCCGGGGGACCTGCCCAAGTTCCAGTACACGAACCTGCGCGCCACCTTCGAGGGCCTGTTCCAGGTGCTCCAGAAGCTCCTGGACGTGGTCGCCATCGAGCAGTGCATCACCGTGTCGCTGGAGCCGCGCAAGGACGGCATGCACCTGGGGCGCATCGAGGACGAGCGCTTCCTGAAGTGCTCGCAGTTCATCCTCGCGGTGCGCAGCGACCTGCCCGAGGCGGACGTCGCCAAGAGCCTGCCGGTGCTGTCGAAGATCGCCAACTTCGCGGAGATACGCGACATCATCAAGGCCGCCGCCCCGGGGGTGCCGGTGGAGGTCACCTTCCGCCCGCCCGCCGAGGTGCCGGTGAAGCCGGGCGTCGTGTACTTCTCGCTCGAGAGCGGCGACCCCTACTGGAAGAACGTGATGAGCGAGCAGAACGTGGCCGTGTACCTGCCGCGCCCGTTCGAGCCGTCGAAGACGAAGCTGGAGCTGCTCGCGGTCCCCAAGGGGGGGAGCGGGGGGCCTCCGGCGAAGAAGAACGCCGTCAGTCGTTGAAACAAGGTCGTGCGGGGGGCCGTCCAATCACCGGCGAGCGGCGGTTCGCGGTGAGGCTCCCTGTCGACATGGGGTGGAGGCATCGACAGGATGGACCGGATCAATTCCATCACGCAGGAGTGCTTCGGGGCACTGCTGCAGCTGAGGCAGTTCGGGGACCATGCGCTCCCCTCGGCGGAGCTCGTGCACCGGCAGCTGCGCACGTTCTTCGACCGGCTGCTCAAGCGCGCCGGGGAGCTGGGCTTCAACCAGCAGGACGCGCAGGAGATTGCCTATCCCATCGTCGCGCTCGCCGACGAGCTGGCCCTGGCGCGCGCCGACACCTTCCGGGAGTACTGGCTGGCGAACCTGCTCCAGTTCCACTACTTCCGGGAGAACCGCGCCGGTGACGGGTTCTTCACGCGGCTGGAGGAGGTGCGCAAGGACTCGCAGCGCACCGAAATCCTCCGCGTCTACTACCTGTGCCTCATCTTCGGCTTCAAGGGCCGCTTCCGGGTGCGGGGCGGCGAGCTGGAGCTGATGCAGCTCACCGAGACGCTCCAGCGGGAGCTGGCCCGCACGCACAAGTTCGACACCGAGACGCTCTCCCCCCATGGAGACCGGCCGCCCGACAGCGCGGTGAGCGCCAAGCGCACGCTGCCCTTGTTGGCCATTTCCGCCGCCGCGGTGGTCTTCGCGCTGCTGGTCTACACGGGCCTGCGCATCGGCCTGTCCAGCAGCGTGTCCTCCCTCGTCGAGGAGGTCGCGGCCTCCTCTCCCCAGCAGCCCTAGGACGCTCGCGATGCTGCTGCTCACCTTGTTCATCGCGGTCTTCATCGTCATGGTGTGGACCGTCGTCATCCTCTTCAGCCTGCCGCTGTGGGGCGCCATCGTCCCCACCGTGCTGCTGGTGGCCATCGTCATCGGCGCGTACCTGTACCAGCGCCACCTGGCGTCGAAGGCCGCGCGCGACATCGAGCGGGAGCTGGGCGTGCAGGCGGACGCCCAGCTGCAGAACGTGCGGCCGGATCAGCAGGAGGAGATCCAGGCCATGCAGGCCGAGTTCTCCAAGGCGCTCCAGTCGCTCAAGTCCTCGAAGCTCGCGCGAGCGCGGCAGGGCAAGGACGCGCTGTCGGTGCTGCCCTGGTACATGATCATCGGCCCGCCGGGCTCCGGGAAGAGCACGGCGCTGCGCAACTCGGGCATCCAGTTCCCCTACCTGTCGGCGCGCGGCGGCGGCGTGAAGGGCGTGGGCGGCACGCGCAACTGCGAGTGGTGGCTCACCAACGAGGGCGTCATCCTCGACACGGCCGGCCGCTACACCACGGAGGACGATGACCGCGAGGAGTGGCTGAGCTTCCTCGACATGCTCAAGCGCAACCGACCGCGCAAGCCCGTCAACGGGCTGGTGGTGGCGGTGAGCGTGGGGGAGCTCATCGGCATCGACGAGGAGCAGACGGTGCAGCTCGCGCAGACCATCCGCGAGCGCGTGGACGAGGTGATGGAGCGGTTGAAGATGATCGTCCCCGTCTACGTGATGTTCACCAAGTGCGACCTGCTCGCGGGCTTCGTGGACCTCTTCGGCGACCTGGCGAAGGCGGAGCGCGGGCAGATCTGGGGCTTCACGCTGCGGCCCGAGGACGCGCGCGAGGCCATCGGCGAGACGTTCGCCGCGCGCTTCGACGAGCTGGCGGAGGTGGTGGAGCAGCGCTCCATCGTGCGCCTGGGCTCGGAGCGGCACCCCGAGACGCGCGAGCGCATCTTCCGCTTCCCCCAGCAGTTCGAGGGGCTGCGCGGCAACCTCATCGAGTTCGTGCAGGCGCTGTTCGCGGAGAACGTCTACGCGGACACACCGGTGATGCGCGGGGTGTACTTCACCAGCGGCACGCAGGAAGGCAGCCCCATCGACCGGGTGATGAACAAGATGGCGGAGGCCTTCGGCATCCGCCGCACCACCACGCCCTCGGGCAGCCGCCCCGCGGTGGAGTCCCGCTCCTACTTCCTGCGGGACATGTTCGCGGACGTGGTGTTCCCGGACCAGAACCTGGCGATGCGCAGCTCCGCGGAGGTGCAGCGCCAGAAGCGCATGCAGCTGGCCTACGCCGGAGGCTGCCTCGCCGTCGCCCTGCTCATCCTGCTCTTCCCGGCCATCTCCTTCTTCGAGAACCGCAAGTTCATCCAGACGACGCGGGTGATGGCGCAGGCGCTCAAGCTGGAGGAGGCCAACAAGGAGGGCGGCGCCGGGAAGATGGTCGACGCGATGATGCCCATGCGGCAGCAGCTCGACCAGCTGCTCCAGTGGAAGGAGGACGGCCCGCCCACCGGGATGCGCTTCGGCATGTACCGGGGCGACGACCTGCTGGGGCCGCTCGGCGCGTTCTACGGCGCCACCGTGCGCCGCGTGCTGGTGGACCCGGTGCTCACGGGGGACCTCAAGGACGCGAAGGCCTGGGTGGCGAGGTCGCGCGAGGATGAGCGGCCCTCGGCGAACTCATACGCGCTCTACTTTGACCGGCTGAAGCTGCACCTGCTGCTCTCCGGACCGCGCACGCCCCGTGAGCCGGAGCTGGGTGAGGCGGAGCGCGAGTGGATCGTCACCAGCCTCCGGGATCGGTGGGGACGCAAGGCGGGCTTCACCGAGAGCGCCCACCGCACCACGCAGATGGCGAACCACATCGACCTGTACGTGAAGCTGCTGGCGCAGGACCCGGCGCTCGCCTTCACGCGCAACGACCAGGTGGTGCGCGACGTGCGCGTGGTGCTGGACCGGCTGCCGTTCTCCGAGCTCGCGCTGGCGCAGCTCATCTCGGAGGTGTCGCGCAAGAAGGATCAGTACGACGTCACCCTCTCCTCGATCCTGGGCAGCTCCGCCCAGCACATCAAGGACGGCCATGTGAAGGAGCCCCATGACCCCCCCGGGCGCGTGCGCGCCGCCTTCACGCGCAGGGCATGGGAGAAGGTCGTGGCGCCCAGGCTGGAGCACCCGCTGCAGGGCGCGGACATCTGGGTCCTGGACAAGGACGCCGACTCCACCAACGAAATCGAGCTGGCGCGCCAGGAGCGGGCGCTGCGCTCCGCCTACTACAAGCAGTACATCGAGGAGTGGCAGGAGTTCCTCAGCAAGCTGAGCATGAAGGCGCCCACGGACACGACGGTGGCGCTGGCCATGCTGGAGGACCTCACTCGTGGCGAGCCTCCTCTGCTGGGAAAGCTCTTCCGCGCCGTGGCCTTCAACGTGCGGCTGGGCGGCGAGCAGGCGGAGGGCAAGTCCGACGCGGAGGGCATGCTCGACAAGCTCAAGCAGAAGCTGGGCCCCAAGGGGAAGGCCATCGAGAAGGGTGCCCGGTATGTCAGTGGCAAGCTGGGCGAGGACGAGGAGCCGGCAGACGACTCCAGGGAGGAAGCGCGCGACTACGCCGCGGACGACGTGGAGCCGGCCTTCGCGGGCCTCTTGAAGTTCGGCGCCGCGCCACCGCAGGCCAAGGGGCCCGATGCGCCTCCTCCCGAGGCCATCCCCCTGGACATCTACCAGGAGCAGTTGCAGTTCCTTCGCGACGCGCAGCGCGCCTCCATGGAGAGCCAGTCGGAGACGGCCGCGATGATGACGCGGGTGCAGACGGCGCGCGTGAGCATCCAGACGCTCATCAATGCGCAGGAGGGGTGGCGCCCGCTCATCCATTCGCTGCTGTGGCCGCCCATCGAGGCCATCTCCGAGTTGACCATCCGCGAGCAGGGCGGCAAGGCGAGCGACCAGTGGTGCAGTGAGGTGGCCAATGCCTTCAAGCAGAAGCTGGCGGGACACTACCCCTTCAACCGCAACGGGCAGGACGCGGCGGTGGCGGACGTGGGGGACTTCTATCGCTTCGAGTCCGGCACGCTGTGGGGCTTCTACGGCGGCGTGCTCAAGAGCCACGTCGAGCAGTCGGGGACGCGCTTCAAGTTCGTCACGCGCGCGGGCCGCGCGGGCGGCAACATGTACTACGGCTCCGTGCTCTCCTTCCTCGCGCGCTCGCGGGAGATCTCCGAATCACTCTTCGCCCCGCGTGACGCCGAGCCGGGCGTGAAGTTCGCCTTTCACATCCGCCCCTCGCCGAAGCTGTCCTCCATCCGCTTCACGGTGGACGGACAGACGGTCGAGTACAACAACGGCCCCGAGGAGTGGCACAACTTCGAGTGGCCGGGGAAGGGCGGCAAGTCGGTGGGGGCCACCATCCGCGTGCGCAACAACCAGGGCAAGACGGAGACGCTCGAGCAGGAGGGCGAGTGGGGCCTGTTCCGCCTGATGGAGGAGGGCACGCCGAGTGTCGCGGGCGCCGGGCGGACGTTCTCGGTGACGTGGGCGATGCCCTCGCTGGACACCGAGGTCATCATCGACTTCCGGCCGACGCGCAGCGCCTCGCCGTTCTTCGGCGTGTCCCCGGGCCGCACCCCCAAGATGATGCAGCCATTCCGCGCGCCGGGGATGAGTCCTCCACGCGTCATCGCGAAGGGAGGCGTGGGATGCTCGGGGTAGTCGGCCGCAACCAGGTGGCGCTGTTGGGCAAGGCGCCGTGTCAGGGCGACTTCATCCGCTGGAACGCGGCGGATGCGGTGTCACAGGCCTTCCACCGGTGGCTGGAGGAGTCGCACGAGGCGGTGCGGCGCGCCAACACCCAGCTGCCCTCGGAGCCCACGTGCTTCGTCTTCACCATGCCCGGCGGACGCCAGGCCCTGGTGGGCACGCTGGCGACGAGCACGGACAAGGTGGGGCGCGTCTTCCCGCTCGCCGTGTACGTCGCCGTCGACGCGGCGGGCGCGGCGGAGCAGTTCCCCTCGATTCCCGACAGCTTCCGGGCCTTCTTCGCCGCCGGCGCGCGCCTGCTCGCCGACGCCGCGACGCTGTCCGCCAGCGAGCTGGAGTCTCGGGTGGAGGCGCTCTCGGCCGTGTCCTCCGCGGACACAATGGGCGCGAGCGCGCAGCGCCGACGCCTGGAGTCGAGCCCCGCGGGGCCGCTCGTCCAGCGACTGCAGGGCGACGGCGCCGCGCCCGGCGTGGCCTACTACGCGTTCAACACCTTCCTGAAGGCCTGCCAGGCCGAGCGCGGCAAGGAGCCCGCGAAGCCGGGCGTGACACTGGAGTGTCCGTTCCCGGAGGCGCTCGGGCCCTTCTGCTGGGCGGAGCTGGCGAAGCGGCAGCTGGGCTGGCGCTCGATGCCTCCGGCGATGTTCTGGCACCTGGGGCCGTCGCCACGGCTGCTGCTGTCCATCGGCACGCCGGGCGTCGCGCTGCTGATGCACCTGGCGAAGCCCGAGCACTCCAGCATGAAGGTGTGGCCGCTGCTCACCCGGCAGCAGTCCGCCATCGACAGCGCGCAGAAGGCGCTCACCCCCGCGAGACGGCAGGCGCTCGAGGACCCCACCACCCCGGTGGAGTCGCTGCTCGCCGCGTTCGGGACCTGAGCACGAAGGCCGCACGGCGAAAGGAGGGCGGATGGCGATGACGTTGGAGCAGCTCAAGCAGCGCGCGAAGGAGTGGTTGGAGCCGGTGTCGGCGGCGTCGCCCGCGGGCAAGGCGGCCAAGTCGGAGCCGGGCTACCTGGCCGTGCTCGCGGAGGTGGCCAAGCTGGAGGCCGTCACCGGTGGCGCCGTCGACTGGGCGCTCGTCCTGGACTCCAGCGGCAAGGTGCTCCAGACCAGCTCGAAGGACCTGCGCATCGCCACGTACCTGGCCCAGGGCCTGTACCAGACGCAGGGCCTGGACGGGCTCGCCACGGGCCTCGTCGTCGTCTCCGAGCTGATGGACCGCTACTGGCCGGAGCTCTTCCCGGAGCTGACGCGCATGCGCGGCCGCTCCAACGCGGTGACGTGGCTGGTGGAGCGCGCGTCCAATCAGCTGCCCTCGCTGGAGGTGGGCGCGTCGGACCGCGAGCGCGTGGAGGCGCTCGACGTCGCGGCCAGGCGCCTGGCGGAGGTGGCGCGCCAGAAGTTCGAGACCAACGGGCCCGCGATGCGCCCGCTGCTGGAGAGCGTCCAGCGCCTGCTCGCGTCGCTGCCCGAGGCCGCGCCGCCCCCGCCGCCCGTCGCACCCGTCACGTACAAGCCCGCACCGGCTCCGAGCGCGCCGACTCCTCCGGCCGTGGCGCCTCCGCCGCCACCGAAGATCGCTCCGGTGGCCGCGCCCGCGGCGGCGATGCCCGAGGTGGGCGCGCTCGCGAGCGCGGAGGGCGCGGTGGACTTCCTGCGTCAGACGGGCACCGCGCTGGCGAGCGCGGCGGGGCTCGTGCGGCGCGCGTCGCCCGCGGAGCCCATGCCCTACCGGCTCCTGCGGGTGGGGCTCTACCTGCACCTGGCCCAGCCGCCTCCGGGGGACGCCAGCGGCAAGACGAGCATCCCCGCGCCGCCCGCCGCGCTGCGGGCCAACCTGGAGCGCATGGCGGCGAACTCGCGCTGGGTGGAGCTGCTCGAGGAGTCCGAGTCGGCGCTCGTCCAGCACCGCTTCTTCCTGGACCCGCACTTCCTCAGCGCCCGGGCGCTGGGCGAGCTGGGACACGCCGCCGCGCGCCAGGCGCTGATGGGCGAACTGGCCTCGTGGCTCAAGCGCATGCCCACCGTCCCGGGGCTGCTCTTCGGCGACGGCACCCCCGTGGCCTCCAATGAGACGCGGACCTGGCTGGACACGGTGCTCGCCACGCCTGTGGCGCCAGCCGTTACACCCGCCTCACGCGACGAGAAGGACGACGCCAGCGCGGACGTGCTCGCCGAGGCGCGCAAGCTATTGGCTGGCGGGAACCCCGCGGGCGCCGTGGGGCTGTTGCAGACCCAGGTGGGCGCTGCGGGCACGGGCCGCAAGCGATTCGTGGCCCGGCTCTCCCTCGCGCGGCTGTGCGCGGCGGCGGGGCAGGCCCCCGTGGCGCGGGCCCTCTATGAGTCTTTGGACCGGGAGTCGGTGACGCACGGGCTGGATGTCTGGGAGCCGGCGCTCGCGGCGGAGTGTCTGGAAGGATGGCTTGCGCTCACGCGGCCTCCTCCAAAGTCGCCGGAGGCGCTGGTGTCTGACTTCACTGCCCGTTATCATCGGCTGTGTCTGCTTGATCCCGGTGCTGCGCTGAAGGTGTCTCTGTGACGGGGGGCAGCGAAGCCATCCCCAACCAGGAGGTCGTGCGGTGAGCAAGGAAGGGTCTGTGGCTCCGAAGGAGCGCGTCAACATCGTCTACAAGTCGGAGACCGGGAATGCGCAGTCGGAGGTCGAGCTGCCGCTCAAGGTCCTCGTGGTGGGCGACTACACCGGTCGTCAGGATGAGCGCCCCGTGGAGGAGCGCGCGCCCATCAACATCGACAAGGGCAACTTCAACGAGGTGATGGCCAAGCAGGGGCTTTCACTGGACGTGAGTGTGCCCAACAAGCTCTCCAACGAGCCGGACGCGTCCATGTCTGTCTCGCTGAAGTTCCAGACGCTGGCGGACTTCACCCCGGAGGGCATCGTCAACCAGGTGCCGGAGCTGCACCAGCTGTTGCAGCTGCGCGCGGCGCTCAACGCGCTGAAGGGCCCGTTGGGCAACGTGCCCGCCTTCCGCAAGAAGATCCAGGCGCTGCTCGGGGACACCGAGGGACGTCAGCGATTGATGGCGGAGCTGGGGCTGGACAAGAAGTCGGAGTAGGGCGGCATTCGCAAACGCACTCAGAAAAGGCGTGACACAGATGAGCACTGAAGCCAAGGCGTTGGCCCCGGTCGAGACCGCCGATGCCGCCCCCTCGCTCCTGGACGAAATCCTGTCCGAGACGAAGATGAAGCCCAACGACGACGGCTACGACGTGGCCCGTCGGGGCGTGCAGGCCTTCATCGCGGAGATGCTGGCCCCGGGCCGGTCGGCCGAGCGCGTGGACAAGGCGCTGGTGGACGCGATGATCGCGGAGGTGGACCAGCGGCTGAGCGCGCAGGTCAACGAGATCCTCCACCACAAGGACCTCCAGTCGCTGGAGTCCGCGTGGCGCTCGCTCAAGTTCCTGGTGGAGCGCACCGACTTCCGGGAGAACGTCCGGGTGGAGGTGCTCAACGCCTCCAAGCAGGACCTGCTCACCGACTTCGAGGACGCGCCCGAGGTGGTGAAGTCCGGCCTGTACCGCACCGTCTACTCCAACGAGTACGGCGTCTTCGGCGGCAAGCCCTACGGCCTGGTGGTGGGCAACTTCGACATCGGCCCGGGCGCGGAGGACCTGACGCTGCTGCGCAGCATCGCCTCCGTGGCGGCCATGTCCCATACGCCCTTCGTGGCCAACGCCTCGCCGGAGTTCTTCGGCCAGCCGTCGTTCCTGGAGCTGCCGGCGCTCAAGGACCTGAAGTCCCTGTTCGAGGGGCCGCAGTACGCGCGCTGGCACTCGTTCCGCGAGAGCGAGGACGCGCGCTACGTGGGCCTGTGCATGCCGCGCTTCCTCTTGCGGCTGCCCTACAGCGAGAAGACGGTGCCGGTGAAGTCGTTCAACTTCACCGAGGACGTGGTCGGCTCGCATGACCGCTACCTGTGGGGCTACGCCTCCACGGCGTTCGCCACGCGCGTGACGGACTCGTTCGCCAAGTTCCGCTGGTGCCCGAACATCATCGGTCCCCAGGCGGGCGGCGCGGTGGAGCAACTGCCCCTGCACCAGTACGAGGCCATGGGGGAGATCCAGACGAAGATCCCCACCGAGGTGCTCCTCACCGAGCGGCGCGAGTACGAGCTGTCGGAGGAGGGCTTCATCGGCCTGGTGTTCCGCAAGGACACGGACAACGCGGCGTTCTTCTCCGCCAACTCCGTGCAGAAGCCCAAGTTCTTCGGCAACAGCCCCGAGGGCAAGGTCGCGGAGACGAACTACCGGCTGGGCACCCAGCTGCCCTACATGTTCATCATGTCCCGCCTGGCGCACTACGTGAAGGTGCTCCAGCGCGAGCAGATCGGCAGCTGGAAGGAGCGCTCGGACCTGGAGCGCGAGCTCAACCAGTGGATCAACCAGTACGTCGCGGACATGGACGACCCGGCGCCGTCCGTGCGCTCGCGCCGTCCGCTGCGCACCGCCCGCATCAAGGTGGAGGACGTGGAGGGGCAGCCGGGCTGGTACCGCTGCAACCTGCAGGTCCGCCCGCACTTCAAGTACATGGGCGCATCCTTCACGCTCTCGCTCGTCGGCAAGCTGGACAAGGAGTGAGCTGAGCGGGCGTGAGACCCGGAGCCGAAGGGTCCTTCCGGTCGCCGTACCCATCAGGGACGGCGGCCACCATGCAGTCCGGAGCCCCGCGGCACGAGGGCTCCTGTTCCACGTCGCAGGCGTCACACCACCAACAAGCAGGGGGAGAGCCACATGGCCGAGACAGTACATCTGTACCTGAAGGCGAACGGGAAGGACATCAAGGGCGCGAGCACGCAGACGAGCCTCGGACGCGAGGACTCCATCGAGTGCGTCTACTACGAGCAGGGTGTCGTCACCGCGCGCGAGGCCGGCTCCGGCATCGCCACGGGCCGCCGCCAGTACCAGCCGCTGCTCATCCGGAAGCGCATCGACAAGGCGACGCCGCTCCTGATGAAGGCGCTGACGAACAACGAGGCCATCGACGCCACGTTCAAGTTCTTCCGCCCCAGCCCCACCGGTGACGGCACCACGGAGCAGTTCTACACGGTGACGTTCTCCAAGGGCCGCGTCGCCAGCGTCAAGCAGGTGGTGGAGAACACCATCGTCCCCGCGACGGCGACCAACCCTCCGCTGGAGGAGGTCTCCTTCGTGTTCCACACCATCAGCTGGACGGTCAGCGAGGGTGGCGTGACGCACGAGGATACGTGGGACAAGCAGCAGTAAGGGGAGCCATGGCGCGTGCTCCCTGGAGGGAGCGCGGGCCAGGGCGGCGAGGCAGGAGGGAGCGACGGGATGGGACGCGGGTTGTTGTCGCGAATCGAGGTGGGGACGGGCTCGGCCGAGCGAGAGCAGGACATGACTGACTCCATTGCCCAACACCTGCGCGTGCTGCTCAACGCGCGCAAGGGCGGCTCGGCCACGGTACCGGGCTTTGGAGTCATGGACTTCACCGACCTGGTGCACACCTTCCCCACGGCCATCCAGACGCTCCAGTCGGCCATCCGCGCGACGGTGTTGGAGTTCGAGCCGCGCATCCAGCACGTGAGCGTGCGCCACGTCCCGGACGTGGACCCGCTGCTCTTGCGCTTCGAAATCACCGCGCAGCCCGCGGGCAAGGGCGCGCGGGGGATGCTCCGCTTCCGGACGCAGATGTCGCCGGGAGGCAAGGTCGAGGTCTGGTAAGCGAACCGGTACGGCGGGGGAGTCGCGGTGTTCAGCAAGTACTACCAGAGCGAGCTCACATATCTGCGGGAGATGGGCCGCGCGTTCGGCACCGTCAACCCGGCGCTGGCCGGGCTCCTGGTGGAGCGCGGTGGCGACCCGGACGTGGAGCGGCTCCTGGAGGGGTTCGCGTTCCTGACGGCGCGCGTGCGCGAGCGCATCGACGGCGCGGTGCCGGAGGTGATTCACGGGCTGACGGAGCTGCTCCTGCCGCACTACCTGCGGGTGGTGCCGGCGTGCTCGGTGGTGGAGTTCACGCCCCACGCGCGCCTGTTGCGCGGCCGCTCCCGGATTGCGGCGGGGACGGAGGTGGGCGCCAAGCCCGTGGACGGCACCGTCTGCACCTTCCGCACGACGCGCGCGGTGGACCTGCTGCCGCTGACGCTGACGGAGACGACGCTGGACCAGTCCTCGCCCGCGGCGCCCGTGCTGCGCGCGCAGCTGCAGCTGGTGGAGCAGGGCCGGGCGGAGATCTTCACGGAGGAGGGCCTGTCGCTGTTCCTCCACGCGGAGCTGCCGGTGGCGTCCATGCTGCTGGTGTGGCTCTTGCGCCATTGCAAGGGCGTGGTGCTGCGCAACCCTGCGGGCGGTCCGTCCGTGCGGCTGGGACCGGAGTGCATCCGCGCCACGGGCCTGGAGGCGGGCAACTCGCTGTGGCCCTGGCCGGCCACGGTGCCGGAGGGCTACCGGCTCCTGCAGGAGTACTTCACGCTGCCGCAGAAGTTCCTCTTCATCGACGTGAAGGGGCTGCAGGCGGCCAGCGAGCTGACCGGCCAGAAGCTGGAGCTGCTCTTCGAGTTCGAGCGGCCGCCCACGCTGCCCGGGCGCCTGCCCAAGGACGTCTTCCGGCTGCACTGCGCGCCGGTGGTCAACCTCTTCGCCGCGTCCGCGGACCCGGTGCGCACCGGCTCCCTGGGCCACGAGCACCTGGTGCGCGCCTCGGGCGTGGAGCCGGGGCACATGGAGGTGTACTCGGTGGACTCCGTCACGGGGCTGCCGCAGGGCCGCACCGAGCGCCAGCAGTACCGGCCGTACTTCGACTTCGCGCACGCCACGGGCGACGCGTCGCGCTTCTATCGGCTGCACCATGCCCTGTCGCCGCTGGATGACGCGATGGACGTCTCGCTGTCGCTGGGCAGCCCGCGCGACGCGACGCCGTCGCTGGCGGATGAGACGCTGTCCATCGAGCTGACGTGCACCAACCGCTCGCTGCCCTCGCGGCTGCAGGTGGGGGACTTGAGCGTGCCCACCGCGGCGTCGCCCACCACGGCGCGCTTTCGCAACATCGTCGCGGTGACGCGGCCGTCCAGGCCGCCCATGGGCTCGGAGCTGCACTGGCGGCTGCTCTCCCACCTGAGCCTCAACCAGCGCTCGCTGCTGGAGCCCGGCGCGCTGCAGTCGATGCTGGCGCTCTACAACTTCCAGGCGACGGCGGACCAGTCCACCGCGCGCGCCAACGAGCTGCGCGTGGGCGCGCTGCGGGAGGTGAGGGGACAGCCGCTGACGCGCTTCCTCCAGGGCGCCCCCGTGCGAGGCGTGCAGGTGACGGTGGAGCTGGACGAGGCGGGCTTCACGGGCCCGGGGGACGCGTTCCTCTTCGGCTGCGTGCTCGACGAGCTGTTCGCCTCGCACGTGAGCCTCAACTCCTTCAGCGAGCTCGTGCTGCGCCTCCAACCCTCTCGACTGGAGTACCGGTGGCTTCCCCGGAACGGCCGACAGACGATCTGCTGAAGGCCGTCCAGCGCTTGAGCGAACGCCCCGGGCAGTGGGCCTTCAGGCCGCTGGTGGCGCTGCTGGAGCGGCTGACGTCGGAGGCGGTGCCCGTGGGCGGCACGGGGCCCGTCGTGGAGGAGGCCATCCGCTTCCGGCATGACCCGTCGCTCACCTTCAGCGCGGGGGACGTCAGCCGCATCCGCGTCGTGCCCCCGTCGGGCGAGCTGGGTGGCTCCTCGCACGTGGTGGAGGTGATGACCACGTTCCTGGGGCTCACCGGCGCCGTGTCGCCGCTGCCGGACTACATCCCGGAGGAGATTGCCCAGGAGGACCCGGACTCCGCGCGCCGGCGCGACTTCCTGGACCTGTTCCATCACCGGCTGCTGTCGCTCTTGTACCGGGCGCTGTCGCGCTACTCGCTGCAGGCGGAGACGACGCGGGAGGGCAGCGACGTCTGGTCCCAGCGGCTGTTGTCGCTGGCGGGGCTGGACACCTACGAGCGGCCGTACCCGGGCGCGCTGTCGTCCGCGCAGCTGTTGCGCCTGGCTCCGCTGCTCGCCGCCCGCGCGCGCACGGCGGGCACGCTGGAGCTGGCGCTGACGGACGTGCTGGCGCCCGTGCTGGGCGAGGCGAAGGTGTCGCTGCGTCAGTTCTCCGGCCACTGGGTGGACATCGAGGCGGACAACCGGATGCGGCTGGGGCGGACGAACACGAACCTGAGCCGCACCGCGCTGCTCGGCTCCAGGATGTTCGACCGCTCGGGCAGCTTCGACATCCACATCGCGCCGCTGGAGGGGGACGTCTACCGGCGGCTGATGCCTGAGGGGGACTTGTCCCCGGTGGTGCGCGAGGTGGTGGACCTGGTCGTGAGGGACCCGCTCGACTGCTCGCTGGTGCTGGGCGTGCGCGAGGCGGAGCTGCCGCGCTTCCGTCTGGCGACGCAGTCCCCCTCGCGGCTGGGCCACGACTGCTACCTGGGGCAGCGCCGGAGCGACACGCGCCTGCGCCTGCGCACCGTGCCACTGCCGGCCGCCCCCCGGCGCGCCGCGCCGCCTTCGCCGTCATGACGCCGTCCTTCCGGTGTTCCCACCCGCCGCCAGCCAAACCCCTGGAGCGTAATCATGCGCGTTGAACCCAAGACCCTCGTGCGGCGCCTGACGCCCTCGGCCACGCGGATGCTGGAGGCCGCCGTGTCGCGCGCGAGCACCGCGCGCTGCTACGAAATCATCCCCGAGCACCTCTTGCGCCAGCTCCTGGAGGACGAGGACGGCGAGGCCTCGCGGCTGTTGCGCCACTTCCAGGTGGACCGCGCGAAGGTCATCGGCTCCATCGAGGACGCGCTGCGCGAGCTGCGCACGGGCAACGCGGGCCGGCCCGTGTTCTCCGAGAGCCTGTTCCAGTGGTTCGAGGACGCGTGGCTGGTGGCCTCGCTGGAGCACGGCGCGGCGCGGCTGCGCTCGGGCGCGCTGATGTGGCAGTGGATCGCCCGCTCCTCGCGCTACTCCGCGGAGTCCTATCCGGCGCTGGACGCCATCTCCGTGGAGGCGCTCAAGAAGGTCTTCGACGAGGTGGTGGGCGGCTCGAAGGAGGCGGCGGAGGTGGGCAGCGCGGCCTCGGCGGCGCCCGCGGCGGGAGGGGGCCGGGGCGAGGAGGCGCTCACGCGCTTCACCAACTCCTTCACGCAGAAGGCGCGCGACGGGAAGATCGACCCCATCTTCGGCAGGGACCGGGAGATTCGTCAGGTCATCGACGTGCTGGCGCGGCGGCGCAAGAACAACCCCATCATCGTGGGCGAGCCGGGCGTGGGGAAGACAGCGCTGGTGGAGGGGCTGGCGCGCGCCATCGTCGCGGGCGACGTGCCGGAGTCCATGCGCAACCTGGAGGTGCTCGGGTTGGACCTGGGCGCGCTGCAGGCGGGCGCGGGGGTGCGCGGTGAGTTCGAGAACCGGCTCAAGGCGGTCATCTCCGAGGTGAAGGGCTCGCCCAAGCCCATCATCCTGTTCATCGACGAGGCGCACACGCTCATCGGCGCGGGCGGCCAGCAGGGCGGCGGCGACGCGGCGAACCTGCTCAAGCCCGAGCTGGCGCGCGGCGAGCTGCGCACCATCGCGGCCACCACGTGGGCCGAGTACAAGAAGTACTTCGAGAAGGACGCCGCGCTGGAGCGGCGCTTCCAGCCCATCAAGGTGGACGAGCCGTCGGAGGCGGACGCGGTGCTGATGCTGCGTGGCCTGACGCCCACGTATGCGCAGTCCCACGGCATCACCATCCGCGACGAGGCGGTGGTGGCTGCGGTGGAGCTGTCCCACCGCTACATCTCCGGGCGGCAGCTGCCGGACAAGGCGGTGGACCTGCTCGACACGGCGGCGGCGCGCGTGAAGATTGAGCAGAGCGCCCGGCCGGACGAGCTGGTGGAGGCGGAGTCGCGCCTGGCGGCGCTGGAGCGCGAGCTGGGCGTGCGCGAGCGGGAGCGCGCCGCGGGGCACGTGTCGAAGGACGAGGACGAGGGCCCGACGCTGGAGGAGAAGCTCTCCGCCACGCGCGACCAGGTGGCCACGGTGAAGGCCCGCTGGGAGCAGGAGCGGGCGGCGGTGGACGAGGTGAAGAAGGCCCGCGCGGCGCTGGAGGCGGCGGAGCCCGACGCGGACACCGCCAAGCTGAAGGCGGACGTGGCCCAGGCGCGCGCGAAGCTGGAGACGCTGCAGGGCGAGTCTCCGCTGATCCACGTGGAGGTGGACCCGGACGTGGTGGCGCGCGTGGTGGCGGGGTGGACGGGGGTGCCGGTGGGCAAGCTGCGCAGCAGCTCCGTGGGGGCGGTGCTCTCGCTGGAGGAGACGCTGCGCTCGCGGGTGCGCGGGCAGGACGCGGCGCTGCGCGCGGTGGCGGAGACGCTGCGCATGTCGCACGCGGGCATCCGCAACCCCAACACGCCCATCGGCGTGCTGCTCTTCGTGGGGCCCAGCGGCGTGGGCAAGACGGAGACGGCGCTGGCGCTGGCGGACTCGCTCTACGGCGGAGACCGCTTCCTCACCACCATCAACATGTCGGAGTTCCAGGAGAAGCACACCGTGTCACGGCTCATCGGCTCGCCGCCCGGCTACGTGGGCTACGGCGAGGGCGGCGTGCTGACGGAGGCGGTGCGCCAGCGGCCCTACTCCGTCGTCCTGCTGGACGAGTGCGAGAAGGCGGACCTGGAGGTGATGAACCTCTTCTACCAGGTGTTCGACAAGGGCATGTTGTCCGACGGCGAGGGGCGGCTCATCGACTTCCGCAACACGGTGGTCATCCTCACCAGCAACCTGGCCACGGACGCGCTGATGCAGCTGTACTCGGGCCCGGAGGCGCCGAGCACGGACACGGTCAGCGAGACCATCCGCCCCATCCTCAGCCGGCACTTCAAGCCGGCGCTCCTGGCGCGCATGTCGGTGGTGCCGTTCCTGCCGATCGCCAAGGACGTGCTCAAGCAGATCGCCGAGATGAAACTTTCGGCCCTGGCGGACCGGCTGCACACGTCGCACCGGGTCAAGACGGAGTTCGCCCCGGAGGTGTACGAGGAGTTCGCCCGGCGCTGCCAGGACAACGACTCGGGGGCTCGCAACGTGGACCACGTGCTGCGTGCCTCGTTGATGCCCCGGCTGTCGTTGGAGGTCCTGGAGAGGCTCGCCGCGGGAGGCGTCCCGAGCCGCCTGAGGGTCGGCCTGGGGGCCGGGGGCGACTGGGACCTCGCATTCTCAGACAGCTGATAGTCGGGTGGTGCATCTCGGACCTGGGGGAGGGATGATGCCTCCCGCCGGGCCGTGACGAACTGTCGCGAGGTACACCCCCCGGGGGGGCTTCCCCCCACCGCTTCGGGATAGGAGTGAGCCGTGCTGCCCCTCGTCATCCGAATCAAGGACCTGGAGACGCAGCCGCCGAAGGAGCGGCAGTATGTCTTCACGCACTCGCCCGTGCGCATCGGTCGCAACCAGCTCAACGACATCTCCATCCCCAAGTCGTTCGTGTCGTTGTTCCATGCGCTGGTCCGGTTCAACCAGAAGTCCATCCACGTGGTGGACCTGGGCTCGACGAACGGGCTGAGCATCGACGGGCGGCGCATCGACAAGAACGTCCCGGTGCGGGTGGGCGAGGAGACGCGCGTCACCATCGGCACCATCGAGATGCGCCTGTCGCGGGAGGCCGCGGCGTCGGCGGGGGATGGGCAGTCGCGCATGACGCAGTTCCGCGCGCTGGCCACGCTGCAGGGCCCCGATGACGGGACGCCCATGAGCTTCAAGCCGACGCCGGTGCAGGGGCGCGAGCAGGTGGTGGCCACCGCCATGCTGCCGGCCCTGAGCGACGCGGCGATCTCGCAGTCCCGCCGTCAGGAGGAGGTGAGCCCTCGCACGCTGCTGGTGCCGGCGCTCGACGAGGAGCTGGAGGGACAGGACCCGGGGCAGCGCACCATCATCTCCGGCATCCCCATCCCGGACCCCGAGCCTCCGACGGCGCCCGCGGGCCGCCGCGCGCCGACGAGCAACAGCGTGCGCGTGGTGGCGCCGCCGCCGCCCGCCGCGTCCTCGAACGGCTTGCAGAGCTCCATCCAGCAGCTGGTGCCGCTCTACAACGCGTACCGCAACGCGTGGCAGACGCTGCACGAGTCCATGGTCCGTCAGGCGGGGACGCTGCCGGAGGCGGACCGGGCGTCGCTCGTCGCGCAGCTGCAGCGGCGGCTGCCCGGGGTGGCGCACGAGCCGCAGTTCGGCCAGTTCGCGCGCTCGTTGGGGGTGGCGCTGCCGCAGTCGTCCGGGGGCAACTCCCAGGTGACGCCGGTGCCCGCGGCGCCGGGGGGCGGCAACCGGCTGGATGTGATGGCGCGGGAGTTGTTGGGTCAGTTCGTGCGCTCGTACCTGCCGGGGAGCAAGGGATTGGAGTCGGGGGCGGACATCGACCGCTTCCTGGACCGGTTGGCGGATGTGCTGGAGACGTTCGGCCGCGCGTTCGTGGAGCTGCGGCAGGGGCATGACCAGTTCGGTCAGGAGATGGCGGTGATGCTGGCGCGGGACGTGACGCCGCTCTCCAAGAGTCGCAACACGCGCGAGGTGTTGCGCTACCTGTTGGACTGGAAGGCGCCGGACAGCGCGGAGCGGGTGCAGGAGCTGATGGGCGGGTTCGTGGATGTGATGATCCACCAGATTGCCTTGCTCAACGGCATGCGCGAGGGCGTGAAGGACCTGCTCCAGCGCTTGTTGCCGGGCGAGCTGGAGGAGGGCAAGGGCGGCTCGTTCTTCTCGCGGCTGTGGCCGTTCCAGGCGTCGCGCAAGCTCAAGCGGCTGGAGGAGCGGCTCAGGACGCTGATGGAGGAGGAGCGCGAGCTGAGCGCGGTGTTGTTCGGTCCGGAGTTCGCGAAGGCGTACCACGCCATCGTGGGTGACGCGGCGAACAAGAGTGGTGATGGGGAGGTCTCAGTGGTGTCCAAGCGCCGGGCTCGGGAGTCATCAGGGACATGAGGAAGACACAGTCGTTGGTGTTGGGGTGCGCGTTGGCGTTGGCGGGGTGCAAGAGCACCGCGCCGGTGCGCGCGGCGCCGGCGGTGGCGGCGTTGTGTTTCTCGGAGCGGCCCACGGGGGTGCATGCGCTGTCGCCAGACCAGTGGCGGGCGGAGGTGCTCTATCCGTTGCTGCTGAGTGGTTACGACACGCGGACGTGGCAGGTGGCGACGCCGGTGACGGACTGCATGGGGACGCCGGTGCTCTGGCAGGACCCGGCGCCGGGGGAGTGCGTGGAGGCGGGCTCCACGGCGGCGATGTTGCCTCCGACGACGCTGACGGCGGGGGACGTGGTGGTGAGCGAGATCCGTCCCGAGCTGCGGCTGGTGTGGGCGGTGGCGCGTCACTTCGCGGATGGAGAGGGGCTGGGCCCGGTGGCGTTGGTGGAGTCGACGCCGCGAGGGTTGGCGGTGCGGGCGTTGGGGGTGCTGCGCTCGAGGACGAAGAACGCGAGGTTGCGGTTGGAGCGGATGGGGGGCGTGGACCTGCTGGTGGCGGAGGGGGAGCGGTGCGCGGGGCCGATGGGGACGGCGTGCCAGCGCGCGGTGCGGGTGTTGTTGCAGCGGGGCAACCGCTTCATCAACGAGCCGGTGTTGACGGCGGAGGGGGCGTGCGCGAGCCCGGCGCTCTTCCAGCTGAACCGGACGGCGTCGCGCTCGCTGCCGAGCCGGTGGCTGCGTCGCTACGACTACACGGCGGCGCTGAGCTTCGCGGCGGACGCCATCCGGTTGCAGGAGCAGATGGTGGTCAACGACATGGACCCCAAGCAGCCCAGCATCCCGCCAAGGCAGTTCCGCAAGGCGCAGATCGACCGGAGCGTGAAGCTGTCCTCGGGACGCCTGGTCGTCGACGACTCGTCCTTGTGGGGCCGGCTGCTGGAAGACGGCGCGACCGAGTCGACGAAGTAGACGTCTTGGAGGGCCCCGGTGACGAGGCCCTCCTCGGGGCTACGCTGCCCCCGCCGTGGCGAGCAGGGCCCTCAGGTGCGTGAGGTACGCCGAGGACAGCTTTTCGAGCGTGCCCCTCGCATGGAGGTTCTCGCTGTAGGCCCACGCGAGGTGGAAGGTGCCCTCGGAGACGTAGGCCGTGATGTCCAGGACGCGCGAGCGCGGGCCAGCCGGTGCCCGCTCGGGCCCGACGGACTCCGACGCGGGCCGCAGCGGTGCGTTGCCCGAGCGCACCAGGTCGAAGTGGCCCAGGTAGTTGAAGCACACCTCGGTCCTCGGCAGCCGCGCGAGCTGCTCTCGCACCGCCGTGTCCCGGCTCAGGTAGCGCAACACCCCGAAGCCCACGCCGCGGTTGGGCACCGCCTGGAGCTGCTCCTTCACCGCCTGGAGCAGCGCGCTCGCGGAGGCTCCCGCGGGCTCCTCCACCACCACGGGGCTCAGCGCCGTGAACCAACCCACGGCGCGTGACAGCTCCACGCCCTCCAGAATCGACTCGCGGCCGTGGTTGTCCAGCTCGAGCAGATGCGCCGCGCGGCCCGTCCACTCCGTCAGCGCACGCACCAGCGCCGCGAGCAACACGTGGTCCACGTTGACGCCGTGCACGTCGCGCATCCGGTGCAGCAACACGCGCGTCTCCTCCTGCGTCAGCGCACCCTCCACCAGTCGTGTCGAGCCCTCGAGGTTCCGCCCCTCCGGGAAGTCCCGGGGAATCGGCGCCACCCGGCCGTAGACCTCCGAGGTCCACGTGGGCAGCTCCCGCCGCGCCTTGTCCGACTGCGCGTACTCCGACAGCTTCCGCGCCCACGCCTGATACGACGTGCTCTTGGGCGGAAGCTGGAGCGCCTTCCCGGCGCCGAGCTGCTCCCACAGCGTCTGCAGGTCCTCCATCAACACCCGCCACGAAATCCCATCCGTGGCCAGGTGGTGGACGATGAGCAGCAACCGCCCAGGCTCCTCGCGCCCCCAGTCGAAGAAGGCCACCCGCATGAGCGGCCCCGCGGACAGGTCCAGGCTCTTCTGGAGCGAGGTCGACAGCCGTTCCTGCTCCTGGACCCGCTGGCTCGCGGACAGCGCGCTCAAGTCGTGGTGGCTGAACGGCACCGGCACGTCGGGTCCGGCGTAGGACTGCTCCCACCCCGCGGAGCCCTGCACGAAGCGCAGGCGCAGCGAGTCGTGGTGCCGCATCAGCTTGCGCACCGCCTCCTCCATCTGCGCGGGCGACAGCCGCTGGTGCACCTCGAACAGGAACGCCTGGTTCCAGTGGTGCCGCTCCGTCGGGTACAGCTCGAAGAAGCGATTCTGGATGGGTGTGAGCGGCAAGGTCCCGGACACCGTCTGCTCGTCAGCGGCCTCTTCGGGGCTGCGCACGCGCGCGGCGAGCTCCGCGAGGCTCTGGCACTCCAGGATGTCCAGCGGCGTGAGCTGCAACCCGGCCTGGATGGCCTTGGCGACGACCATGATGCTCAGGATGGAGTCGCCCCCCAGCTTGAAGAAGTTGTCCGCCGGGCTCACGTGCTCCACGCGCAGCACCTGCTTCCAGATGTCCGCCAGGAGCAGCTCCGTTGGCGACTGGGGCGCCTGTGCCTCCGCAGGCTTCGGAGCGCTGGGGCTCACGGGCTCGGGCAGCGCCTTGCGGTCCACCTTGCCGTTGGGCGTGAGGGGCAGCGCCTCCAGCACCATGAAGACCGCCGGCACCATGTACTCCGGTATCTGCTGGGCGAGCCGCTCGCGCAGCGGCTCGGTCGCGAGCGTCTGGCCCGGGGGCGAGACGAGATACGCGACGAGCCGCTTCGTGCCCACGTCGTCCTCGCGCGCGAGCACCACCGCGTCACGCACCTCGGGCTGCTGGCAGAGGATGGCTTCGATCTCCCCCAGCTCGATGCGGAAGCCGCGAATCTTCACCTGATGGTCGATGCGGCCGAGGAACTCGAGCGCTCCATCCGGGAGCCGCCGCACCACGTCTCCCGTCCGGTAGACGCGCTCCTCACCGAACCTCACGAAGCGCTCGGCGGTGAGCTCGGGCCGTCCCAGATAGCCGCGCGTCACACCCGGTCCACCGATGAACAGCTCCCCCGGTACACCGACGGGAACGTGCTGCCGGTGGGCATCGAGGACGTGCGTGGTGGTGTGCCCGATGGGGAAGCCGAGCGGCACGGTGGGCGCGGGCTTCGAGGCCAGTCGCGGTGGCACCGCCCAGGTCAACACACCGATGGTCGTCTCGGTGGGACCGTAGTGGTTGATGACCCGGCACTCCGGAGCCAGGGTCTGCACCTGCTCCATCAGCTCCCATCGCGACGCCTCGCCGCCCAGGACGAGCCGCTGTCCCGGCAGGACGTGCTCGGGACGGGACGCGGTGAGCAGCGCCGTCAGGTGCGAGGGGACGATCTTCAGGCAGTCGATGCTCCGCGAGTGCATGTACTCGGCCATGGCCTCGGGGTTCGAGGCTCGCTCGTCGGAGATGATGTGGAGCGCTCCGCCCGTGGCGAGCGCCGGGAAGACCATGGTGTTCCCCAGGTCGGCGGCGAACGTGGACACCGTGGCGTAGCGAAGCCCTGGAGGCACGTCGAGGACGCGGGCGATGCCCGACAGGTAGTGGCTCAGGTTGCCGTGCGTGATGCCCACGCCCTTGGGCCGACCCGTGGAGCCGGACGTGTAGATGACATAGACGAGGTGCCGCGGCTCGACGGTGAGCGGCGGATTCTCGCGAGGCCGTCCTTCAAGCTCCTCCCATTGTGAGTCGACGCAGAAGACGTGCGCCTCACCGGGAGGAATCGACGCGCGGAGGGACTCCTGCGTGAGCACCACGGGCAGGCGCTGGTCCGACATCATGAACGCGAGTCGTTCCCGCGGGAGCCCCGGGTCCATCGGCAGGTACGCGCCGCCGGCCTTGAGGATGGCGAGCAGGCCCACGAGCAGGTCGAGCGAGCGCTCCAGGTACAGGCCCACCACGCGGTCCGGTCCCACGCCGAGCGATTGCAGCTGCGCGGCGAGCTGGTTCGCGCGCTCGTTGAGCTGTCGATAGGTGAGGGACCGGTCCTCGGAGACCAGCGCCGTGGCGTCCGGTGTGGCGGCGGCCTGTTGCTCGAACCGTGCGTGGAAGCACGTCGCGGGCGACTCCAGCGCTGGGGCCGTGTTCCACCGGACGAGCTGCCGCTGCTCCTCCGGCGTCAGCATGGACACGGAGTTGATGGGCACATCCGGGTTGGCCGCGATGTTCTCCAACAGCTGGCCCAGGTGGCCGAGCATCCGGCGGATGGTCTCCGGCTTGAAGAGGTCCGTGCTGTACGCGAAGGAGGTCTGCAGACCCTCGGCGGCCTCGCTCATGAAGAGGTGGAGGTCGAACTTGGTGTAGTTCCACTCCGTCTCGAGCATCGACACGTCGAGCCCCGCCATCTTCAGGTGGCCATAGGGGCTGTCCTGCAGGTTGAAGCGGACCTGGAAGAGCGGCGAGTAGCGAGGGTCTCTCGGAACCTGGAGCGCCTCGACGACCTGCTCGAACGGGACATCCTGGTGCGCATAGGCACCCAGGGACACCTCACGCACGCGACGCAGCAGCTCGCGGAACGTGGGCTCGCCGGACAGGCGCGTGCGCATCACCAGCGAGTTGACGAAGAAGCCGATGAGGCCCTCCAGCTCCGCGCGGTGGCGATTCGCGATGGCCGTGCCGACGCTGATGTCGTCCTGCCCCGAGTAGCGTGAGAGCAGGAGCTGGAAGCCCGCGAGCAGCGTCATGAAGAGGGTGGTGCCCTCCTTCCGACTGAGACGCACGAGCGATTCGAGGAGCGCGGGCGGCAGCGTGATGCTCTCGACGGCGCCACGGAAGGACTGGGAGGGAGGACGCGGGAAGTCTGTCGGCAGCGGGAGGAAGGACGGCGCGCCCGTGAGCTGCTCCTTCCAGTACCCGAGCTGAGCATCGAGCCGTTCACCGTTCAGCCACTGGTGCTGCCACACGGCGAAGTCGGCGTACTGGATGGCCATCGGCGCGAGGGGCGAGGGCTCGTCACGGGTGAACGCGGTGTAGAGCGCGCTCAGCTCGCGGAAGAGCACCTCCAGGGACCAGCCATCCGAGACGATGTGGTGCATCGTCAGCAGCAACACGTAGCGCTGAGGCGCGGTCCGCAGCAGCGTCGCGCGGATGACAGGGCCTTGGGCGAGGTTGAAGGGGCGCTGAGCTTCTTCCACCGCCAGCGCACGCGCCGTCTCATCCGCGTTCGGCTGGGTGGAGAGGTCGAACAGGGCCAGGTGCAGGGACTGCGACGGCGCGATGAGCTGGAAGGGCTGGCCGTCGTGGAGAGCGAAGGAGGTGCGGAGGGACTCGTGGCGCGCCATGAGGGCGTCGAGAGCGCGCTGGAGGGCTGGGAGGGAGAGCTCGCCGGAGAGGTGGATGGCGAGAGGGACGTTGTAGGCGGCGCTGCCGGGCTGGAGCTGGTCGATGAGCCAGAGGCGCTGCTGGGCGAAGGAGAGGGGGAGGCGAGCGTCCCTGGGGGAAGGGAGGATGGGAGACTGGGCGCCGGAGAGAGAGGCGGCGAGGACGCGGGCGAGGGAGGCGACGGTGGGGTTGGCGAAGAGGTCGCGGAGAGGAAGCTCGAGGCGGAGGGTTTCGCGGACGCGAGAGACGAGCTGGGTGGCGAGGAGGGAGTGGCCGCCCAGGTCGAAGAAGTTGTCGTCGACGCCGACGCGAGGAAGCGAGAGGAGCTGGGCCCAGAGGTTGGCGAGGAGCTCTTCGAGGGGAGAGCGAGGCGCGACGTAGGAGTCGGAGGCGTCGGCCACTCCGTCGGGAGAGGGAAGCGCCTTCCTGTCGACCTTGCCGTTGGGGGAGAGGGGCAAGGAGGGGAGGGAGACGAAGACGGAGGGGAGCATGTACTCCGGGAGGGAGCGCTTGAGGAAGTCGCGCAGCTCGGCGGAGGAGGGAGGAGAGGAGGAGGAGAAGTAGGCGACGAGGCGACGGTTGCCGGGAGAGTCCTCACGGGCGAGGACGACGCAGTCGTTGAGGGAGGGGTGGCGAAGCAGGGCGGCTTCGATTTCGCCCAGCTCGATGCGGAAGCCGCGAATCTTCACCTGGAAGTCGGAGCGGCCGAGGAACTCGATGGAGCCGTCGTGGAGGAGGCGGACGAGGTCTCCGGTTTTGTAGAGGCGAGCCTGGGGCTTGAAGGGGTGAGCGACGAAGCGCTCCGCGGTGAGTCCGGGCTGGTGGAGGTAGCCGCGGGCGAGGCCGTCACCGCCGACGTAGAGCTCGCCGGGGACACCGACGGGGACAGGCTGCAGGGCACCGTCGAGGACGAAGGCGGTGGAGTTGGCGAGAGGCCTGCCGATGGGGACGGTGTGGCCCGGCGCGGGCGCCTGAGAGATGAGGTGCCAGGTGCTGAAGGTGGTGTTCTCGGTGGGCCCGTAGACGTGAAGCAGACGGGAGGGAGGGCCGTGGAGGAGGACGGCGCGGACGACGTCAGGGTCGACCAGCTCCCCGCCGAAGAGGACGGTGGAGAGGGAGGAGAAGGCGTCGGGCGCGTGGTGGGCGAGCTGGTTGAAGAGGGCGGTGGTGAGGAAGAGGGTGGAGACCTTCTCGTTGCGCAGGTGCTGGACGAAGAGAGGCGGAGAGAGGGAGACGTCGCGGGGGACGCCGACGAGGAGCGCGCCGTTGAGGAGGGCGCCCCAGATTTCGAAGGTGGCGGCGTCGAAGGAGGCGTTGGAGACCTGGGCGACGCGGTCCTGGGAGGACAGCTGGATGTAGTCGGAGTCGCGGACGAGACGGACGACGCCGAGGTGGGGGACGAGGATGCCCTTGGGCTGGCCCGTCGAGCCCGACGTGTAGATGGCGTACGCCAGATGCGAAGGCTGTGTCGAAGTGGGCGGCGCGCGGGGGGGCTGCCGGGCGAGCACCTCCGCTTGCGTGTCCATCGCCACGACGTGGACCCCACTCTCGGAGGAGAGCTTGCCGGAGAGCGCCTGTGTGGTGACGAGGATGGGGGCTCGCGCGTCCCGGAGCATGAACGAGAGGCGATCCACCGGATACGACGTGTCCAGCGGCAGGTATGCCCCGCCGGCCTTGAGGCACGCGAGCATCGCGACGATGAGTGACGGCGAGCGCTCCAGGTAGATGCCGACCAGCGTATCGGGGACGACTCCGAGGCCCTGGAGGTGCCACGCGAGCTGGTTGGCCTGGGTCTCCAACTGCGCGTAGGTGAGCGACTCGTCTCCGAAGCGGACCGCGAGCGCGTGGGGTGTGGCTCGCGCCTGCACGGAGAACAGCTCATGGATGCAGCCGTGCCGGGGGAACTCGGTGGAGGTCTTGTTCCAGTCGAGGAGGACCTTGTTCCGCTCGGGCTCCGTGAGGAGCGGGAGCCCGGTGATGCGGGTGTCCGGCTGCTCCGCCGCAGCGGTGAGCAGCGTCTGGAAGTGCCCCAGCATCCGGTGGATGGTGTCCGGGGTGAAGAGGTCGGTGTTGTACTCGACCGCGCAGTCCAGCCCCTCGGAGCCCTCCACCGTGGCGACGATGAGGTCGAACTTCGACGTGTGCGTCCGAAGCTCCCTCGACTCCATCGACAAGGCCGATGTGGGCGGCGACTGCTCGACGCCACTCTGGAGCGCGAACATCACCTGGAAGAGCGGTGAGTAGCTCGGGTCCCGCTCGGGCTGCAGGGCTTCGACGACCTGCTCGAAGGGGACGTCCTGGTGCGCATAGGCTCCGAGCGCGACCTCGCGGACGCGACGCAGCAGCTCGCGGAAGGATGGCGCACCGGACACGTCGGTGCGCATCACCAGCGAGTTGACGAAGAAGCCGATGAGCCCCTCGAGCTCCGCGCGGTTGCGGTTCGCGATGGGTGTTCCGACGCTGATGTCCGTCTGTCCGCTGTAGCGGCGCAGGAGCACCTGGAAGCCCGCGAGCAGCGTCATGAAGAGGGTGGTGCCCTCCTTCCGGCTCAGCCGCTTGAGCGAGTCGAGCAACGACAGCGGCAGGGTGCGTCTCGCGACCGCGCCCCGGAACGTCTGGATGGCGGGACGCGGGAAGTCCGTCGGCAGCGGCAGGAACGGCGGCGCACCCGCGAGCTGCTCCTTCCAGTATGAGAGCTGGGCATCGAGCCGCTCGCCCTGGAGCCACTGACGCTGCCACACCGCGAAGTCCGCGTACTGGATGGGGAGCGCGGACAGGGGCGAGGGCTCGTCACGGGTGAACGCGGTGTAGAGCGCGTTCAGCTCGCGGAAGAGCACCTCCATGGACCAGCCATCCGAGACGATGTGGTGCATCGTCAGCAGCAAGATGTGCTTCCTGTCGTCCGCGCGAAGCAGGGCGGCTCGAATCAGCGGTCCCTGGCTCAGGTCGAACGGCAGTCGCGCCGCTTCCTCGGAGAGCTGCGTGAGTCGCTCCTCACGCTCGTCGACGGGAACCTGCCGCAGGTCCACACACGTCAATGGCAGCGGGAGAGACGGCGCGATGAGCTGGAAGGGCTGGCCGTCGTGGAGAGCGAAGGAGGTGCGGAGGGACTCGTGGCGCGCCATGAGGGCGTCGAGAGCGCGCTGGAGGGCTGGGAGGGAGAGCTCGCCGGAGAGGTGGATGGCGAGAGGGACGTTGTAGGCGGCGCTGCCGGGCTGGAGCTGGTCGATGAGCCAGAGGCGCTGCTGGGCGAAGGAGAGGGGGAGGCGAGCGTCCCTGGGGGAAGGGAGGATGGGAGACTGGGCGCCGGAGAGAGAGGCGGCGAGGACGCGGGCGAGGGAGGCGACGGTGGGGTTGGCGAAGAGGTCGCGGAGAGGAAGCTCGAGGCGGAGGGTTTCGCGGACGCGAGAGACGAGCTGGGTGGCGAGGAGGGAGTGGCCGCCCAGGTCGAAGAAGTTGTCGTCGACGCCGACGCGAGGAAGCGAGAGGAGCTGGGCCCAGAGGTTGGCGAGGAGCTCTTCGAGGGGAGAGCGAGGCGCGACGTAGGAGTCGGAGGCGTCGGCCACTCCGTCGGGAGAGGGAAGCGCCTTCCTGTCGACCTTGCCGTTGGGGGAGAGGGGCAAGGAGGGGAGGGAGACGAAGACGGAGGGGAGCATGTACTCCGGGAGGGAGCGCTTGAGGAAGTCGCGCAGCTCGGCGGAGGAGGGAGGAGAGGAGGAGGAGAAGTAGGCGACGAGGCGACGGTTGCCGGGAGAGTCCTCACGGGCGAGGACGACGCAGTCGTTGAGGGAGGGGTGGCGAAGCAGGGCGGCTTCGATTTCGCCCAGCTCGATGCGGAAGCCGCGAATCTTCACCTGGAAGTCGGAGCGGCCGAGGAACTCGATGGAGCCGTCGTGGAGGAGGCGGACGAGGTCTCCGGTTTTGTAGAGGCGAGCCTGGGGCTTGAAGGGGTGAGCGACGAAGCGCTCCGCGGTGAGTCCGGGCTGGTGGAGGTAGCCGCGGGCGAGGCCGTCACCGCCGACGTAGAGCTCGCCGGGGACACCGACGGGGACAGGCTGCAGGGCACCGTCGAGGACGAAGGCGGTGGAGTTGGCGAGAGGCCTGCCGATGGGGACGGTGTGGCCCGGCGCGGGCGCCTGAGAGATGAGGTGCCAGGTGCTGAAGGTGGTGTTCTCGGTGGGCCCGTAGACGTGAAGCAGACGGGAGGGAGGGCCGTGGAGGAGGACGGCGCGGACGACGTCAGGGTCGACCAGCTCCCCGCCGAAGAGGACGGTGGAGAGGGAGGAGAAGGCGTCGGGCGCGTGGTGGGCGAGCTGGTTGAAGAGGGCGGTGGTGAGGAAGAGGGTGGAGACCTTCTCGTTGCGCAGGTGCTGGACGAAGAGAGGCGGAGAGAGGGAGACGTCGCGGGGGACGCCGACGAGGAGCGCGCCGTTGAGGAGGGCGCCCCAGATTTCGAAGGTGGCGGCGTCGAAGGAGGCGTTGGAGACCTGGGCGACGCGGTCCTGGGAGGACAGCTGGATGTAGTCGGAGTCGCGGACGAGACGGACGACGCCGAGGTGGGGGACGAGGATGCCCTTGGGCTGGCCCGTCGAGCCCGACGTGTAGATGGCGTACGCCAGATTCGAGGGCGTCGTGAGCGTCGAGGGCGCGCGCGTGGGCAGCTTCACGAGCGTCGGCGCGAGCTCCTCCAAGCCGAGCACGCGGACTCCCTCGGGCGCTTGAATCGCTCCCGCGAGCGCGCGTGAGGTCAGCAGGATGGGCGCGCGAGAGTCCCGCAACATGAGCGAGAGGCGCTCCGCCGGATACGACGTGTCCAGCGGGAGGTATGCCCCGCCGGCCTTGAGGCACGCGAGCATCGCGACGATGAGCGACGGCGAGCGCTCCAGGTAGAGCCCGACCAGCGTATCGGGGACGACACCGAGGCCCTGGAGGTGCCACGCGAGCTGATTGGCCTGGGCCTCCAACTGAGCGTAGGTGAGCGACTCGTCTCCGAAGCGGACCGCGATGGCATCCGGCGAGGCATAGGCCTGGGCGGAGAACAGCTCATGGATGCAATGCTGGCGCGGGAAGTCGGTGGACGTGTGGTTCCAGTCGACCACGAGCTGCTGCCGCTCCGCCTCCGTGAGCATCGGCAGCTGGGTGATGCAGGTGTCGGGCTGCGTCGCGGCGGCGCTGAGCAGGGTCCGGAAGTGCCCCAGCATCCGCTCGATGGTGGCCGCGTCGAACAGGTCGGTGTCGTACTCCAGCTCTCCCGTGAGACCCGACGGCGTCTCCTCCAACGCCATCAACAGGTCGAACTTCGATGTGCCCGTCTCCACTGGCAGCGTGGTGAGCGTGAGCCCATCGAGCGACGCGGACGCGGTGGCGGACTCCTGCAGCGAGAACATCACCTGGAACAGCGGGTTCTGGCCCAGGTTGCGCTCGGGGTGGAGCGCTTCGACCACGTGCTCGAAGGGCAGGTCCTGGTGCCCGTAGGCGCCGAGCGAGACCTCGCGCACGCGCTGGACGAGCTGTCGGAAGGTTGGCGCGCCGGACAGGTCCGTGCGGAGCACGAGCGTGTTGACGAAGAAGCCGATGAGCCCCTCGAGCTCCGGACGGTTGCGGTTGGCGATGGGCGTCCCCACGCAGACGTCCGTCTGGCCCGCGTAGCGGCTCATCAGGACGTTGAACAGGCTCAGCACCGTCATGAAGAGCGTGGTCCGCTCCTCGCGGCCCAGCTTCTTGAGCGCGTTCACCTCATCCAGCGGAATGGAGAACCGCGCCGCCCCGCCCTGGTGGCGCTTCACTGGCAGGCGCGGGCGGTCCGTGGGCAGCGTCAGCAGCGGCGGCGCTCCGGCGAGCTGCTTCTTCCAGTACTCGAGCTGCTCACGGACGGCGTCACTCCGGAGCCACTCGTTGTGCCAGAGCGCGAAGTCCGCGTACTGGAGCTTGAGGGGAGCAAGGGAGGGCTCGGTGCCCAGCCGGAGGGCGCTGTAGAGCGCCCCCAGCTCGAAGAAGAAGACGGACATCGACCAGCCGTCCGAGACGATGTGATGCATCGCCAGGAGCAGGACGTGGTCCTCGGGGGCCACGCGCAGCAGGGTGGCTCGGACGAGCGGGGCCTGGCTCAGGTCGAACGGCTTGCGAGACTCCTCCGTCGCGAGGTCCCGGAGGCGCTGCTCGCGCTCCACTTCGGACAGGCCGCCGAGGTCGACGACCTGGAGGTCCAGGGACAGCTCCTCCGCGATGAGCTGGAGGGGCTCGTCCCTCTGGACGGTGAAGCAGGTGCGCAGCGACTCGTGGCGGCGCAGCAGCTGGTTCAGGGCCGCGCGCAGGGCGCGTTCATCCAGCGGCCCCTGGAGGCGCACGAAGACCGGCACGTTGTACTGCGCCTGACCCGGCTCCAGGCGGTCGAGGAACCAGAGCCGACGCTGCGCGGAGGACAGCGCGACCTGATTGCCGCGCGAGGTGTTCGGCGTGATGGCCTGCTGCGCGGGCGCGTCCTTCTTGAGCGCGGCGAGCGACGCCCGGGCCTTGGCGTTCAGGATGCGGTCCGAAAACTTGCTCATGGATGAAGGTCTCGTTCTTCGAAGAGAGGCGCGGCGCTCAGTCGAGGGCCGCTTCGTCGGGCTGGGACGACAGCGAGAGGACCAGCTCCGCGGTGCGAAGCAGCTCCTCCCGGTCCGCCGGGGGATTCAGGAGGGCCTCCGAGAAGGTCGCGACCGTCGGATTCCCGAAGAGGACTCGCAGCGGGACGGTGACCTGGAGGATCTCCTGGACCAGGGAGATGAAGCGCGTGGCGAGCAGGGAGTGGCCGCCCAGCGTGAAGAAGTCATCGTGCGCGCCGAGGCGTGAGACGTTGAGGATCTCCGCCATCAGCTCCGCCACGACCTTCTCCACCGGAGAGCCGGGCTCGACGAAGTCATCGGTCCGCGAGCCCTCCGCGTCGGGCGACGGGAGCGCCTTCTTGTCGACCTTGCCGTTGGGGGACAGCGGCAGGGCCGCGAGACAGACGAAGGCCGACGGGACCATGTACTCCGGCAGCGAGCGCTTGAGGCTCTCGCGCAGGTCCGTGCTGGAGGGCGGCTGCGTGGAGGTGAAGTAGGCGACGAGCCTCCGGTCTCCCGGCACGTCCTCGCGGACGATGACGACGCACGCGTCGACCGAGGGCTGCGTGAGCAGGGCGGCTTCGATTTCACCCAGCTCGATGCGGAAGCCACGGAGCTTCACCTGGTGGTCGCGTCGGCCGACGAACTCCAGATGGCCATCCGGCAACCGGCGCACGATGTCGCCCGACCTGTAGAGCCGGCCCCCGGTCGCGAAGGGGTTCGGGATGAAGCGCTGCGCGGTCAGCTCGGGCTGGCGGAGGTAGCCGCGCGCCAGGCCTTCGCCACCCAGGTACAGCTCACCCGGGACACCGACGGGCACGGGCTGGAGCGCGTCGTCGAGCACGAAGGCGGTGGAGTTGGAGAGCGGGACGCCGATGGGCACCGAGTGCACGGGCAGGGGGGCCCGGGGGACGAGATGCCACGTGCTGAAGGTGGTGTTCTCCGTGGGCCCGTAGACGTGGAGCAGGCGGGAGGGGGGACCGCCGAGGAGGACGGAGCGGACCGCGCCGGCGTCGACGTTCTCGCCACCGAAGAGCACGGTGGACAGCGTGGAGAAGGCGCCCGGGACCTGGTTCGCGAGCTGGTTGAACAGCGCGGTCGTGATGAAGAGGACGGAGACCTTCTCGTTGCGCAGGTACTCGACGAAGAGCGAGGGGGACAGCGAGACGTCGCGAGGGACACCGATGAGCGCGCCGCCGTTGAGCAACGCACCCCAGATTTCGAAGGTGGCGGCGTCGAAGGAGGCATTGGAGACCTGGGCGACGCGGTCCTGGGAGGACAGCTGGATGTACTCGGAGCCGCGGACGAGGCGCACGACGCCGAGGTGGGGGACGACGATGCCCTTGGGCTGGCCCGTCGAGCCCGACGTGTAGATGGCGTACGCGAGGTTCGACGGCGCGCTGTTCGTCGTGGGCGCCGTCGTGGGCTGCCGGGAGATGGCGCGCTCGTCGGAGTCGAGATCGATGACGTGCAGGCCATCGGGGACCGGGAACTTCCCGGAGAGCGCCTCGGTGGTGACGAGGAGCGGCGCCCGTGCGTCCTGGAGCATGAAGGCCAGGCGCTCGGGGGGATAGGACGTGTCCAGCGGCAGATAGGCACTTCCCGCCTTGAGACACGCGAGCATCGCGGTGATGAGCGTGGGGGAGCGCTCCAGGTAGAGGCCGACGAGCGTGTCCGGACGGACGCCGAAGGACTGGAGGTGCCAGGCGAGCTGGTTGGCGCGCGCCTCCAGCTGGGCGTAGGTGAGGACCTCTTCACCGAAGTGGAGCGCGATGGCCTCCGGCGTGGCCCGGGCCTGCTCGGAGAAGAGCTGGTGGATGGACTGGTGCCGGGGGAAGTCGGTGGAGGTGGCATTCCAGTCGACGAGGAGCTGCTGGCGCTCGGCGTCGGTGAGGAGCGGAAGCGCGGTGATGGAGACGCCCGGATGTTGGACGGCGGAGGCGAGCAGGGTCTGGAAGTGGCCCAGCATGCGCTCGATGGTGGTCGCGTCGAACAGGTCCGTGTCGTACTCGAACTCGCCGACGATGCCGGTGGAGGTCTCCTCCAGCGCCATCAGCATGTCGAACTTGGCGGCGCCCGTCTGGACCTCCTCGGGGTGGACCTCGCAGCCGCGAATCGACAGCGGGGTCGTGGAGATGCTCTGGAGGTTGAACATCACCTGGAAGAGCGGCGTGTGGCGCGGGTCCCGCTGGGGCTGGAGCGCCTCGACGACCTGCTCGAAGGGGACATCCGGGTGTGCGTACGCATCCAGCGCCACCTCGCGCACGCGGCGCAGCAGCTCCTTGAACGACGGCGCACCAGACAGGTCCGTGCGCATGACCAGCGAGTTGATGCAGTAGCCGATGAGCCCCTCCAGCTCCGCGCGATTGCGGCTGGCGAAGGGAGTACCGACGCTGATGTCCACCTGCCCGCTGTAGCGGGACAGCAGGGTCTGCCACGCCGCGAGCAGCGTCATGAACAGCGTGGTTCCCTCCTGGCGGCTCAGCTTGCGCAGCGCCTCGACCAGCGGGGCCTCCAGGTTGAACCACCGCGTGGCGCCCCGGTGCCGCTGGGTGGCGGGGCGAGGACGGTCCGTGGGCAGCTCCAGCAGCGAGGGCGCTCCGGCCAGCTGCTTCTTCCAGTAGTCGAGTTGCGTCTGCTGGACCGAGCCCTGCAGCCACTTGCGCTGCCAGTGCGCGAAGTCCGCGTACTGGATGGTCAGCGGCGGGAGGTTCGGCGTCTCGTGGGCGGCGAAGGCCTCGTAGCAGGTCCCGAGCTCCTGGAAGAGGACCGTCAGCGACCATCCATCCGAGATGATGTGGTGCACCGTCAGCAGCAGCAGGTGCTCGGTCTCGCCCAGGCGGACGAGCAGGGTGCGCAGCAGCGGGCCGCGGGCGAGGTCGAACGGGCGCTGGCCCTCGGTCTCGATGAGCTGTCGTGCCCGCGCTTCCCGCTCCTCGGCCGGGACGTGGGTCAGGTCGACGAGGGGGAGGGTGTGCCCGGGGGCGTCCTCGGCCACCTGGACCAGGAGCCGTCCACCCCGGTGCTCGAACGTGGAGCGCAGCGCTTCATGGCGGCGCACGAGCGCATCCAGGCCCTGCTCCAGCACTCGCGGCTGCAGCGGCCCCTTCACGCGGAGCACCATGGGGACGTTGTAGAACGAGCTGCCCGGCTCGAGCTGGTCGACGAGCCACAGGCGCTGCTGCGCGAACGAGGCCTCCAGCTCCTGGTCGCGCGAGATGGGCACCAGGGGGCCCGTCTCCGTGTCCTCCATGGGCGAGGACAAGAGCTGCGCGAGTCCCGCCACCGTGGCGTTCTGGAAGAGGGCTCGAAGCGGCAGCTCCTTCCCGAAGTTCGCGCGGATGCGGGAGAGCAGCTGCGTGGCGAGCAGGGAGTGCCCGCCCAGGTCGAAGAAGTTGTCCTCGACGCCGACACGGGGGACCGAGAGCAGGTGGGCCCAGAGGTTGGCGAGCAGCTCCTCGATGGGCGTGCGCGGCGCGACGTAGCTGTCGGTGGGCGCGGAGACTCCGTCGGGTGAGGGGAGCGCCTTCCGGTCGACCTTGCCGTTGAGCGTGAGGGGCAGGCTCGGCAGGCGGACGAAGGCGGACGGGACCATGTACTCCGGCAGCGAGCCCTTGAGCCGCTCGCGAAGCTCCGGGACGGCCGGGGCCCGCGACGACGTGAAGTAGGCGACGAGCCGCCGGTCTCCGGGGCTGTCCTCGCGCGCCAGGACAACGCACTCGTCGATGTCCGGGGACCGCGTGAGCGCGGCCTCGATTTCGCCCAGCTCGATGCGGAAGCCGCGAATCTTCACCTGGTGGTCGCGTCGGCCGACGAACTCCAGGTGGCCGTCCGGCAGCCAGCGCACGATGTCGCCCGACTTGTAGAGCCGGGCCTGGGGCTCGAAGGGATGGGCGACGAAGCGCTCCGCGGTGAGCGCGGGCTGGTGGAGGTAGCCGCGCGCCAGGCCCTCGCCGCCCAGGTACAGCTCACCCGGGACACCGATGGGCACGGGCTGGAGCGCCTCGTCGAGCACGTAGACGGTGGAGTTGGAGAGCGGGATGCCGATGGGCACCGCGTGGCCCGGCGGAGGTGCCCGCGAGATGAGGTGCCACGTGCTGAAGGTGGTGTTCTCCGTGGGGCCGTAGGCGTTGATGAGCCGCTGGGGAGGCCCGCCGAGGAGGGCGGAGCGCACGGCCCCCGTGTCCGCGATCTCCCCGCCGAAGAGGACGGTGGACACCGTGGCGAAGGCGTCGGGGACCTGGTGGACGATCTGCGTGAAGAGGGCGCTGGTGATGAAGAGGGCGGAGATGCGCTCGCGACGCAGGTACTCGGCGAAGAGCGAAGGCGAGAGCGAGACGTCGCGAGGGACACCGATGAGCGCGCCGCCGTTGAGGAGGGCGCCCCAGATTTCGAAGGTGGCGGCGTCGAAGGAGGCGTTGGAGATCTGCGCGATGCGGTCGGCCGCGGAGAGCTGGACGAAGTTGGAGTCGCGCACGAGGCGCACGACGCCGAGGTGGGGGACGACGATGCCCTTGGGCTGACCCGTCGAACCCGACGTGTAGATGGCGTACGCGAGGTTCGACGGGGCCGTCTCCGTCGCGGGGGCCCGCGTGGGCTGCCGCGAGATGGCGCGCTCATCCGAGTCGAGCTCGATGACGTGCACGCCGCTCGGGACGGGGAGGTTGGCGGAGAGGGCCTCGGTGGTGACGAGGAGCGGCGCCCGTGCGTCCTGGAGCATGAAGGCCAGGCGCTCAGGGGGATAGGACGTGTCCAGCGGCAGATAGGCACTTCCCGCCTTGAGGCACGCGAGCATCGCGGTGATGAGCGTGGGGGAGCGCTCCAGGTAGAGGCCGACGAGCGTGTCCGGACGGACGCCGAAGGACTGGAGGTGCCAGGCGAGCTGGTTGGCGCGCGCCTCCAGCTGGGCGTAGGTGAGGACCTCTTCACCGAAGTGGAGCGCGATGGCCTCCGGCGTGGCCCGGGCCTGCTCGGAGAAGAGCTGGTGGATGGACTGGTGCCGGGGGAAGTCGGTGGAGGTGGCGTTCCAGTCGACGAGGAGCTGCTGGCGCTCGGCGTCGGTGAGGAGCGGGAGCGTGGTGATGGAGGTGTCGGGCGCGCGGACGGCGGAGGCGAGCAGGGTCTGGTAGTGGCCCAGCATGCGCTCGATGGTGGCCGCGTCGTACAGGTCTGTGTCGTACTCCAGCGCCAGGTCCAGCTCCGACCCGTCCTGCTCGGTCGTGAGGATGAGCTCGAACTTGGCCGTGCCCGTGCCCAGCTCCTCGAACGACATGCTCAGCTCGTCGAACGTCGGCGGCTGGAGCGGCGCGTTGTGCAGCGCGAACATCACCTGGAACAGCGGATGCTGGTCCAACCGGCGCTCGGGGCTCACCGCCTCGACGATGCGCTCGAAGGGGATGTCCTGGTGCGCGTAGGCCTCCAGCGCGGCGTCTCGCACCCGGTGCATCAGCGCGCGGAACGAGGGCGCGTCCGACATGTCCGTGCGCAGGACGAGCGAGTTGACGAAGAAGCCGACCAGCCCCTCGATCTCCGCGCGGTGCCGGTTCGCGATGGGCGTGCCGACGTTGATGTCCACCTGTCCGCTGTAGCGCCTCAGCAGGATGTTCCAGGTGGCCAGCAGCGTCATGAACAGGGTGACGCCCTCACGACGGCACAGGGCGTCGAGCTGTGCGACCAGCGCCGCGCTCACCCGGGCCCGCTGGATGGCGGAGCGGTGGTGCGTCGCCGAGGCACGCGGGCGGTCCGTGGGCATCACCAGCTCGCCCGACGACGAGCCGAGCTGCTGCTTCCAGTACGTCAGCCCCCGCTCCAGCGTCTCTCCCTGGAGCCACTGCCGCTGCCACAGGGCATAGTCCGCGTACTGGAGCGTCAGCTCCTCCAGTGGTGACTCCAGCCCATCCCGGAAGGCCGCGTACAGCCGGCCCAGCTCCTGGACGACCACGCCCATGGACCAACCGTCGGAGACGATGTGGTGCAGGGTCAGCAGCAGCAGGTGGTCCTCCTCGCCCATGCGGATGAGCACCTGACGCAGCAGCGGGCCGTGCTCCAGGTCGAACGGCGTCCGGATGTTCGCGTCCAGCGTCTCCTGGCGCCGCTGCTCCTGCTCGGACTCGGGCAGCCCGCCCAGGTCCACCACGGGCAGGGGCTTAGGCTCGAACGCGTGGATGACCTGGACCAGCGCCTCGTCGACCTCGCGGAAGGTGGTGCGCAGCGCCTCGTGGCGTCGCGCCAGCGCCTGGAGGCTCTTCTCCAGCGCGGGGACGTCCAGCCGCCCCTTCAGCTCCAGGGCGAACGGCGTGTTGTAGGAGACCCCCGTCGGGTCCATCCGCTGCGTGAACCACAGCCGTGCTTGCGCGGAGGACGCGGGGACGGTGTCGCCCCGGGCCGCCGCGCGAACGGGGGGGATGCTCACGCCCCGCCGGGTCCTCAGCTCCTGGGTGACCTTCTCCGCGAGCCCGCGAAGCGTGGGCGTCTCGAACAGCGCGTGCAGGGGCAGCTCCACCCCGAAGGCCCGGCCCACGCGCGAGATGACCTGCGTGGCGAGCAGCGAGTGGCCACCCAGCTCGAAGAAGTTGTCGTGGAGTCCGAAGGCGTTGCCTCCGAGCACCTCCGCCCAGATGCCGGCCAGCAGCTCCTCCACCGGCGTCCGCGCCGCCTCCGCTTCGACCTGCCGCGCGAGGGTCGCCTGGCTGGGGGCGGGGAGCGCCTTGCGGTCCACCTTGCCGTTGGGCGTGCGCGGCAGGACATCCAGGCTGAGGATGGCCGAGGGGACCATGTACTCGGGCACCCGCTGCTTGAGGTGCTCCTGGAGCAGCGGCACCAGCTGCCGCGTCAGCGCCGCCTGCAGCGGCTGGTTCGTGTACGCGCGCCACGGCTTCGCCACGAAGGCCCGCTCGGTGGACGGCGTGAGCGGCGGCGCCACCGCGCCCCTCCGCAGGAGCCGCAGCTCGAAGGCGCCGTCCTCCTCGCCGCCGGACCAGTGCAGGCTGACGGCGTAGGGGAGCTCCGCCTCCAGGGCCCAGAGCTCCTCCGGGTTGACGCAGTCGGGCTCGGGCTGGCTGCGCAGTTCGGCGCGCAGCTCTCCCACCGTCGAGGGCCGCTCGTCGCGCTCCAGGATTTCGCGGGCCCGCCGCACCTCCGTGAGGCGCGCGTTGGGGATGCGCGTCACCGCGAGCTGCTCGGGCCGCTCCGTCTCGAGCCTCCGACGCAGCTTCGCCATGCTGAGCCCGTCGCGCTTCCAGTCGAGCACCGTGCCCGCGTACGGGTCCACGGCCTCGGCCGCGTCGCCGACGTGCAGCACGACGTCATAGCGGAAGCACGTGAGCTCGTTGTGGTGCTGGCCGCGCTTGGGCCACAGGTCCACCCGCTGGATGCGGGGCAGGTGGGCGCGCAGCGCGAGGAAGAACGCCGGGTCCACCACCAGCTCGTTGTCCAGCGACACGCGCCGCCGGACGGCCTGGGACAGCTGCTCCAGCGGCAGCGTGTCCCGCGCCCGGAACAGCTCCACGGAGAGCGCGAAGGACTCCAGCAGCGACAGGCTGCGCACGTCGCCCACGAAGACGCGGCCCCGCTCGCCCACCGTGGCCACCGCGCCCTCGAGCACCTTCACCAGGTAGTCCACCGTGGGGAAGTGCTGGAGCACGGAGTTGATGACCACCGTGTCGTGTGAGCCGGGCTCGATGCCCGTGAAGTCCTCGGCGCCCCGGTGCAGGAGCGCCACCGAGCCGAGCTTCGGCGACATCTTGTCCACGAAGCGCTGCAGGCCCTTGAGCGCGCCCTGCGCGAAGTCCGCGCCGGTGAAGTGCTCGCAGTGCGGCGCGATTCGCACCAGCAACAGGCCCGTGCCGCAGCCAATCTCCAGCACCCGCCGGGGCTTCAGGTCCAGGATGCGCTGGACCGAGTGGTCCACGAACTCGCGCATCTCCTCGGCCGTGATGGGCTGGCCCGTGTAGCTGCTGTTCCAGCTCGCGGTGTTGAACTCGCCGTCCTCCTCGTCGGCGGCGCGGTGGTAGGCGTCGTCGTAGAGCGTCTGCCACTGGGAGATCTGCTCGTCGTTGAGCTCCTGCTCGTCGATGGCGTCACCCCACGCCTCGCCCGGGGGCGAGGGCACCACGTAGGCCACCAGCCGGGGCTGCCCCGGCGAGTCCTCGCGCGCCACCGCCACCGCGTCGCGCACCGCGGGGTGCTCCATTAGGTGCGCCTCCAGCTCCCCCAGCTCGATGCGGAAGCCGCGCACCTTCACCTGGTGGTCCACGCGCCCGAGGAAGCGCAGCTGCCCGTCCGGCGACTGGCTGGCCAGGTCACCGGTGCGGTACAGGCGCGCGCCCGGCTCGCCGCTGAACGCGTCCGGCACGAAGCGCTCGGCGGTCAGCTCCGGTCGGCCCAGGTAGCCGTGCGCCAGGCCATCGCCGCCGATGTAGAGCTCACCCGGCACGCCCACGGGCACGGGGCGTCCGTTCGCGTCCAGCAGGTACACCCGCGTGTTGGCGATGGGCCGGCCGATGGGGATGCCCAGGTGCGCGCCGGGCGTGGGGGCGCCGGGCGGCAGCGCGAAGAGCGTGGAGGTGATGGTGGCCTCGGTGGGGCCATAGGCGTTGAACCACCCGAGCCGCTCCCCCGTGAGCGCGCGCCACGCGGCGAGCTGCTCCGGCGCCGCGCGCTCTCCGCCCACGATGACCAGCCGCACGTCCGGCGGAGGCTGGGCCTGTCGGAGCGTCGCGTCGGTGACCCACTCGTGCCAGTACGCCGTGGGCACGTTCAGCACGGTCAGACGCTCGTGCTCCACCATGCGCAGGAACTCGGCGACGGACGGCAGGCGCTCGAAGGGCAGCAGCACCAGCGTGGCGCCCGTGGCCAGCGTGGGGAAGATCTCCTCCAGCGAGATGTCGAAGCTGATGGACGTGCACTGGAGGATGCGGTCCTCCGCGGTGAGCTGGTACGTCCCCTGGAGCGAGGTGACGTGGTTGACCAGCCCCCGGTGCGACAGCAGCACGCCCTTGGGCTTGCCCGTCGAGCCGGAGGTGTAGATGACGTACGCCGGCTGCTCGGACGTCATGCGCACCAGGGGCGGCTCGGCGCTGAGCGCGTCCAGGGCCTGCTGCTCCAGCACCAGCACGGGCACGTCCTGGGACGGCAGCCGCTCCACGAGCCGCTCCTGCGTCACCAGCAGCGCGGCGCCCGAGTCGCGCAGCATGTAGCGCAGCCGCTCCCGGGGATACGTCGGGTCCAGCGGCAGGTACGCGCCGCCGGCCTTCAGGATGCCGAGCAGCCCGACGAGCATCTCCAGCGAGCGCTCCACGCAGATGCCCGCGAGCCGCCCCGGCCCCAGGCCCCGCGCCCTCAGCGCGTGGGCCATCTGGTTCGAGCGGCGCTCCAGCTCGCCATACGTGAGGCGCCCCTCGCCATGCGTGACGGCCACCGCGTCGGGCCGCAGGCGGGCCTGCTCGGCGATGTGCTCGTGGATGAGCCGCTCGCGCGGGTAGGCCGCCGTCGTCTCGTTCCACGTCCGGAGCGTCCGCTCCAGCTCCTCCGCGGACAACAGCGACAGCTCACCCAGCCGGGTCTCCGGCGCCTCCACCGCGTGTCGCAGCACGTTGAGCAGGTGGCCCTGCAGCCCGCGCACGGTGTCCGCGTGGAACAGGTCCGCGTTGTAGGTGAAGGCCAGCTCCAGCCCCGCCGGTCCAGGCTTCACCGTCAGCGACAGGTCATACCGCGCGAAGCGCTTCTCCAGCGGGAGCTGCCGCACGCTCACGCCCGGCGTCTCGAACGACGGGGGCGGGGCGGACTCCAGCTCCAGCGTCACCTGGAAGTAGGGCGTGTAGACCAGGCTCCGCTCCACCTGGAGCGTCTCCACCAGGTGCTCGAACGGCACGGCCGCGTGCGCGAGCGCCCACTGGTGCGTCCGGCGCGCCTGGGACACCTGCTCGCGGAACGACGTGGCGGCCCGCGGGTGACCGCGCAGCACGAGCATGTTCCCGAACCAGCCCAGCACGCCGCGCTCGGACGGCTCACGCAGGCTCGACGGCGTGCCGATGCACAGGTCCTCCTGGCCGGTGTAGCGATACAGCACCGCCTGGAGCGCCGCGAGCAGTACGTCGAAGAGGTCCGCGCCCTCCGCCCGGGCGAGCGCCTCCAGCCGGCGCGTCAGCTCCAGCGGCACGCCCTGGCGCCCGGTCGCGCTGTTGTACGTCTGCACCGTCGGCCGCGCCTGGTCCGTGGGGAGCGCGAGCACCTGGGGCGCGCCGTCCAGCGCCACGCGCCACGCCTCCACCTGCTGCTTCGCCTCCGCCGAGCGCAGCCACTGCTGCTGCCGCTCGGCGACCTCCACGTACGGCCCCGCCACGTCGTCGCGCCCGCTGAGCACCGCCGCCAGCGAATCCACCAGCACCGGCACCGAGCCCGCGTCGCAGACCATCTGATGGAATGACAAAAGCAACAGGTGCGCCGCCGCGTCCCGCTTCACCAGCGTCGCGCGGAGCAGCGGCCCGGTCTCCAGGTCGAACGGATGCAACGCCTCCTCGCTCGCGAGCGCCGCCTCCCGGGCCTCGCGCTCGGTGGGCGGGAGACCCTGGTGGTCCACCCGGCGGAACGCCGGAGGCTGCTCCAGCTGTATCTGTTGCAACGGCTGTCCTTCGTGCGCCGTGAATCGCGCGCGCAGGATGTCGTGTCGCAGGGTCAAGGCCGCGAGACGTCGCGCCAGCTCGGACGGTTCAACCACCCCGTGAAGTTCCAGCGAGACCAGCTGATTGTGGAAGGGATTGTGGCGCTCCAACTGGTCCAGGAACCAGAAGCGCCGCTGGCCGGATGTGACACAACGGGAATGAGGCCGGCCCGAGGGGGACCGGTGCTGATTGCTGGCGGAAGGCAAGCGAATGCCCCTGTCTGATTTATTCGCGGAGTGGGGACCCACAACGGCGCACGCGCGGCTCGACTCGTTGTCTGTCCATCTCAATCCCGGTGACTGTTGCTTATCGAATTCAAATCTTTTAAGTGGTAATGCGTGGAAGTCAAGAGGGGTCCGTGAAGCACGCCCGGCATGAGGGTGTGTCACACAGGGTCCATGTCCGCGCGGAGCCGAGGGCTCTGGTGGAGTAGGAGAAGCCGTTGGATCTGCGAGTACTGTCGGACGTGTCGCAGCGTGCGCTGCCAGGGGCACCGCCGTGTCTGCTGGCGCTCGGCCCCGAGCGGGAGGGCGTGGACCTGGTCGAGTGGGGACGGGCTCACGCAGAGGCGCTGAGGCACCTGCTCTCACAGCGGCCGGCCATGCTCTTTCGCGGCTTTCGTGTGCCGGGCGTGGAGGCGTTCGAGCGCTTCGCGGAGTGTATCCAGCCGTCCCTGGCCGAGTATCAGGAGCGTTCCACGCCACGTACGGAAGTCAGTGGCAAGGTGTACACATCCACCGAGTACCCCGCGAACGAAACCATTCCGCAACACAATGAAATGTCGTACGCGTCGGCCTGGCCGATGAAGTTGTTCTTTCACTGCGTACAACCTTCTCTGGAGGGTGGCGCCACACCCATCGCAGACAGCCGGGCCGTCCTGGAATGTCTCTCACCCGAAGTGCGTGAGCGCTTCACCCGGAACCGGGTGATGTATGTGAGAAATTACGGCACGGGCGTTGACCTCCCCTGGCAGAAAGTCTTTCAGACCGAGGACCGGGCCCAGGTGGACGCGTACTGTGAGCGTGTGGGAATGCAGGCGGAGTGGTTGGGCGGAAACCGCTTGCGGACCCGCTCGGTGCGCCCTGCGGTCATGAAGCACCCCCTCACCGGAGAGGATGTCTGGTTCAACCAGGCGCATCTTTTCCACGTATCCAATCTGGGGCCGAAGGTGAGCGCGGCGATGCGGATGGTCTTCAAGGAGGAGGACCTGCCGCGCAACAGCCTGTACGGGGATGGCACGCCCATCCGGGACGCGGACCTGGAGGAGGTGCGCGAGGCGTTCCTGAAGACGACGTTCGCCTTCCCCTGGCAGGCGGGGGACGTGATGCTGCTGGACAACATGCTCGTGACCCATGGCCGGACGCCCTTCGCGGGGGCGCGTCGGGTGGTGGTGGCGATGGGCGAGATGCGCTCCGAGCGCGACAGCTGAGCGGCAGGGGGCTCCCATCTTCGCGGTCCTGAGACATCGTGACTTCGCGCTCATCTGGTGTGGCCAGCTGGTCTCCGGGCTCGGGGACTGGCTGCGCAACATGGCGCTTTTGTTCTGGGTCTTCTCCGTCACGGGGGGCGAGTCCCCCGTGGCCACGGCGGCCATCACCGTGGCGACGACGGCGCCCGCGCTCCTCTTGGGGCTGACGGCGGGGACGCTGGCGGACCGGTGGGAGCGGCGCAGCGTCATGGTGTTCTGTGACGCCGCACGGTGCGTGCTGAGCCTGTTGCAGCTGGTGGCGGTGGCGAAGCAGAGCCTGCCGCTGGCGTACGCGGTGGCCTTCTGCTCCAGCGCGGTGGAGCAGCTGTATGACCCGGCGCGGGTGGCGTTGATCCGCTCCACGGTGCCACGCGAGGACCTGGTGGCGGCCAGCTCGCTCAGGCAGGCCACGACGAGCGCCATCATGATTCTCGGCATGGCGCTGGGCACGGGCATCTACTTCGTGCTGGGGCCGTGGGTGAGCTTCGCGCTCGACTCGGCGTCCTTCCTGGTGGCCATGTGCATCAACCTGGCCATCCGCGCGCGCTGCGTGAGCGTGCCGTCCGCGCAAGGCACGTCCGTGCTGCGCGAGGCGAAGGAGGGGCTCGCGTACGTCCGGGGCAGCGTGTTCGTGCGCAGCCTGCTGGGGCTGGGCGCGCTGGCGATGGCGGCCTCGGGGCTCATCGAGGTGGTGCAGCTCTACCTGGTGACGCGGGAGCTGGGGCTGCCCGAGGAGCGGCTGGCGTGGCTGGGCACGACCTTGGGCGTGTCCATGTTCGCGGGCTTCGCCGTGGCGGGGAGCCTTCACCGGCGGCTCCGGCTGGAGTGGCTGCCGGGGCTGGGGCTGGGCGTGTGTGGCCTGGGCGTGCTGCTGATGGCGGTGGCGCCGACGCTCGCGGTGGCGATGGGCGGCATGGTGTTCATCGGCCTGGGCAACGTGCTGCTCAACGTGGGCCTGGGGCCGCTGATGCAGACGCACGTGGAGCTGGGGCTGCTGGGCCGGGTGATGGGCGTCTTCCGCTCCGTGAGCACCGCGTGCCTGCTGCTGGGCGCCAGCAGCGCGGGCTACCTCATCGACCTGGTGGACACGCGGCGGATCACGGGGCTGGCGGGCGTCATCCTGATGGTGGCGGCGCTGGTGGCGGGCACCCGACTGGCCCGGGCCGTCACCGCGCTGCGCGCCGCTCCCCGGGTGGAGCCCCCTCGCGCGGCCGTCAGCGTGGAGTGAGCGGACGCGTGGAGGCCCTCGTCGACAGGCGCGGTGCACGCGTGGGCCGGGCACCAGGCTGGCTCGTCCTCCTGCTGCTGGCGTGGGGGCCGTCCGTCCTCGCGCAGGTGCCCACGGTGGAGGTGGAGGGGCGCCGCCTCCAGGCGAGCCGGGTGGACAAGGGGCCCTCGCTGGACGGCGTGCTGGATGACGACGCGTGGAGCAGCGCCGCCTTCACCAGCGACTTCCTCCAGAAGGAGCCCGTGCAGGGCATGCCCGCCTCGGTGAAGACCGAGGTCGCCTTCGTGTACGACGCGGACGCGCTCTACGTGGGCGCGCGCATGTCCAGCCTGGGCCCGGAGGACATCGAGACGGTGATGACCCGGCGGGACGAGAGCGGCTCGGCCGAGCGGCTCATCATCTCCCTGGACACGTACCGCGACAGGCGCACGGCCTACAGCTTCGCCGTCACCGCGGCCGGGGTGCGGGTGGACTGGTACCACCCGGATGACCACGAGTACGTCGTCGACCTGTCCTTCAACCCGGTGTGGGAGGCGCGCACCACGCGGACGGCGGACGGGTGGGTGGCGGAGCTGCGCATCCCCTTCTCGCAGCTGCGCTTCGACGCGGCCGACGAGCAGGTGTGGGGCCTCAACATCCAGCGCGTCATCCCGCGTCGCAACGAGGACGACTTCTGGGTGGTGGTGCCGCGCGACATCACCGGCTGGTCCTCGCGCTTCGGCGAGCTGTCGGGCCTGCGCGGCGTGGCGCCATCGCGTCGCGTCGAGCTGCTGCCGTACGTGACGGGGGACTGGCGCCTGGACTCGGGCGCCAACCCGCGCGAGGGCACGCCCTTCGAGGACCGGCGCGCGTACTCGGCGCGCGTGGGCGTGGACGGCAAGGTGGGGCTGGGGCCCAACCTGAACCTGGACGTGACGGTGAACCCGGACTTCGGGCAGATCGACGCGGACCCGGCCCAGGTCAACCTCACGGACTTCGAGGTGGTGGTCGACGAGCGGCGGCCCTTCTTCACCGAGGGCAGCCAGCTGTTCAACAACAACAACACGAACAACAACGGGCCCGCGTACTTCTACTCGCGGCGCATCGGCGCGGCGCCGCGGCTGCGCGCCAGCGCGGACTACGTGGAGCCCTCGCGGGCGACGCCCATCTGGGGCGCGGCGAAGCTCACCGGGCGCCTGTCGTCGGGGCTGTCGCTGGGCGTGCTGGGAGCCCTCACGGGCGAGGGCTACGCGGACACGTACGACTTCGCGACCCAGGAGCAGGGGCGCGTGAAGGTGGACTCGCGCACGGGCTTCGGCGTGCTGCGCGCGCAGCAGGAGCTGGGCAGGGGCTCGACGGTGGGCGCCACGCTCACCACCGTCCACCGAGACATCGGCGAGGGCGAGGGGCGCACGGGGGAGCTGGCGCGCGAGGCGTACACGGGCGGCGCGGACTTCCGGCTGCGGCTGCGCGACGGCGAGTACATCGTCTCCGGATTCGCGGGCGGCAGCCTGGTGCGAGGCGACCCGGCGGCCATCAGCCGGCTGCAGCGCTCCAGCGCGCGCTACTTCCAGCGGCCGGACCAGACCTACGTCCGGTTGGATCCGGAGGCGCGCTCGATGTCGGGCTACACCGTGGGCGCGAAGGTGGTGCGCCAGAGCGGCGAGCACTGGCTGTGGAACGGCAGCGTGGGCGTGGAGTCCCCGGGCTTCGAGCTCAACGAGCTGGGCCGGCTGAGCACCACGGACGACGTGGACCTGAACCTGGGGCTGTACTACCGCGAGACGAACCCCGGCACGTTCCTGCGCGGCTACAAGGTGGGCCTCCTGACGTACGGCAACTGGAACCACGGCGGCACGCGCACCGTGAACCAGTTCATGCTCAACGGCGAGGTGACCTTCCCCAACTTCTGGGAGGCCAGCCTGCTCGTCACCTACTACCCCCGCGCGTTCTCGGACCAGCTGACGCGCGGCGGTCCGCTGATGCAGACGCCCCAGGGACTGGAGGCGAACCTGCTCCTGAACAACAACGCCTCCGGGACGAACCTGTGGGAGGTGGACGCGCTGGCGTGGACATACGAGGACGGCAGCGGCGGTGGAACCTTGACGGGCACCGTCACCGTGCAGCCCCTGCGCAACCTGCGCCTGTCGGTGGAGCCCGTGGGCTCGCTGTACACGGAGGCCCGTCAGTACATGGCCACGCTGGACGGCGGCCGCGAGGAGACGTATGCGCGGCGCTACGTCTTCGGCGCGGTGCGACGCCGCGAGCTGGCGCTGCGCTTCCGCGCCAACCTCTTCATCACCCCGGACCTGAGCCTGGAGGCCTACGCGGAGCCGTTCGCGTCCAGCGGCGTCTTCAGCGCGCCCGGCGAGCTGGCCCGCGCGCGCGGACGTCAGCTGCGCAGGTACGGCCAGGACGGCACGTCGCTGTCTCGAGGCGAGGGCGGGGACTGGGACGTGACGGACGGCGCGAGCGGCTTCCAATTAGCCAACCAGGACTTCAACGTCCGCTCCTTCCGCAGCAACGTGGTGCTGCGCTGGGAGTGGCGCCCGGGCAGCACGCTCTACGCGGTGTGGCAGCAGGACCGCTCCGCGGATTCGCTCGGGGGCAACGCGCTGGCGCCCAAGGCGCTGGGCGACGCGCTGCTGAGCCCGGGGGGACACACCTTCGCGCTCAAGCTGTCGTGGTGGTTCCCCGCGGGCTGAGCTTCACGGTGGCTCAGTCGTCGTCATCGTCATCGCCGTCGCCCGCGCCATCCCAGACGCTCCCGGCGGCCGCGGGCGTGGGGATGTCGAAGGTGCACTTCAGCTCGTCTCCACTCGCATAGCGATAGACGAAGTGGCCCTCGGCGTGATCATCCGCCAGCACCTCCACCGTCAACGTGCCGCTCGCGGGGACCCCCGAGCGCTCCGGGTAGCCCGTGCCGCTGCCCCCCGAGTCCGAGCGCGTGGGGCGCCAGCGCTTCACCCCGGAGCCCTCCTCGGGGGCCAGGGCAGCGCCGGTGTTGACGAGCTGCGCGGTGCGAGGGGCGTCGCCCCTGTCGAACGCCGCGCCATCCACGAGCTCGATGTCCACGCCGAAGTCGGAGAGCGTCGCCTGCCCGTCGGGCAGGTAGCTGATGAACAACAACGGGTCGATGACCCCGAAGCGGTCTCGCGTCAGGCGCGAGTACTCGCCGTCGATGGGCCAGTCCACCTGTTCTCCCTGGAGGGTTCCTCGACATTCCCCCCGGGCCTCCCGAGGATCTCCACAGGCCGTGGTAAGCAGGAGCGTGACGACACCCGGAACCGCCGCGCGACGAAGCCATGCGTTCATGCGGCCATCCTACGGGCCTTCGTCACTTTTCCCGCGTGGGTCGCGACCGCCTCCCTCCGTGCCGCGGTGCGTCCCGACGCACGCTCACGGGGGCGACAGCGGCAGGTCCTCGAGCCCCAGGGGAGGGTGGCCCGTGACACGCTCGACGTCGGAGGTGACGGTGGACATCTCCCCGGAGGCGATGGCCGTATAGGTGCTGACCCACGCGTCCACCTGCCACTGGGGCGCGCCGTAGTGGGCGCGCGAGCGGTAGGCCTCGTCGATGCTCTCGGCGTAGTAGCGGATGGGCCTGCCGAGCCTCCGCGTGAGCACCTGGGCGATGTCGTCGAAGCCCAGCGCCGCGGGGCCCGTCAGCGTGAGCGTCTGTCCCCGATGCGGCTCCGGATGGAGCAGCACGGCGGTGGCGACGTCGGCGATGTCCGACTGGGCGACGGCGGCGACGCGCCCGTTGCCCGCGGGTCCCCGGATGATGCCGTCCTCACCGGCCAGCATCGGCAGGAAGTCCAGGTAGAGGCTGTCGCGCAGGACCACCGACGCGAAGCGCTGCTCGCGGAGCTTCTGCTCGGTGGCCCAGTGGTCCCTGGCGAAGGTGAACGTCGCGTGGGGGGCCGCGCCCTGGAACGACGTGTAGACGAGCGTCTGCACGCCCACCGAGGCCGCGGTCTCGATGAAGGCGAAGTGCTCATCGAGCCGCGTGGGGGCCTCCTTCGCGGACACGAAGAGCACCGTCTTGATGCCCTCCAGCGCCCGGGAGAGCGCGGCCCGGTCCTGATACGTCGCGACGCGCACCTCGGCGCCGGGCAGGTGGGGGGCGCGCTTCTCGTCGCGGACGATGAGCCGCTGGGGGACGCCCTTCTCGGCGAGCTGTCGCGCGACGCGCCCGCCCAGCTTGCCCGTGCAACCGGTGACGGCAATCGATGGCTCCGTCATGGACTCTCCTTCGGGGTCTCAGTTCGACTGCGTCATCCGGATGACGGGCTTGAGCGTGTCGCCCTTCTCGGAGTCCTTGGCCGCCTCGTTGATCTGCGTCAGCGGGTAGAACTTCACCAGCTTGTCGAACGGGAACCTGCCCTGCGAGTAGAGGTCGATGAGCTGGGGGATGAAGACGTCCGGCACGCTGTCGCCCTCGACGATGCCCCGGATGCTCTTGCCGGGCACCATCAGGTCATTCACGTCGAAGCTCGCGGTGGTGCCCATGGGGGGCGCGCCCACGACGCCGCACGTGCCCAGGATGTCGAGCGCGTCCACGGCCTGCCGCAGCACCTTGGGGTGGCCGGTGGACTCGAGCGTGAAGTCCACGCCCTTGCCGCCGGTGACGCGGCGGATGAACTCCACCGCGTCCTCGTCCTGGCCGTTCACCGCGTGCGTGGCGCCCAGCTCCAGCGCGAGCTTGAGCCGGTGGGGCCTGGTGTCCACGGCGATGAGGGTGGTGGCGCCCGCGAGCCTCGCGGCCATGATGGCGGAGAGGCCCACCGCGCCGGAGCCGAACGCCGCGAACGAACTCCCCGCGGTGACCTTCATCGAGTTGAGCACCGCGCCCGCGCCGGTGGAGATGCCGCAGCCGAGCGGTCCGAGCAGCTCCAGCGGCACGTCCTTGCGCACCTTGACGATGTTTCGCTCGGTGGCGATGGCCAGCGTGCCGAAGGAGGACTGACCGAAGAAGTGGTCGTGCAGCGGCTTGCCCTCCTTCTGCGTGGCGGTGGAGCCGTCGATGCGCCCGCCGCCCATGTTGCGCGCGAAGAACTCGCGGCAGTAGGCCGGGTGCCCGGACTGGCACAGGTCGCACTTGCCGCAGAAGGTGAAGGCCATGACGACGTGGTCGCCCGGCACCACCTTGGTCACCCGGCTGCCCACGCGCTCGACGATGCCCGCGCCCTCGTGGCCGAGCACCGCGGGCAGGGGCACCGGGTAGTACTGGTCCCGGACGATCATGTCCGTGTGACACATGCCGGTGGCGACCATCCGGACGAGCACCTCGTCGGCCTGGGGCGCGTCGATGGTGACGTCCTCGAGTTGGAAGGGACCGCCCTTCTTCCAGACGACCGCGGCCCTGGCCTGGGTTTGCTCGCTCATGGACTTCGTCCTCCGTCGCTTTCGGTACCCGCCAACGGTACGGATGGCCCGGAGGGCAGGGGAGCCTGCCGTGTGCCTCGAAGGGAACGCGGGCAGGCCCGCCCGTGCCCGCCCGCCGGGACGGACGAGCCTCCAGGCATGCGCCGGGTGCCTCCTTCTCCCAGACGCGGAGGCGCGCACCTGGGCAGCGCGGTTCGTTTCCTCGAACCCTGTCGCTCGCCCTGCACGCGTGCGGGCCCGCCGCCGTGCCTGCGGGGGTTGTGACGCACGGCTCGGGCGCCCAGCGTGACGCGCAGAGGAGGACGTGTGTCCATGGCCCGACAAGGTGAGCGGCGAATCCGGTATGCGGTGGTGGGAGCGGGCAACCTGGCCCAGGTGGCCATCCTCCCGGCGTTCCAGAACGCGAAGGACAACTCGGAGCTGGTGGCCATCTTCTCCTCGGACCGGGAGAAGCGCGCGGCCTTGAAGAAGCAGTACGGCGTGGAGTGCGCCGGCTACGAGGACTTCGAGCAGGTGTGCCGCGACGCGCGCGTGGACGCCGCCTACATCGTCCTGCCCAACACGATGCACCGCGAGTTCACCGAGCGCGCCGCGCGGGTGGGCGTGCACGTGCTGTGCGAGAAGCCGATGGCGACGACGGTGGAGGACTGCGAGGCGATGATTCGCGTCGCGGACGAGCACGACGTCCGGCTGATGATTGCCTACCGGCTCCACTTCGAGGAGGCGAACCTGCGCGCCATCGAGTTGCTGCGCGCGGGCACGCTGGGCGAGCCGTCGCTCTTCGCCGCGGTGATGACGCAGCAGGCGCGGCCGGGGGACATCCGCACGCGCCAGGAGGTGGGCGGCGGGGCGCTGCTCGACGAGGGGCCCTATCCCATCAACGCCGCGCGCTACCTCTTCGGCGCCGAGCCCACGGAAGTCGTCTGCTTCACGCAGGAGGACCCGGACGCGCGCTTCGAGGGCGTGGACGGCACGGCGCTCGCGCTGCTGCGCTTCTCCGGCGGGCGGCTGGCGCAGTTCGCCATCAGCCACGCCGCGTCGGAGGTCTCCACCTACCGCGTGGTCGGCTCCAAGGGGGATCTGCGCGTGGAGCCGGGCTTCGGCTACGGCACCGAGCGCAAGCACTTCCTCACCGTGGATGGGAAGACAAAGGAGCGGAGCTTCGCGGACCAGGACCAGTTCGCGCCGGAGCTGCTCTACTTCTCGCGGTGCATCCTGGAGGGGCGCGAGCCGGAGCCGTCGGGCTGGGAGGGGCTGGCGGACGTGCGGGTGGTCGTCGCGCTCCAGGAGTCGGCGCGCACGGGGCGCGCGGTGAAGCTGCCGCCCTTCGAGCGTCGCGCGCGGCCGTCCATCGACCAGCTCATCACCCGTCCGGCCTTCACGCCGCCCGAGCCGGTGAACGCGCCGTCACCCACGCTGGAGTGACACGTCCAGCTCCGCGACCCGTTGGGGGGCCAGCCCGAGCAGCGCCTTCCCGAGGCGCGCGGCGGCGTCCCCCGCCTCCCTCCGCCAGGCGATGCGCCACGGCCGCTCCAGTGGCCCGGTGTCCAGCCGCCGCAGGACCAGGTCGCCGCGCGCGAGGTGGGGCGCGACGATCCACTCCGACAGCACCGCGACACCGAGCCCCGCCCGCGCCAGGTCCAGCAGGGCCTCCGTGAGCGGGATGCGCTCGACGCGCAGGCGCGGGCGCTCCCGGCCGAAGATCTGGTTCACGAACCAGACGTCCTGCGCCCTGGGGGTGTGCGACGTCAGCAGGGTGTGGGCCTTCAGGTCCTCGGCGGTGAACGTCTTTCGCGCCGCCAGGGGATGGGACGGCGCGACCACGAAGACCAGCTCGTCGTGGAAGAGCGGGCGCACCTCGAAGGTGGAGGAGCGGCGCAGCGGGGAGTTGGTGAGCAGCGCCACGTCGATGTCGCCCGCCTCGAGCGCGGGGAGCGGGGACAGCGTGTGCTCCACCGCCAGGTCCACCGTGAGCCGGGGGATGGAGCGGCGCAGCTCCATCAGCAGGGACGGCAGCCAGTGATAGGCCGTGTAGCACTCGCACACCAGCCGCAGGCGGACGGGCGGCGTGGCGGGGGTGCGCACCTCGCGCTCCAGCTCTCCCAGCTCGACCAGCAGCTTGCCGGCCCCGGCGACGAGCCGGCGCCCCGCGTCCGTGAGCACCAGCCCGCGCGGCGTGCGGTCGAACAGGGAGGCCCCCAGCTTGTCCTCCGCGGAGAGCAGGGCGCGGCTGACGGCGGGCTGGGTGAGGTGGAGCAGGGACGCGGCCTGCGCCGTCGTGCCGGCCGAGGCCAGCGCCATCACCACCCGCAGGTCCTTGATGTCCAGGCGGGTGCTCGGAGGCGGAGCGATGTCATCCATGCATCGAGCCTATGCCAAGGATGCGTTGGACGCATAGGGTGGGGAGGGGCAGAGTCGCGGGCGTTCCCGAGGGGCATCCAGCCCCGCCTCGTGGAGGTATGCCCATGCAGCTGTATTTCCTGCCGATGTCCTGCTCGCTCGCGACCCGGATCTCCCTCTACGAGGCCGGCGCGGACGTCCGCTTCATCCCGGTGGACCGCAAGACGAAGCAGACCGCGGAGGGACAGGACTATCGCGAGGTCCATCCGCTGGCGCTCGTCCCGGCGCTGCGCAAGGAGGATGGGGCGCTGCTCTTCGAGAGCACCGCCATCCTCCAGTACATCGCCCACCGCTGGCCGGAGGCGAAGCTGGCCCCGGTGGACCCGCAGGGCCGGGAGCAGCTCCACCGCTGGCTGTCCTTCATCGCCACGGAGCTGCACAAGGTGGTGTTCGCGCCCGTGTTCGACCTGCACTCACCGAACGCCGTGAAGGAGTATGCGCTGGCGAAGGCGCCCGCGAGGCTCGACGTCGTGGAGCAGCACCTGTCGGGTCGCGAGTTCCTCCTCGACGCCTTCAGCGTGGCGGATGCCTATCTCTTCGTCGTCCTCAACTGGTGTGGCGCCACGCCGCTGGACCTGAAGAAGTGGCCCGCGCTGAGCGCCTACGTGGCGAGGCTGCGCGAGCGCCCGAACTTCGCCAGGGCGGTGAAGGAGGAGTGGGCCCTCTATTCGGAGCGCAAGGCCGCGCAAACGTAGCCGCGGGGGGCAATCCAGTCCCCGCCGCCGGGACGACAGGCTTTGACAAGGGCGGGGTCTGGGATTAGGGATGGGCGCAACGCGCATCTGGGGGGCCGGGACGCGCGAGTGAGAGCCCATGACTTCTCGTCCCGTGTCCCTGTGCGTCGTGCTGCTGCTGGTCTCGTGGCTCGGCGCCTGTTCCTCCGGTGGACAGCCGCCCACCCCCAATCCCTCCCGTGCCCCCGGGGTGGCCCGGCTCCAGCTCGACACGGTGGTGGTGGAGCCCGGCGCGCCGACGCCCATGCACTGCACCGCGTCCGACCCGGATGGCGACGCCGTGACGTATGTCTTCGACTGGGGCGGTACGACGAGCCTGGTCACCTCTCCGGAGGTCCCGAGCGGCACGACGTCCGGCGTGGTCGCGACCTTCGAGCGGGAAGGGACGTTCCAGGTCCGCTGCCGCGCGGTGGACGCCCATGGCACCGCGGGCGAGTGGTCTGCCGCGGTGGCGCTGACCGTCCGGGACGCCTCGCCGGCGGGCACCTGGGAGCTGCGGGTCCGCGTCGTGGGGAAGGGGCGCGTGACGAGCACTCCGGTGGGAATCGACTGCTCGGAGGCGTGTGACGCGCGCTTCGCCACCGGGACGCGCATGACGGTGGAGGCCGAGCCCGCCGAGGGGTGGCGCCTGCTGGAGATGAAACCCTGCCAGGGCGCGGCGCGAAGCTGCGAGGTGGTCATCGACGGCGACCGCTTCGTGACCGCGCTCTTCGCGCCGGAGACCGACGCGACGCTGTCCTGGCAGCGCTCGGGCGCGCGCCTGCCCGGGTCGCCGCAGTGGAGCCCCGACGGGACGCGGCTCACCGCGTTGGAGGGGACCTCGAGCGGCGGGCCGCTGCGCATCTGGGACGCGCGGAGCGGCGCGGTGACGCGGATGATCTTCGCGCCGGCCGACGCGCGCTTCGTCGGGCTCGCGTGGAAGCCGGAGGGCAACACGCTGGCCGCGGGGCTGTCGACGGGCCGCGTGGTCCTGCTGGACGCAGTGACGGGCGCCACGCTGCGCACGTGGGCCGTCCAGGGCGGGGCCGTGGAGGCGCTCGCGTGGAGCCCGGATGGCGCGCGCCTGGCCACGGCGACGAACGCGAGCAAGGAGGTCCATGTCTGGGACGCCGCCACCGGTGAGCGCGAGGGCGCGCCCCTGACGGCGGTGGACCGCGTGCGTGCGCTGACGTGGAGCCCGGACGGCTCGCGGCTCGCGATGGAGGCGGGCCGGTGGGGCGGCGCCTTCTCGCAGTGGGTGGAGTTCCACGGCGTGGGGACGCGGACGCTCGAGGAGCTCTTGGAGATCCCCGGCGGCTTCGCGTGGAGTCCGGACGGGACGCGCTTCGCGGTGGGCTTCGAGGGCGAGGTCCGGGTCTACCTCACCGCGGGCCACCTCCTGGAGTCCACGTACAAGGGCGACTGGAGCCGGGCGACGCTGGTGGACTGGAGCGCGAACGGGCGCTGGCTCGCGGTGGGCGACCCGATGCGCAAGCTGTTCGTGCTGGACGCGGCCACGGGCGCCGTGCTCGTGGATGCCAGCCAGACGCCGCCGACGGGCACCGCCACGGGCTACGACGCGCTGAGCTTCCATCCCACCGAGCCTCGCTTCGCGGTGGTGGATGACCTGCCCACGTCGGTCCTCGATGTCTTCACCCTGGAGCTGGACAAGGCGACGGTGGTCCGAAGCGAGCTGCTCGCGCACGACCTGTCGGTGGAGAATGTGGCGTGGAGTCCGACGGGCGCGATGCTCGCGTCCAGCGGGGGCGAGGGAAAGGTCCAGCTGTGGGGGCCCGGCGGTGAGTGGTTGCGGACGCTCACCCGCCCCGGCGGGAAGCGGGTGCGGGCGCTCGCCTGGAGCGCGGATGGAACGCGACTGGCGTCGGGAGGCGATGACGGCCTCGTGCATCTCTGGAACGCGGCGGACGGGACGCTCGCGCAGCTCCCCATCACCCAGTCACCGGCGACGCTGGCCATCGACCACGTCGGCCTGAGCCCGGATGGAACCCTGCTGGCCACGGCGGCGAGCTCGCCGGGTCTGCCCACCGAGCGGGGTGTCATCCGCGTCTTCCGTGTCGGCACGGGCGCGGAGGTGTTCCGCTTCCCGGAGGGCGAGCGGCGAGTCCTGTCGCTGCAGTGGACGCCCCAGGGCCAGCTGGTCGCCACCTTCGTGGACGTGGGCTGGTCCATCTGGAACCCCACCACCCGCGAGGTGTCGACCGTCCCGGCGCATGGCGCGGACCTGTTCCGCGCCGCGGCGCTGAGCCCGGATGGGACGCGGCTCGTGTTGGGCAACAACGTCGGCCTGTTCGTGCGCGAGGTCGCCACGGGCAGCCTCGTCATGTCGGCGACCACCTCCGTCTGGCCGCTGTCGCTCACGTGGAGTCCGGACGGGCGCCGCTTCGTGGGAGGGACCCTGGCTGGACAGGTCCTGGTCTGGGACACGGCCCGGTTCGAGAGCCCCGCCGAAGTCATCGGCTTCCACGAGAGGGGCGTCGCCGCCGTGTCGTGGCGCTCCGCGGAGGACCTCATCGCCACGGGCGGTGGTGACGTGGCCGTGCGGGTGTGGCGCTTCGCGCCGTGAGCCTCACCGGGGCCTGGGCGAGGCGTCCGGGGGGAGCTCGAGCCGCGAGCTCCCGTCATGCGTCGTCACGCGGAGGACCTCCCGGGGGTCGAACGCCTCGGCCAGCGACTCCGACGCCGTGCACAGCAGCACCTGGGCATGGCGCGAGGTCTCTCGCACGCGCTGGACGGTGTCCCAGATGGCGGCGGGCGGCGGGTCCGCGTCGGGGGCCTGGAAGAGCACCAGCGTCCCCACGTCCTGGGGCGTCCGGCCCTCCACTCGCACCCCCCGCAGGAAGCACCGCATCTCCCACAGCACGCTCTCCAGGACGTTGCCCACGTACCAGCGCTCCAGGTCGTCGGTGCTCGTGCCCGCGGGGGGATCTCTCGACGGCTCCTGGGGGGCCAGCTCCGCCAGCGAGGACTCCTCGCGAGGCGCGTCCAGGTCCGGGTCCACCAGCAGCGCGGACAACCCGACGAGCAGGTCCGCCAGCTCCCAGCACACCCGCCACGTGTCCGTGCCCGTCCGCCGCAGCTCGACGCCGTAGTCGTCCGTCCGCAGGCCCAGCTGCAACCGGATGGACTCCCCCCCGGGCGCGGCCGGTGAGCCGCCTGCCTCCCTCAGGTGCCGCTGGAGCTGTCCCTCGGCCAGGGCCCGCAGCAGCTCGAACAGGTGGACGAAGTCGCGCGTCGCCGTCCCCTCGGTGTCCACCAGGACACAGATGGCGCCTGGGCGCAGCTCGACCTCCCGCAGGGAGCGGAAGCCCGAGACTCGGAGGCGGGTGAGGTCCGTCGGCATGCCCGCAGCCTATTCCAGCCGTCCGGATGCGGGAGATCCCTGATGCGGACCGGGACCGCGAGCATCGAAAGGGCGGCACTCCGGGTCGAGGTCCGCGCTCAACGTACGAAAGCCGACATCGTGCGCGAGGCGGAGGTGCGGGCCGTCGTCGGAGCCATGTTACGGGAGGCTTCCGCGTGTGGTCCCCCGCTGCCGGACGCGCTCTCCCATGACAGGTGTTCTCCCGTGCTGTGTGCGCGGACCTCGGGTCCGTCGGATGGTTTCCCAGGAGGGACAGTCCTCCTCGCGTGGAGGGCGTGAGTCGTGACTCCGCCTGCCCCGGACGGCTCGCGCTCGAGGGCCACGCGCTTCGGCCCGCTGCTGCCCACCGCCACCCTGGCGGGCTTCATCGTCGCGGCACTCGCCATCTTCGTCATCGCCATCCTGTCGTACCGCTCGCTCGAGTCCCACGCGGACGCGGCGGCGCTGGTGCGCCACACGATGGAAGTGGTCGAGCGGATGAAGACGCTCCTGTCCACGCTGAAGGACGCGGAGACGGGCCAGCGCGGCTTCCTGCTCACGGGGGACCGCACGTACCTGGAGCCCTACACCAGCGCCAGCCGCGCCGTCTCCGAGCAGCTCGTGGGCATCCGCGAGAGCGTGTCCGACAACGCCGCGCAGGTGCAGCGGGTGGACGCCTTGAGGCCGCTCGTCGAGGCGAAGCTGGCCGAGCTGCAGGCCACCATTGATTTGAAGACGGGTGGGCAGGGGGAGATAGCCCTCGTGCGCGTGCGCTCGAACGAGGGCATCGAGCTGATGAACCGCATCCGCGTCCTCGTGGACCAGATGGAGAACGAGGAGCGGCGGCTGCTCGCGGACCGCACGACGGCGTTCCAGGCCTCGGCGACGCTGTCGCTGGTCATCAGCTGGCTGGGCGCCGCGGTGCTGCTGTCCCTGATGGGCATCTCCGCGTACATGACGTCCCGCGACTACCGCGCCCGCTCCATCCAGGGCTGGATGCAGCAGGGGCAGACGCTGCTGGCCGCGCGGATGCAAGGGGGGCCGGGGCTGGAGCAGCTGGGCGACCAGGTGCTCCAGTTCCTGGCCACGTACCTGGACGCGCACGTGGGCGCCATCTACCTGGCGGACGGGCTGGACCACTTCCACCGCTTCGCGGGCTACGCGCTGCCCGCCTCCTTCCCAGCAGGGGACTCGCGGCTGCGCCCCGGCGAGGGCCTGGCGGGGCAGGCGCTGAAGGAGAACCGCACCTTCCACGTGAAGGACGTCCCGGAGGGCTACCTGCCCATCAACTCGAGCCTGGGGCAGGGGCGGCCGAGGCACCTGGTGGTGTTCCCCACGCAGGTGGACGGCAAGGTGAACGCGGTGGTGGAGCTGGGCTTCCTGCACGCGGTGCACCCCTCGGACCTGGAGCTGCTCCAGCGGGTGGCGGAGCCCATCGCCATGGCGGTGCGCTCGGCCAATGACCGCACGCGCCTGGAGCAGCTGCTGGAGGAGACGCGGCGTCAGTCCGAGGAGCTGCAGGCCCAGCAGGAGGAGCTGCGCGCGTCCAACGAGGAGATCGAGGAGCAGAGCCGCGTGCTGCGCGACTCGCAGGGCCGGCTGGAGCAGCAGCAGGCGGAGCTGGAGCAGACCAACGTGCAGCTGGAGACGCAGACGCGCCTGTTGGAGCGCCAGCGCGACTCGCTCACGAAGGCGCAGGCGGAGCTGACGCAGAAGGCCACGGAGCTGGAGCGCACCAGCCGCTACAAGTCCGAGTTCCTGGCGAACATGAGCCACGAGCTGCGCACGCCGCTCAACAGCTCGCTCATCCTGGCCAAGCTGCTGGCGGACAACAAGACGGGCAACCTCACCGAGGAGCAGGTGAAGTTCGCGCAGACCATCAGCTCCGCGGGCAATGATTTGCTCGCGCTCATCAACGACATCCTGGACCTGTCGAGAATCGAGGCGGGCAAGGTGGAGGTGGTGCCCGAGGTCTTCAGCCTGCCGCGCTTCGTGGAGGGGCTGGGGCGCTCGTTCCAGGTGCTGGCCCAGGAGAAGAAGATTGGCTTCTCCACGCGCGTGGACCCCGGGTGCGCCGAGTCGCTGGAGACGGACCCGCAGCGGCTGGGGCAGGTGGTGCGCAACCTGCTCGCCAACGCGCTGAAGTTCACCGAGCGGGGCGAGGTGTCGCTGCGCGTGTCGCCAGCGGGGCCGGGGCAGGTGTCGTTCGCGGTGAGCGACACCGGCATCGGCATCCCCGCGCACCTGCAGGGCCTCATCTTCGAGGCCTTCCGACAGGCTGACGGCAGCACGCACCGCAAGTACGGCGGCTCGGGGCTGGGGCTGTCCATCTCCAGGGACCTGGCGCGGCTGTTGGGCGGCGACGTCACGGTGGTGAGCGAGGCGGGGCGGGGGAGCACCTTCACCGTCACGGTGCCGGTGGTGCTCGCCACGTCGGGCACGGGCGCCAGGCCCGAGGCTTCCGCCGAGCCCTCGTCCACGCAGTGGGTGGCCAACGCGGTGGCCCAGCTGCCGGCCCCGTCGGAGACGGACGGCGTCTCGGGGCTGAGCGCGCCCATCGAGGATGACCGCGAGCGGCACACGCCCGGCGCGCGCCTCATCCTGGTGGTCGAGGACGACGTGCGCTTCGCGGAGATTCTGAGGGACCTGTCCCGGGAGCTGGGCTTCCTGTGCGTCGCCACGGACCGGGGCGGAGCGGCCTTCGACGCGGCCGTCGCATACCAGCCGAGCGCCATCCTCCTGGACATGAACCTGCCGGACCAGTCCGGGTTGATGGTGCTGGACCAGCTCAAGCGCGACCCGAGGACGCGGCACATCCCCGTGCACGTCATCTCCGTCACGGACGCCTCGCGCGAGGCGCTGGAGCGCGGCGCGGTGGGCTACGCGCTCAAGCCCGTCAAGCGCGAGCAGCTCATGGAGGCGGTGCGCAAGCTGGAGACGCGCCTGTCGCCGGGCGTGCAGCGCGTGCTGGTGGTGGAGGACGACGCCCGCCAGCGCGAGAGCATCGAGAAGCTGCTGGAGAGCGAGGACGTGCGCATCGACAGCGTCGCCACCGCGGCGGAGGCGCTGGAGCGGCTCCAGCAGAACACCTTCGGCTGCATGGTGATGGACCTGAACCTGCCGGACCTGAGCGGCTACGAGCTGCTCGAGCAGATGGCGGAGCTGGAGACCGTGTCGTTCCCGCCCGTCATCGTCTACACGGGCCGCTCGCTCACCCGCGAGGAGGAGCAGCGCCTGCGCCGCTACTCCAAGTCCATCATCATCAAGGGCGCGCGCTCGCCCGAGCGGCTGGTGGACGAGGTGACGCTGTTCCTGCACCAGGTGGAGTCGAAGCTGCCGCCGGACCGGCAGCGGATGCTCCAGGTCGCCCGCGACAGGGAGGCGGCGCTGGACGGACGGCGCATCCTGGTGGTGGAGGACGACGTGCGGAACATCTTCGCGCTCTCCAGCGTGCTGGAGCCCCGGGGCGCGAAGGTGGAGATCGCCCGCAACGGCCGCGAGGCCCTGGAGCGGCTGGCGGACAGCCTGGCGCAGACGACGCAGGGCGTGGACCTGGTGCTGATGGACATCATGATGCCGGAGATGGATGGCATCACCGCGATGCGCGAGATCCGCAAGCGCGCCGAGTGGCAGAAGCTGCCCATCATCGCGCTCACGGCGAAGGCCATGCGCGACGACCAGGAGAAGTGCCTGGCGGCGGGCGCGAACGACTACATCGCCAAGCCGCTGGACGTGGAGAAGCTGCTGTCGCTCATCCGCGTCTGGATGCCCAAGGCCTAGGCCGGGCCTGCTTCCGCGCATGGACTCCATGGCCCAGGACATCGAGCTGAGGCTCCTGCTCGATGCCATCTATCTGAAGTACCACTACGACTTCCGTCGCTACGCCACCGTGTCGCTGCAGCGCCGGCTGGTGCTCGCGGCGGAGAACTTCGGCTGCAAGACGCTCTCCCAGCTCCAGGATCGGCTGCTGCACGAGCCGCTCGTCTTCCCGGCGCTGCTGGACTACCTCACCGTGCAGGTGAGCGAGATGTTCCGCGACCCCTCGTACTTCCGCGCGGTGCGCGAGTCCGTGGTGCCGATGCTGCGGACCTATCCGTCGCTGAAGCTGTGGGTCGCGGGCTGCTCCACCGGCGAGGAGGTCTACTCGCTGGCCATCCTGCTGAAAGAGGAGGGCCTGTTGGAGCGCACGCTCATCTACGCGACGGACATCAACCCCGGCGCGCTCCAGAAGGCGGAGGCGGGGGTGTATCCGGTGGACCGCATCGCCACCTTCACCCAGAACCACGTGGCGTCCGGCGCGCGAAGCTCCCTGTCGGACTACTACACGGCGGCGTACGGCAACGCCGTGTTCGACCGCTCGCTCAAGAAGCATGTCGTCTTCTCGGACCACAGCCTCGCGACCGACAGCGTGTTCGCCGAGGTCCAGTTCCTGTCGTGTCGCAATGTGCTCATCTACTTCGACCGCGAGCTGCAGGAGCGCGCGCTGGGGCTGTTCAAGGACTCCCTGTGCCGCAAGGGCTTCCTGGGCCTGGGTGCCCGCGAGTCCATTCGCTTCTCCCAACACGAGTCGGCGTTCTCGGTGGTGTCCCGGGACGACCGCATCTTCCAGAAGGGGTGACCGGTGATTGCTCCCAGGAAGGAACACATGGAGTCGTCGCCCGCGGTGAAGTGCCTGCTCGTGGATGACCTGGAGGAGAACCTCATCGCGCTGGACGCGCTGCTCAAGCGCGACGACGTGGAGGTCCTCCAGGCGCGCTCGGGCGCCGAGGCGCTGGAGCTGCTGCTGGAGCACGACGACGTGGCGCTGGCGTTCCTCGACGTGCAGATGCCGGAGATGGATGGCTTCGAGCTGGCGGAGCTGATGCGCGGCATGGCGCGCACGCGGCACATCCCCATCATCTTCGTGACGGCGGGCTCCACCGACAAGCGGCGCCTCTTCAAGGGCTACGACACGGGCGCGGTGGACTTCCTCTACAAGCCGCTGGAGCCGCTGGTGCTGCGCAACAAGGCGGAGGTGTTCTTCCAGCTCCACCGGCAGAAGCAGCAGCTGGCCCGCCAGCTCGACGAGCTGACCGAGACGCTGCGGCTCAACGAGATGTTCACCGCGGTGCTGGGCCACGATTTGCGCAACCCCTTGAGCGCCATGCTCACGGCGGCGGACCTGCTCCAGCGGCGCTCGGAGGACGAGCGCGTCCGGAAGACCGCGGGCCGGATGCTGTCGAGCGGCAAGCGCATGGGGCGCATGATCGAGGACGTGCTGGACCTGGCGCGGGCGCGGCTCGCCGGGGGCATCCCGCTCCGACGTGGGGAGACGGACTTCGGCGCGCTGGTGCTGCGCATGGTGCAGGAGCACCAGTCGGCGTCGACGCGGCCCGCCATCGAGGTGTCCCAGCAGGGAGACCTGGTGGGGGACTGGGACTCGGACCGGCTCGCGCAGGTGGCGTCGAACCTCATCGGCAACGCGCTCCAGCACGGCGACGCGAGCGAGCCGGTGCAGCTGCGGCTGGACGGGACGGACGTGGATGCGGTGCGCTTCTCGGTGAGGAACCTGGGCGTCATTCCGCTGGACCTCCAGCCGCACCTGTTCGACCCGTTCCGGGGCGGCGCCCAGCGACGAGGGCGCACCGGCGGTCTGGGGCTGGGGCTCTACATCGTCCAGCAGATCATCCAGGCCCACCACGGCGCGGTGGAGGTGGAGTCGGGCTCCAGCCCCTACACCGAGTTCCGGGTGAGCCTGCCGCGCCGGGGCACCGAGGTCATCAAGCTGTAGCGGCGGCTATTCGCCGCGCAGCACGTCGTTGACGCTGATGCCGCGGCCCTTGGGCAGGAGCGCCTCGAGCGCGGCGGCGTCCTCGGGCTTGGGCGTCCACAGGCCGGCCTTGGCGTTGGCGCGCACCTGCTCGGCGGAGGTGGCGCCGGCGATGACGGAGGCCACGGTGGGCCGGGCCGCCAGTCCCCCCATGGCCACGTCGAGCAGGGAGAGGGAGCGCTCCTTCGCGAAGGTCTCCAGCTTCTCGATGGCGTCGAAGACCTTGTCGGCGAGCAGGCCGCCCATGTTCCACTGCTTCACGCGGGTGTTCTCGCCCGCCTTCGCGCCGCGCTGGTACTTGCCGGTGAGCAGGCCGCTGGCGAGCGGGAAGTAGGGGAGCAGGCCGATGCCGTGCTCCTGCAGCGCGGGGACCAGGTCCTCCTCCACGCCGCGGCCGATGAGGCTGTACTCGTTCTGGGCGCTGATGAAGCGCTCCATCCCGCGCGTGCGGGAGAGCCACTCGGCTTCCGTTACCTGCCAGCCCTTGAGGTTCGACGAGCCGATGTAGCGGACCTTGCCCTCGCGCACGAGCTCGGTGAGCGCGCTCAGCGTCTCCTCGAGCGGCGTCGCCGGGTCGGGCCAGTGCAGCTGGTACAGGTCGATCCAGTCCGTGCGCAGCCGCCGCAGGGAGCGCTCGATGGCGCGGCGGATGTAGCGGCGCGAGCCGCGCGCGCCCCAGTCCGCGCCGTTGTCTCCCTTCAGGTCGCTGCCGAACTTGGTGGCGAGGATGACGTCGCCCCGGCGCTTGCCCAGCGCCTCGCCCAGCAGCTCCTCCGACGTGCCGTAGGAGTCCGACGTGTCGAACAAGGTGATGCCGGCGTCCAGCGCCGCGTCCACGACGGCGCGCGTGCCCTGCGCGTCGATGCGCAGGCCGAAGTTGTTGCAGCCCAGGCCCACCGTGGAGACGGTGAGGCCGGAGCGTCCGAGGCGGCGGTAGGTCATCTGGGTCATGGGGGCTCCTGTGACTTCGGTGGAGGGGGAGGTGGATGACGTGGCGTGGCCCCACCCGTCAAGGCGCGAACGCGTGGCGCGCGGGGGCCGGCGCTGGTTTTCACACGGGGGCGTTCCGGGCACGGCGAGGCGATGTCGTTGGCTGAACGCTCCGGGGGACATGGGATTCATTCCGTGTCCTCCGGGGCGTGGGGCGCGCTACCCCTGGCTCGGGTGGTGCTCCTTCTCTCCTCGCAGCAGGGAGGTCCTCGTGTCCTGGTCGACGCCGCACGCCGGCTGGAAGTCCTGGTGGCTCGTTTCATTCCTCGGCGTGCTCGCGTGCGCGCGAAACGTGCCGGAGGCGGTGCGCGGTGGCGAGGGAGCCGTGGTGGTGCTCCAGGGTGCGCGGCTCATTGACGGCAACGGTGGCCCGCCCATCGAGGATGCGACGCTGGTCATCGAGGGCGAGACGCTCCGCGCGGTGGGGCCGTCGGCCGAGGTGACGGTGCCGTCCGGCGCCCAGGTGCTGGACGTGAAGGGCAGGAGCGTGTTCCCGGGGCTCGTCGCGGACCACTCGCATCTGGGCGTGGTGGAGGGGACGAAGTCCGGCTCGGGGCACTTCACCCGGGAGAATGTCCTGCGACAGGCTCGGCAGTACGAGGTGTACGGCGTCACCACGGTGATGTCGCTCGGGTTCAACACGGAGCTGTTCCCGAAGTTGCAGGAGGAGCTCAACGCGGGGGCGCCGAAGGGCGCGGACATCCTGGGCGCGGACCGGGGGCTCGGTGTACCGGACGGCGCGCCACCGGTGGGCGTGGGGGCGGACCAGCTCTATCGGCCGAGGACGGTGGAGGAGGCGAGGGCGGCGGTGCGGGAGTCGGCGTCACGCCGGCCGGCGTTGTTGAAGATCTGGGTGGATGACTTCCATCACTCGGTCCCCGTGAAGATGTTGCCGGAGGTGCAGGCGGCCATCATCGACGAGGCGCACCGGCAGGGGCTTCGCGTGGCCGCGCATGTCTACTATCTGGACGACGCGAAGCGACTGGTGCGCGAGGGCGTGGACGTGCTCGCGCACGGCATCCGCGACAGGCCGGTGGACGACGAGCTGGTGCGGGAGATGAAGGCGCGAGGGACGTGGTACGTGCCGACGCTGGGGCTGGACGAGACGTTCTACATCTACGCGGAGGCGCCGGAGTGGATGCGCACGCCGTTCTTCCAGCACGCGGTGCAGCCGGAGCTGGCCGCGCAGTTCGCGGACCCGGCGTGGCGCGCGAAGGCGCTGGGGGATGCGAAGGCGCTGGCGCAGAACCGGGCGTCGGTGGCGATGAACCTGCGCAACGTGAAGGCGCTCCACGACGCGGGCGTGTCCATCGGCTTCGGGACGGACTCGGGGGCGAACCCCCTGCGCATTCCCGGCTTCGCGGAGCACCGGGAGCTGGAGTTGATGGTGCATGCGGGCCTGACTCCGCTGGAGGCCCTGCGTCACGCGACCCGGGATGCGGCCGCGCTCTTGAAGCTCGACGACCGTGGGACGCTGGTGGCCGGCAAGCGCGCGGACTTCGTGCTGGTGGAGGGCAACCCCGCGGCGGACGTCCTGGACACCCGCCGCATCGTCGGCGTGTGGCACCGGGGCCAGCGCGTGAGTGGCGGTGTGGAGGACCTCACGCCCTGAGTGGGGAGAGGCTCCAGCCCCCTTCGTCCCCGGGTGAGGACATCCAGGAGTCGCCGCATCGTCGGCACGTGGCCCCGGGCCAGCGAGTGAGCGGCGGCGTGGCGGAACTCACGTCCTGGAGTGGGGAGGGGCTCCCAGCCCCCTTCGTCCCCGGGTGCGGACATCCAGGCGCCCCCGCATCGTCGGCACGTGGCCCGGGCCAGCGAGTGAGCGGCGGCGTGGAGGAACTCGGCCAATGCGTGGGCGCGTCTCCTCGCACTCTCGTTGCTACGGAGCGCGAGATGCGGCCCGCCGTCCCCGGGTGAGGGGGCCCCGCGCGTTCGTCCTCCGCGCGGAGCCGAGACGGGTCCGCAGGCTCACTCCGTCCCATTGCGTGTGGGACGGAGCCGTGAGCCTCAGGCCGCGCTGCCTTCGGCGTACAGGCGCTTGTGGTCGCGAATCTCCGTGAGGCGGAACGCGCCCGGGGGCGGAGCCTTCGTCTCGGGCGCATCCGAGCCCAGCTTCATCAGCCGCTCGTACTCCTCGATGGGCACGCGCTCGCGCCGGGCCAGGACGGTGTCCAGGTCCGCGCGCGCCATGCGCTCGGCGGCCTTCTCCCCGACGACGCCGGAGAAGAACTCCGCCATGCAGCCGCTGCCGTAGGACAAGAGCCCGATGCGCTGGTTCGCGAGCTTCGCGCCCTCGCCGTGCAGCAGCCCCGCGAGCGCCAGGTACAGCGACGCCGTGTACACATTGCCGATGCGCGCGTTGAGCCCCAGCGACGAGGCCACCTGCGCGTCATAGCTCGCGGCCGACTTCGCCAGCTCCTCGCGAGCCTCCGGCGTCCCGGCCTTCGAGTCCTTCGCGTCCTCCAGATCACACAGCCGCAGCTGCGTATGCGCCTTGCGCGCCATCTTGCAGAAGGGCACGTGGTACGCGATGCGCGCCAGTTGCTCACCCGGCAGCGAGCCGGACCAGCGCACCAGCCCCGCCGCCACCGCCTTCTCGCGCCAGCCCCGGTACGCGCCGGACAGCGCCTCCAGATAGCAACTGATGGAGTAGTGCCCGTCCACCACGGCCTCCCGCCGGCCGATGGGCCGCCAGAAGTCATACACATCCATGGTGCACGTGCCGTTGAGCCCCACGTCCAGGGCCAGCAGGTCCGGCTGCTCGGACACCAGCAGCGCCACCGCGCCGCCTCCCTGCGTCGGCTCGCCCGCCGTGTTCAAGCCATACCGGGCGATGTCCGCGCACACCACGATGGCGACCTTGCCCGCACCCGCGCCGGAGGCGATCCACTCCGTCGCGGCCATCAGCCCCGCGGTGCCGCCGTAACAGGCGTGCTGCGTGTCATACGTGCGCATCGTCCGCGGCAGCTTCAGCAGACCCTGGACGTGGGACGCGACAGGCTTGGAGTGGTCGATGCCCGTCTCCGTGCCCACCACGAGCATGCCCACGCGCGACGGGTCCACGCCCTGCTGCCGGATGAGCCTCGCCGCCGCCGTGGCGGCCAGCGCCACCGTGTCCTCACCCGGGTCCGTGACGGCCATCTCCCGAGCGCCGAGCCCCGAGGTGAACTTCGCCGGGTCCACGTTCCGGGCGCGCGCCAGGTCCTCGATGTCCACGTACCGGGAGGGCACCGCGACCGCCAGGGCCTCGATTCCAACTTTTCTCTGCATGGGCTTCCTCATTTCCAACTCGAGCGTCGATGTCTGGGGTTGCAGGACTTTTTCTGCTCACGCCTCTGGCGGCACCAAGACCAACCGGCCCGCCACCTCGCGGTTCTCCAGTCGGAAATGCGCCCGCGCTGCTTCAGCCAGCGGAACCGTGTCCGTGACGAATTGGCGCACCCCGCCCGTCGCCGTCAGCCGGAGTGCTTCATCGAGCTCGGCCTGATTCGTGGCATACGCACCGATGATCTCCAGCTCCTTGACGATAATGAGCCCGGGATTCACTTGCACGAGCCCCGACTCCAGATTGCCCACCACGACGAGCCGGCCGCCGGGAGCCATGGCCTTGAGCGTCTGGTCGAAGGTGGCGCTGCCGACGATTTCCACCGCGAGGTCGACACCTTGGCCCTGCGTCCGCTTGCGCACCTCCGCCGCGAAATCGAGCCCCCGAGACAGGATGACTTCATCCGCGCCGGCGGCCCGCAGGGGCTGCACCTTGGCTTCGCCAGACGTCACGGCGATGACTCGCGCTCCGTCCAGCTTGGCCAATTGCACCGCGGACATCCCCACGCCGCCGCTGGCCCCGGTGATGAGCACTGTTTCACCCGCACGGATGCGACCGCGCGTGCGCAGGGTGTGCACCGCCGTGCCCGTGGTGCAGCACACCGTGGCGGCCTCCGTCCAGGGGAGCGACGACGGCACGCGGCCCAGTCCCGCGACGGGCGCCACCATGAACTGTGAATACCCGCCCGGCAGCTCCTCGCCGAAGAAGCGGTTGTCCGTCTTGCACAGACTGTTGCGCCCGCTGCGGCACAGCGCGCAGGTGCCACAGGACATCCGCTGGAGCGTCGCCGCCCGGTCGCCTGTCTTCCACCCCGGTGTCTCAGGCCCCACCGCGACGACTTCACCCGCGGCCTCGTGGCCGAGAATCGCTGGCACGTGGGTGCGAGGCAGGTTTCCGCGACGGTTGATGACATCGTGATAACAAACCCCGCAAGCGTGAACCCGCAGCAAGACCTCACCCTTGCCCGGTGCGGGCACGGGGACGTCCTCCAGCTTCAAGTTGCCGGCTTCACCAAAACTGCGCAGAACAATGGCCTTCATCTCGTACCTCCGCGAGACACAAAAGTCGAAACAGGGATGTCTGGATTCAGCGACCGACGAGCTGGTCTCGCAGGCCGCGAGGGTCCAGCGCGCGGATGGCGGCGACGGTGCGCGCGTCCGGCAGCGGGGTGATGGTGAGCGAGTCGTCCACCGTGAAGTCGAAGCCCGTGCGCTCGGCGATGTCCTCGGTCGAGGCCCACGGGTGGCGCGCCTTCAGCCTTGCACCGGAGGCGCCCAGCTCGAAGACGCCCAGGTCGGAGATGAGCCGCACGTCGCGGCGCGGGTCCCGGGTGGTGGCCACCTGCACCTCGGGCACCAGGTTGCGGCGGGACTGGCGCGGCACCAGCAACACGGGGCGGTGGACCCACTGGCGCAGCGTCGCGGCGCCGGCCACGCCGGGGAACTTGGTGCGCGGGTGCGCCAGGCTGCCGCTCGCCGTCATGTTGGTGCTGCCGGTGGCATCGACCTCGGCGGCGCCGAAGAAGACGGTGTCCACCCGGCCCCGGCGCGCGTGGTCGAACAGGTCGGGGATGGTGATCTCCGCCGAGCGCCCCTCCAGGTAGCCCAGGTCCTCGGAGGAGGGGAGCAGCGAGGAGATGTCCGGGTCCAGCGAGCCCACGCAGGCCAGGTACGTCAGGCCCGGCGCGTGCGTGGCGCGGGCCACGGCGATGGCGAGGATGGCCAGCGGCGAGGCGACGCCCGTGGCCACCACGGCGCCGTCGTCAATCTGCCGCGCGAGCAGGGAGACCACGGTCTCCGCGGGGGTGATGTCCAGGGCCGCGCTCATGCCGCCCTCCGCGTCCTCAGCGAGGCGAGGAACTCCGCCTCCTGGCCCGTCTCGGCGAGCGACAGGTAGCGCGCGAGCATCGCGTCGTCGTGGGGATACAGCCCCGCGCAGCCGGTGGGCAGCGCGCCGCCGGGAGCGAGGACGATGCGGTCCACCTGGAAGCCGGGGATGGTGGCGCGAGGCAGCTTCGTCACGCGCTCCTCCACCGTGGCAATCACGCGGCGCGCGGCGCCCGCCATGAGCAGGTCCGTGGTGGGGTCCTCCATGTACAGGTTGCCGCGCTCGTCCGCGGCGCGCGCGTGGATGAGCGCCACGTCCGGGAAGTACGCGGGCTCCACCGGGACGCTCTCACCGGTGAACGGGTCCACCACGGTGCGTGGCGGCTCGGCTTGCGCCAGCCCCGACACATCGGCGTCCGGCGCGGGGATGAAGGGCAGGCCCATGGAGGCGGCGCGCAGGCGCTGGACGACGCGGTAGCCGTCATGCTCGCGCCACGACAGGGTGCCCTGTTCGATTCCCCGCTTGATACAGGGCATGGGGCGCACGCGGCCCTCCAGGCTCAGGGCGCCGAAGGCGATGTCCAGGTGGGCCAGACACCCGCCCGCGACGAGCAGCTCGGCGGGCAGCGGGTTGGGCAGCGAGATGAGGCGAAGGCCGCGGCGCTCCTGGGCGATGAGCTCCATCACCAGCGCCATGGGCGCGCGGCCGAGCATGAAGCCGCCCGTGGCCAGCGACGCGCCGTCGGGGATGGACGCGACGGCGTCTTCCAGCGAGCACCAGCGCGCGGTCTTCACGTCCCCTCCGTTCCGGAGCGAGACACCATGCGCAGCGAGGACACCCCGGGCTGGCCATCCACGGCGGCGGCGACGATGGGCGGGAAGAGCAGCTCCACCATGCCGTCGGCGATCTGCTCATCCGAGAGGCGGCCGTCGGGCTTGAACCACTTGTAGACCCACAGCACCATGCCCAGGAACGAGAACGCGCCGATGGTCGGGTCCACCGGACGGATGCGCCCCTGCTGCGCGGCCTGCGAGAAGGCCTCCTCCAGGAAGTCGACGTAGCGCTTCTTGCGGCTGTCGATGAACGCGCGCGCCTCACCGGTGAGCGTGGCGTGCTCGTGGAGGATGATGATGACCTCCTTGCTCCACCCGCGCGTCACCAAGAGGATGTTGTGGCGCATGCACGCGCGCAGCCGCTCCACCGGGTCCGCGATGTCCTGCACGCGCGAGAGGACCTGCTCCTCGAACAGGTCCATCCCGTAGTTCATGATGGCGAAGAGCAGCTGCTCCTTGTTCTGGATGTGGTGGTAGAGCCCCGCCTTCGTCATCCGGCACGCGGCGGCGATCTCCTGCATCGAGGTGCCTTCGTAGCCGCGCTCGCAGATGAGCCGCGCCGCCGTCTCCAGGATGGCCTTGTAGCGCTCGCCTTCATCCGGCTTCCGTCCGCTATGCGTCACGTGTGCCTCGTCACGGTGGACTGTAAAGTTTTCAAAAGCCACGACCTACCGACCGGTAGGTAGCACCGGTCGACGCGAGGTGTCAACGCGCTCGTGGGTCGGGGGTTGTGGGCTCCGCATAGGAGTTTCAGTGGGTTGGGGAAGCGCTGGGACTTCGGGGAGGGGATTGCGCGCGGGGTATTCGGGTTGCGGAGAGCGAGCGGCCTAACGTGGTGGGCTTCCCTCGTCACACCCGTGGAGGTCGGCATGCGTCCGAGCGTGTTGTGGGCCGGTGCGGTTTCCTTGCTGTTGTCGACGTCGGCGTACGCCCAGCGAATCACCCCGGTTGAAGGCCGCCGTTCCGTCTCCGCGAGCTTCCTGACGGTGGACGCGGCGGGCCAGTCGGAGGACTCGGACTTCGTGGAGACGGAGGGGTTCGAGTCGTTCAACGCGTCCCTCGCGTTGTCGGCGTCGCCGCCCCAGGCTCCGAATCCACGACTGGACGCGACGGCGGGTGGGAGCCAGTCGTCGGAGATGTCGGAGCGACGCATCCGGGCCTCGCTGAGTGCCTGGGCCTCTGGCACCGCGGTGGATGCCTCCGCGCGGGGGCAGGGCATCAGCAACGCGGACATGTACCTCACGTTCGAGTTGAACCGCCGCGCGCGCTACAGGGCGTTCGTGACGGTGTCGGCCTGGTCGAACGCGAGCAACGGGGGGCAGTCCTTCGGTGGTGTCTCGACGTTGTTGCATCTGGCCAATCTGGAGAGCGGGGTGCCGGTCCTGTCCTTCGATGTGTCGCCTTCGCAGAGCGACACGGAGGAATTGGCTGGCTGGCTGCCGGCCGGGCCGTACACCTTGCAGGGCGATGTCTCGGCCTCGGTGGATGCGAGAGGCCCCGCGTCGGGGGCCGTTTCGGGGGCGTGGAGCATGGACCTGCTGCTGTATTGCGCGTCGGACTTCGACGCGAACGGCGTGGTCGACGTGATGGATGCCGCTGCCTTCATGGTGTACTGGGGCAGGGGTTCCCTGTGGGCGGACATTGACGGGAACGGCGTGGTGAATCAGGTGGATCACGACGTGTTCCAGCTCGCGTACGGCCGAGGTTGTTGAGCGGACGCGAGGTGCGTCCCGGGTCCTGAATCCCTGTTCGGAGTGGAGGCGGGGAGTGCGACGCCGCCGTCCATTCGGGATGCCGGCGCGGCGGAGGCACGAGTGGTCGTCCGCCGTGCCGTGCCCCGGTGATGCCTAGCTTGATGAGGCTTCGTGCTCGGCGTGTTCCCGCGCGAGTCGCGGCATCGGACGGTGGGGTGGGGAGGGGGACGACGGTCATGGCTGCGCGTCGACAGGCGGACATCCTGGTGGTCGGTGGAATCAGCACGGACTTCCTGGTCCAGGGGCCTCGGCTCCCGAGGCAGGGACAGAACGTGGAGGGGCACCTGTTCCTGGAGAGCCTGGGAGGAAAGGGCGCCAACGCCTCGGTGGCCGCCGCGCGCCTGGGGGCCCGGGCGACGCTGGTGGGGCGGGTGGGCGCGGATGCCCGGGGACTCGGGCTCTTGGAGCAACTGGAGGGCGAGGGCGTGGACACGCTCGCCGTGACGAGGGACCCGGGCGCGAGCACGGGCGTCGTGCTCGAGATGGTGGATGAGTCAGGGCACCGGCAGAGCCTGTCCGCGGAAGGGGCCAACCGACGGATGCGAGTCCCCGACGTGCTCGCCGCCGAGGAGCGAATCTCCCGCGCGGATGTCCTGCTGGTGCAACTGGAGGTCCCGCTCGAGGTCGTCGTCGCGGCGGTCCATGTCGCGCGGGCCGCGGGGACGCATGTGGTGTTGGACCCGGCGCCGCCCACGGCGCTGCCCGAGGAGCTGCTCGAGGCGGTCCATGTCATCCGGCTCAATGACCTGGAGGCGGAGGTGCTGACGGGCGTCGAGGTGGTGGACCGCGAGTCCGCCCGTCAGGCGGCGGAGAACCTGTTGCGTCGGGGCGTCGGCTCCGCGGTGGTCGCCGCGCCGCAGGGCAACCTGCTCCTCGGGTCCGAGGCTGAGCTGTGGTTGCCCAACCTCCCCGTGGACTGGGTGGATACCACGGGGGCGGGAGATGCCTTCTCCGCGGCCCTATGTGTGGCATTGGGTGAGCGGCGCTCTCTATCCGACGCGGCCCGCTTCGCGCACGCCACGTCGGCCCTGGCCACGATGCGGCTGGGGGCGCTGTCGGGGCTGCCGAACCGCGAGCAGGTGGAGTCCTTCATGGCGCGTCTGGCCATGTCGGCGCTGTCGGGCGAGTCGGCCCGGTGGTGACGGAGGCGCCAGCGCCCGTCGCGGGTTTCTGGCTCAGGCCGCTCGACGGGCTCGGATGCAGATGAACCCGGGGGCCTGGGACAGCTCTTCGAACAAGCGTGGGTCGGCGACCTTCATGTTCGTTCCCGCGGACGGTGTCTATGAAAGCAAGCGGTTTGCTGGCTCGGCCCTGGCGACCTCCAAGGCCGTGTTCGTCGCTTTCTACAAACGCACCCAGCATGTGAAGCTCGGGAACCTGACGGAGAGCTTCGAGGAGGGGATGAAGGCCGCGCGTGCGGCCCAGAGCAAGTACCTGGTCCGGCCGACCCTCGTGCACTGGGAGGACCGCGCCACCCAGTGGTCAGGGAAGCCTGATCAGATCGACGTGAAGCTCGAGTTGATCGACGTTGCCACGGGAAAGGTCGTGAACAGCACCCGCTTGAAGGCGACGAGCGAGAGCATGTCGCACATGAGCAGCCGCCCGGAGGACCTGCTGCCGAAGCCGCTCGAACAGTTCGTGTCGTCGCTCTACTGAGGCTCGGCCCGCGGTTGCTCCGCTTCCAGCGCCTCGTACACGGGGCGCACCCAGTTCTCGGCCGCCTTCCGTGAGGCTTCGCTGACCGCTTCGGCCTTCTGCCTCGTGTCGTCCTCGAACGGGAGCACGGGGTTCTTCGCGTCACGGGACGCGGCCTGGGTCAGCAACTCCAGCTCGAGGGCATCAGGCTCCAACCCGAACAGCTCCACGAGCCGGGACACGGCGGTGTCCTGGAGCCCCCGGTGGTTCAGCAGCAACGCCGGTGACTTCCGCGCGCGATAGCCTTCCAGCCCCGCCTGGCATAGTCGCGCGAGGACCCGTGCGCCGTACTCCTCCAGCGACAGCTCGGACAACTGCGCCGTGCCGAGCCCCACGCGTGCGGGCTCCAGCACCCCCGGCAGCATGTGCGCGCCCCGGTGCTTCTGATGTGAGGCCATGACCTCCACCGGGTCCCGATACATGAACAGCCACGGCACCCCGGGAAACGCCCGCTCGAGCAACGGCAGCTCCAACACGTGCCACGCATCCAGCTTGAGGAACACCGCCTGCTCCTCGGGGTTCCGCTTCTGCCCCAGCCCGGCCACCACCGCGCGCAGCCACTCGATTCGCCGCGCCTCATCCACCCACGGGAGCCGCGAATGGATGCGCAGCACCGTGTCCACGGGGGCTGCCTCGGACAGGACGATGTGGCGGGGCAGCGACGCCAGCAGTTGCGCGAGCAGCGTGGAGCCGCAGCGGGACATGTGGAACACGAGCCCTCGCACCGGCAACCCCGGGTGCGACGTCTGTCTCTCCACCAGCGTCTCCATCGACGTCCGATGTCGGAAGAGCAGGGGGAACGGATGCCGCAGCCGGCGCTCCAGCGTCTCGTCGAAGAACGGGTCCGTGAAGCGCTGGCTCCCCAGGTGACACCAGTCGACCCAGGGCTGCTCACCCTCGACCTGCAGCCGCGCCGGTATCCACCCATCCAGCCGCGAGCTCATACCCACGTCCCCAGCCACCGCTTGCGCTCCTCGCGCATCAGCTCGCGAAGCTCCGCCTCCGTGAAGTGACAGCCCCGCTCCGCCCCCAACCGGATGGCGAGCGCGATGAACCCAGGCACATCCTTCGGCCCGCGCAGCGCCTCCTGGAGCACCCCGTCCTCCAGCACCCGCACGCGGAAGCGCTCGAAGTCCTCAAGCGACACGAGCGCCGCCTTCCTCCGTCGCGGCCCTCGCGAAGACGTCCCGCAGCCAGTCATCCACCACGCAGTCGAGCACCAGGTGCACGCGGTCCGTGTCCCCGGAGTTGTCCACGCGGTGGGGCAGGTTGAAGTTCAGGTACCAGCACTCCCCGGGCCTCATGTCCACGCGCTGGCCCGAGAGCACGAAGCTCACCTCCGGATGCGTGACGATGGGGACGTGGATGCGCACCTCGCCATCCTCGAACGCCAGGTTGTAGTCCGTGTGCTCGCGGATGTTCGCGCGGGCCGCGAGCTTCAACAGCCGCGCCGAGCCGATGGGACACCGGAACATCGCGAGCGCCTCCCGGAACGCGGGGTGACGCCCGAGCAGCGGCGTGTCCGCGTACTCCTGTCGCGCGGTGGGGTCGGGGTAGATGCGCCCCTCCATCCCTCCCACCGAGCGCAGCGGGACGCCGCTCCACTCGCCCTCGTAGAAGCGGGTGTTGAAGTGCGGCACCCACGCCTCCGAGGGCACCCGCGCCAGCTCCTCCTGGAGACGGCTCACGTCGAAGCGAAGAGGCAATCGCAGCCGGTCGGGCACGGAGGGCGGGGCCATGAGCCCCTGTTCTACACCGTTCCCCGGTCCCTCAACCCGCGGTGCTCCGCCTTCACCCGCGCGAGCGCCGCATGGGCCCGGGCGAGCGTCTGCCCCGGGTCCTCCTCGCCCTCCACCGCCACGGCGACGGTGTGGACCTCGAACGTCTCCAGCTCGGAGAGCAGGTGCTCCCGCAGCGCCTCGGTCGCGCCCGCGTCCAGCCCTGGCAGCGCCACCAGCAGCGTGCCGCCCTCCCAGCGCACCGCGAAGCCCGTGGGCGCCCCCACCGGCTCCAGATGCCGTGCCACATCCCGCAGCGCCGTGTCGCCCGCGTCGAACCCGTGCCGCAGGTTGAGCCGACCGAGCCCCACCAGGTCCACCAGCAACACGCCGCAGGGCACGCCGTCCCTCCGGCATCGGCCAATCTCACGCAGCAGGCGCTCTTCACCCGCGCGTCGCGTGGCCAGTCCCGTCAGCGCATCCACCCGCAGCATCCGCTCACGCTCGTCGCGCGGAGACACGCCCCCCGGCTCCGAGAGCGTCAGCAGCTGCGCCATGCCGCCCGGGATGGCGAATGGCCGCGCCACCCACCGGATGCGACGGGGACGTGGGTGCTCCAGCGTCAGCGACAGGTGCAGCCCCCGCGACGTGTCCGACGCCAGGTCGAGCAACGGCGAGTGCCCCGTCGGGTCCGCCGTCAGGCTGGCGACGTGCTGACGGAAGGTGTCGAAGGTCAGCTTCGCAATCCCCTCCAACGGCAGCCCCAGCAGCTCCGCCAGCGCGGCGTTGCCCGCGAAGGGCTGCCGGCCCGGAGCCACCAGCAGCGTCGCCACGTCGAGCGCTTGAATCGCGTCCCGCACCTGCGTCAGCGCGGCCAGCTCCGAGCGCGAGGGCTCCTGCCGCGAGCGGCTCCAGTCCCTCGCCTCCGTCCTCGCCCGGGACTTCAGCTCCAGGTCCCCGGCCACGCGCCGGGCCAGCTCCCGCAGCGCCGCCATGTCCTCGGTGCCGAGCACCAGGGGCCGCGTGTCGATGACACACAGCGTGCCCAGCACCTCACCGCTCGGCGTCACCAGCGGCGCGCCCGCGTAGCTGCCGACGATGCCGTCGCGCACCAGCGGGTTGTCCTTGAACACCGGGTGCCGCGTGGCGTCCGGGACGACCAGCGACTCGCGCCCCATCACCACGTGGTGACAGAAGGCCCAGTCCCGGGGCGTGCCCCTGTCTCGCGCCAGCGCGTGCGGCAGCCCCACGTGCGCCTTGAACCACTGCCTGTCGCCCAGCACCAAGGTCAGCAACGCCACCGGCACACCGAAGGCCTGCGCCACCTCCGTGACGAGCTCCTGCAGCTCCGCCTCCGGAGGGCCGTCGTCCACCAGGTGCAGCGCGTCGATGTGCGCCAGGCGCTGGTGCTCGTCGTCGGGGCCGCTCTCCGTGGGCGTGGCGGGCAGGGGACGCTGTCCCGCGAGGACCCGGCGCACGGTGTCCCGCACCGTCTCCGTCGGCGCGCGTCGGCTGAGCAGCGAGTGGATGCCGAGCGCCTCCTTGAGCTGCCACGCGCGCACCCGCAGCTCGTCGAACGCCGTCACCACCACCACCTGCGTGCCGCCCGCGTCCTGTCGCTCGCGCAGCCACGACAGCAGCGTGAAGCCATCCACGCGCGGCAAGGCCAGGTCCGTGAGCAACAGGGCCGGGGCGCTGCGCTGGCGGACCACCTCCTGGGCCTCCGCGCCATCCCGGGCCAGGATGCCCTCGAGCCCTTCCCCCGCGACGAGGGTGAGCAGGCTGGCGGCGCGGTGCGGGTCGGGCTCGGCGATGAGGGCGTAGCGGGCCATGTCTCTCCGATGCTGCCACGGATGGGCCCGCGCCGGTGATGGTCGCCACCGCGCGAGGTTGTTCGGGCAACGCTGCCCGCCCGGCCGCTACCGGCCCTCGCCCGGCGGGGCCGACGTCCCCGGCGCGGACTGGGGATAGCGCACGAAGAGTCGACGCAGGGCGCCACGCTGACGGCCCAGCTCCTCCGCCCGGAGCGCCGAGTCCACCAGCAGCATCAGCCCCAACCCCAGGCACCCGGGCACCAGCGGCAACACCCAGCCCAGGTCCGCCGCCAGCCACCCCACCAGCGCCACGTGCAGCATGCCGAGCACCAGCGCCGTGCTCCCCACGGCCCCCAGCGTCCGCACGCGGCGACAGCGCCAGCCGAAGAGCCACAGCAGGGCCACGGTCTCCAGCAGGCCCATGAGCGCCACCCCGCCCGACGAGCGCATCAGCCGGTCCGCGCGGAGGTTGTCCAGCGCGAAGGCGTGGATCTCCACTCCCGGCACCGCCACCTGGCCTGGCAGCGTGCTCTGGCCGTGCAGCCCCGTCGCGGTGACGCCGACGAAGAGCGTCTTGCCCCGCAGCGCCAGGTCCAGCCCCACCGAGCGCGGGTCCGCCTGGAGCACGTCCGCCAGGCTCACCCTCGGCAGCCAGTCGGGTGAAGGCAGCCGCATCAGCGGGGCGCCCTGGTCCACGCTCGCCCGGCGCAGCAGGGACTCCGACTGCTCCGGCATCAGCTTGAGCGCCGTCGCCAGCGCCAGCGAGGGCCACCTCCGGCCGTCCACGTCGACGGCGAACGGGTAGCGCCGGATGACGCCATCCGCGTCCACCAGCATGTTCAAGGTGCCGCTGCCGTGCGCCGCCATCCGCAGCGGGGCGATGCTGCCCGCGACGCTCCGGGCCTGGAGCCGCAGCCGGTCCACGGGCATCGACACCGAATCGGCGGCCGCGGTGTCCTCGAGCGGCGCCATCATCGAGACCTCGTCCATCAACGCCGCGGCGCCCAGGATGACGGCGCCGTTCTCCCCGAGCGCCTCCGCCAGTCGCGCGTCGCCGTCCTGCTCGCGCAGCCGGTCCTCCAGGTCCGCCACCAGCGCCGCGCCCGCGGGCTGCCCGGTGAGCCCCGACTCCCGCAGCGCCGCCAGCACGTCCTCGCCCAGCTCCAGCGCGTCGCGCGGCCCGGGCTGGTCGAACACCACGTCCACCGCCACCGCCGCCGGACGCTGCGCCGCCAGGGCCTTGAAGGCCCGCGCCCACGTGGCCCGCGACAGGGGCCAGCGCTCACCCAGCGCCATCAGCGCCCGGTCATCCACCTCCACCAGCACCAGGTCCGCGCTGCGTGGGACACCCGGCAAGAGCCGGCTGACGACCTGGTCATAGAGCGAGCGCTCCAGGGGCCCCGGCGCTCCGCCCGTCGCCGCCGTCACGCACGCCAGCGCCACGCCCACTCCCGCCGCCACCACGCGAAGCAGCCCCGGAGAGGGGCGGGGAAGCCAGGGGCCTCGCGCAGGCGTGTCGGGGCTCGGGTTCATCGGCGCGTCTCAGGGCCTCAGCTCGAACGCATGGATCTTGGAAGGGAAGCCGATGAAGTCGTCCTTGTCCACCGGCAACACGCGCCAGAACCACTTGCCCGTGTGCTCCCCGGGCACTGTCAGCGTGAGTCCCGTGGCATCGAGGGTCCGCACGCCCGCGGCGAAGTCCGCCGTCCGCGCCAGCTCCACGCGGTAGTGCTTCGCCTCCTTCACCTCGAACCACTTCAGCGTGGGCGGCGTGGTGAACGTCCCGCCGCGAGGCCCTTCGAGTCGCGGCGCCGTGAGCAGCGCGCGGGGCGCCTCGGGAGCGACGCCGGGCAGCACGCGCGAGCCCTGGCCCGCGCCCACGTCGACCTCCGCCCCCTGCGCGCCGAGCGCCACCTTGCCCTCGAGCGTCTCCAGGCGACTGACGCCGTCCTCCTTCGCCGTCACGCGGAACTGCGTGCCGCGCACCCCGGCCACCGCGCCGCGCGTGCGCACCTCGAACACGGAGCCCTCGCCACCGGGCGCGGCCACCGTCTCCACCGAGCCCTTCAAGAGCTCCAGGCGGACCACGCGCGTGCCCTGGGCGCTCAGCTCCAGGGTGCCCAGCCGCAAGAGGCTGTCGGGCTGCACACGCACCCGGCTCGCGTCCGCCAGCTCCAGCTCCGCGCTCGCGTCGCTGGCCGTCTGGAACAGCTCGCCCGTGTGGAGCGAGTCACCGATGGCGCGCGGCTGCAGCGCGTCCTCCGTGGCGCCCGCCAGGATGCTTCCACCCGCCGCGCGCACGCGGGCCACGCGGGGCTGAGCGGGGCGCTCGACGTAGGCGAGCTGGAGCTGCCCCGGCTGTCCCGGCACCGCGGGAGGCGCCACCACGGACACGCGCGTCTGGGGCACGCCCGCCGCCACCAGCACCTGCGCCGCCGCCTTCGCCACCGCGAGGCCCTGGCCTCCCAGCCGCTCCGCGTCCGGCAGCCGGGCGGCCACCGTCACCGAGCGGATGGCGGGACGGGCCACGAGCGCCTGTCCCACGTGCTTCAGGCACTGCTCCGTCTCCGGGCCCTGGGGCGCGAGCGTGCGGCCCAGCTCCACGCGGCCATTGTTGAAGCGCACGCCGCCGCACGGCTCCGCGCCCTGCGACTGCGCGAGCACGGGCGAGCCCGAGAGCGTCAGCACCATCAGCCAGGAAGTGGACCGACTCATGGCGTGGCCTCCCCCGCCGAGGAGTCGGCGGCCTTCACGATGTTGAACTCGACGCGGCGGTTGTTCTCGCGTCCCTTGGGCGTCTTGTTGGTGTCCACCGGCTTCGTCTCGCCGAAGCCCACCGCCTCCAGGCGCTCCGGCGCGATGCCGGACTTCACCAGGAAGGCCTTCACGTTGTTGGCGCGGCGCTGCGACAGGTCCAGGTTCTTCGCGTCCGAGCCCTGGCTGTCGGTGTGGCCCTCCACGCGCACCAACTGGAGCTGCGGGTTCGCCTTGAGCACCGAGGCCACCTGCGCGAGCAGGCTGAACGACTTGGGCAGGATGACGTCCTTGCTCGTGGCGAAGTAGACCTTCTCCAGGATGACGATGCGCGAGCCCTCCAGGCGCACGCTCGACGTGCCCTGGTCGGGGCAGCCGTCCTCGTCCTTCACGCCGTTGATGGTCTCCGCCTCCAGCGGGCACGCGTCGGCCGTGTCGGGGATGCCGTCCCTGTCGTTGTCCGGGTCGGGGCAGCCGTCCGCGTCCTCGAAGCCATCCAGGTCCTCGGGCTCGCTGGGGCAGCGGTCCTCGCTGTCGACGATGCCGTCCTGGTCCGTGTCCACGGGGGCGGGGGGGAGCGTCATCGGCGCGCTCGCCTCGGGGGCCTGGGTGGGTGCGTCCTCGGACGCGGGAGCGTGCTCGCCAGGCGAATCGGGGCAGCCGTCCTCGTCCTGATAGCCGTTGAAGGTCTCCGGCTCGCCGGGGCACACGTCCGGTCCATCGAGGATGCCGTCGTTGTCGTCGTCCGGGTCCAGGCAGTGGTCGTCGTCCTGGAAGCCGTCGTAGTCCTCGGGGCCGAGCGTGCACGCGGGGGCCGACGAGGGCGCCGAGGACGCCGTCCAGCTCAGTCCACCCAGCACGCGGAAGCTCGGGGTGCCATAGCCTCGGGTGAGGCCGGGGCCCGCGCCCACATGGGCCGCGAGCTCACGGGTGAAGCGGTACTTCACCGCGCCGAGCGCCTCCAGGGGCCGCTCCTCCGTGTTCGTCTCCTTCAACCCCAGCGCGCCCGCGAGCGTCGCGGCGACCGAGAGCTTCTCGGTGAGCGGCACCTCGGCGCCGATTCCGTACGCGAACTCGCTGCCCACGCGCAGGTTGCGCAGCCGCTCCTCGCCGCGCAGGTTCACGCCCACGTTGGCGAGCAGGCGCACGCGCTCGGTGGCCCACTCGGCGATGAGCCTCGGCTGGAAGGTGAGCCCGTCGGAGCCCAGGAACTCGTCGCCTCCCGAGGTGGGAATCGTCACCGACGCGGCCACGGCCAGGTGCAGGCCTCCGTCCGTGGACAGGAGGCGCGCCTTGGGGACCAGCCGCAAATCCCCGATGCCCGTGGCATCCACGCCCTGCGCCAGCGACGGGGCCACCTCTCCCGCGGGCTGCGACGTGGTGGTGGAGATGGGCAGCGCCACGCCGACCTCCAGCCAGTCGAACAGCGCCAGCGCGCCCAGCACGTCCACGGTGAGCTGGCTGTCGACGATGCGGTAGACGAACGCGTCCCGCCTCGGGTCCAGCAGGTTGAGCGGATCATCCGCGTAGTTGACTGACAGCCCCAGGTTCCAGTCGAGGTGCCGGCCCACGCGCGCGCCGTGCAGCCCCAGCACGTCATAGGCGCCCGGGCCGGGCTTGTACTGCTGCACGTCGATGGCCTGGGAGGCCGGAATCTGAGCCTGGGCGCCGTTCGCCAGCAACAGCGCCAGCGCGAACCACGCCCACGGGCGGGTGGGAGGAAAAAGCACTCGCATGCTCCGACGGTGCCAGAAGGGCACCACCCACATCAACGTGCCGCCAACAATTGCGACACGTGTTGGGCCAGGGAAGGCAGGGGTTGCGGCTTGGGCAAGACCAGGTCGACGCCGAGCTCACGGGCCCGGGCCGTCAGCTCCGGAGAAGCGAAGGCCGTGAGCAGCACCACGCGGGTATCCGGGGTGAAGCGGCGCACGAAGTCCGCCAGCACCAGCCCCTCCTCGGACTGCGTGCCGCTCAGCCGCAGGTCGCTGATGACCAGGTCGTAGCGGCCCGTCGTCATCAACCCCAGCGCCTCATCGAGCGCTTGCGCCGAGTCCACGCGGTAGCCGGCCCCCGAGAAGAACTGCCCCAACACCCAGCACAGGGTGGATTCGTCGTCGACGATGAGGAGGTTCTGAGACACGCGGCCGCCGGAGAGCAAGCCTGGGGCCAACCGTACTCAGGCCCCCCGCGATACGACTTTCCCGATACTTGCGGGCTGTCGCCCGGTGCCTCGTCCACCTTGCGTCCAGATCACGGATCCGATTTCTGGAATCCAGATCTGTTGATTCCCAAACGCTTGAGGCGCTCGTAGAGGGAGGAGCGGGGGATGCCCAGGCGGACGGCGGCGCGCTCGACGTGGCCGTTCTCCCGGCGAAGCACGCGCTCGATGTGGCGGCGCTCGAGCTCCTCGAGGGTCAGGTCATCCTCGGCGGCGGGCTCGTCGGGGGAGGACTCGAAGCGCAGGTCGCCGCGGGACAGGGCGCCGCCGCCGGAGAGCAGCACGGCGCGCTCCAGGACGTTGCGCAACTCGCGGATGTTGCCGGGCCAGGCGTAGCGCATCAGGGCCGTCTCGGCGTCCGGCTGGAGGCCCACGCCGCCGCGTCCGCGCGCGGTGCCCATCTCCGCGAGGAAGCTCCGGGCCAGCACGGGGATGTCCTCAGGGCGCTCGCGCAGGGCGGGCACGTGGAGGATGAGGGTGCTGACGCGGAAGTACAAATCGCTGCGGAAGCGCTTCTCGCGGGTGGCGGTGCCCAGGTCCTGGTGCGTGGCGGCGATGAGGCGCACGTCGACGCGCCTGTCGCGCACGTCGCCCAGCCTCCGGAAGCGCTTCTCCTCCAGCACCTTGAGGAGCTTGGGCTGGACGGTGAGGTCCATGTCGCCAATCTCGTCGAGGAAGAGCGTGCCCCGGTCGGCGACCTCCAGCAGGCCCTGCTTGTTGGCCACCGCGCCCGTGAAGGCGCCCTTCTCGTGGCCGAACAGCTCCGAGTCGAGCAAGTCCCTGGACAGCGCCGCGCAGTTGAGGTCGACGAAGGGCGCGTCGGCGCGGGGGCCGCCTTCATGCAGCCAGCGCGCGAGCACGCTCTTGCCGCTGCCCGTCTCGCCGGTGACGAGCACGGGGCTGTCGCTGTGCTGCATGCGCTCGGCCTCGGCGCGCAGGTTCTGGATGGCGACGCTGGTGCCCAGGAACGGGTCCACCGAGGCGCGCGCGGTGCGCGACAGGTCCGCGCGCAGGCGCTGCCGCTCGCGGCGCTGGGCGACCAGGCGCTCCAGCACGACCTTGAGGACGGCGAGCTCCACGGGCTTGGTGAGGAACTGCTCGGCGCCCTCCTTCACGGCCTGCACGGCCAGCTCGATGGAGCCATGGCCGGTGAGGACGACCAGGGGCACGGCCGCGTCGATCTCCTTGAGGCGCGGGAGCAGCTCCAGGGCGGTGCCGTCCGTGAGGCGGTAGTCCACCACGGCCACGTCGGGGCGGTGCGTGCGGAAGACCTCCTGGGCCTCGGCGAGGCTCTGGGCTTCGTCCACGTCGAAGCCGTGGGCGGTGAGATAGCCCCTCATGCCGAGCCGGACGCCGGGCTCGTCGTCCACGAGGAGGATGCGGGTACGGGTCATGAGGCGAGCGAGTCTAGGGGCACGGTGGCCGGAGGCGAGGAAACCGCTGGTAGCAGCAGGGTGACTTCGGCGCCACCCTCGGGGTGGTTTCCCAGGCGGATGGCGCCCTGGTGCTCCTCGAGGATGCGCTGGACGATGGACAGGCCCAGGCCGGTGCCGCCCCGGCGCTTGCTGAAGAAGGGCTCGAAGACGTGGGGCAGGTCCTCCTCGCGGAAGCCCGGGCCGCCGTCGCGCACGGTGCAGCGCACCCAGGCGCGGCCCTCCTCCTCGAGCACCGCGGTGGACACGCGCACGGTGGCGCCCGCGGGGGAGTGCTGCACGGCGTTCTCCAGCACGTTGCGGAAGACATGGAACAGCCGCCGCGAGTCCATGCGCACGGGCGGCAGGGACTCGGTGAGCAGCGGCGTGACGGCCACGCGGGCCTGCTCGCCGGTGAGGGCGCACGCGGCCAGGGCCTCCTCGACGACGGGGTGCACGGGGCCCTCCACCCATTCGCCGCGCGTGGGCCGGCCGTACTCGAACAGCTCCTGGGTGAGGTGGTTGAGGCGGCGCACCTCGCCGCGCAGGACGTCCATGTACGGGGCCAGGTCCGCGCGCTGGCCCACGGTGGCCTCCACCGCGTCCACCACGGCGGAGATGGAGAAGAGGGGGTTTCTCACCTCGTGGGCCACGCCCGCGACGATGGCGCCCATGACGGCCATGGTCTCACTGCGGCGCAGGCTGGCCTGCAGCTCGAGCAGTCGGGTGACTTCGGTGGCGACCAGGATGATGCGTGAGTCGTCGCCTCCGGCCTCGTCGACCCAGGCGGCGGACAGCTCCCAGGTGCGGCGCGAGTGCGGGTCGGTGACTTCGCGGGTGATGGTGCCGTGGGTGCGGCGCAGCTCGTCGATGAGGGGCGGGGTGCTGGACCAGGGCGGCCTGCTGGCGGCGGTGGACAGGGGCTGGCCGGAGGGGTCCAGGCCGCCGAACAGCGCGCAGGCCGGGGCGTTGAGGCGGTGGATGACGCCGTCCGCGCCGAGCACGAGCAGGGGGGCGGCGACGGCGTCGAAGGTGCGGGTCCACTCCTGGGCGGAGCGGCGGAAGCTGTCGTGGAGGCGCTGGCGCAGCTCGTCCGCGAGGTAGCGGTCGGTGATGTCGGTGACGACGCAGCCGACGTGGAGCTCGCCCTGGGCGTCTCGCGCGGAGGCGGCGGCGCGGCTGCGGACCCAGCGCACGCGGCCGTCGGCGCAGATGAGGCGGTGTTCCAGCTCCACCTCGGAGCCGGGGGCGAGCGACTCGATGCGGGAGCGGTAGCGCGCGCGGTCCTCGGGGTGGATCATCTCCGCCCAGAGGCGGGGCGGGCCGCCGCCGGGGGAGGGCTCGACGAAGGCGGAGGCGGGGTAGCCGGTGGTGCGCTCGATGACGGGGGTGCAGTAGAAGTCGCGCAGCCTGCCGTCGCGCAGCTTGCCGCCCCAGAGGTAGTCGGGCAGGGAGCGGGTGAGGACGTCGAGGCGGCCCTCGTGCTCCTGGAGGGATTGCTCGGCGCGCATGCGCTCGGTGAGCTCGGAGAGGGAGGCGATGACGCCGAGGACTTCGCCGCCGGCGCCGCGCACGCGCGAGTAGCTGCCGAACCAGAAGCGGGGCTCGCCGGGGGCGGCGGGGGTTTCGACTTCGAGGCAGGTGTCCTGGACGGGGGCGTCGGTGCCGAGGGCGCGCTCGAGGCGTGGGGCGAGGAGTCGGCCCAGCTCGGGCATGACCTCGGTGACGTGGCGGCCCAGGTGTCCACCGGCGGGCAGGCCGTTCATGGCGGCGAGCGCGGTGTTGACGTGGATGTAGCGCAGGTTGCGGTCGAAGAAGGCGAAGCCCACGGGGGTGACGTCCATGAGGGCGTCGCGCAGGGCGCTGGAGTCACCGGCGCTGCGGAGGGCTGCGTCGCGCTCGCGGCGGGTGCGCTCGCGGGCGTGGGCGAGCAGGAGGGCGGGGACGCCCGCGCAGGTGAGGACGAGCGCGGAGGTGGCGAGGATGCGGGGCAGGGGATTGGCCGCGTCCGCGCTGGTCCAGGCCCATTCGATGAGGGCGGCGAGCGCGGCGGCGGTGAAGGCGGCCAGGAGCATCTGACTGCGTGAGGGGAACTCGTGCATGGGGGCGTGGGCCGCGCGAGCCTACCTGGAATCCAGGGGCGCGCCGTGCATCGAGGCCCAGGGACGGGTGCTCTCGTCGTCTGGTGGGCAAGGGGGCGGGTCCGGGGTGCGCCGCGGGGGTGGCTCAGACTCCTGGCCGCGGCGCGGCGTCATGGGCCGAGCGGGCGAGGAGGTCCTGGACCTCTTCGTCGGAGGTCTGGTCGAAGTGCCGGTACCACAGGCCCACGGCGCCGAAGGGCTCCGGGGTCCGGGCACACACCATCTCGTCGACGAGTGGTGCCAGGGCGTCGCAGGTGTCGGGAGGGGCGACGGGGACGGCGACGGTGATGCGGGAAGGGTGCTGCAGGCGCAGGGCGGCGACGGCGGCGCGCATGGTGGAGCCGGTGGCGAGGCCGTCGTCGACGAGGATGACGTCGCATCCGTGGACATCGAGGGCGGGGCGGCCCTGGCGGTAGCTGACTTCGCGACGCTGGAGCTCGCGGGTTTCATGCGCGGTGACGGCGTCGAGCTGCGCGGAGGTGATGCCGAGCTCGTCGATGACCTCGGGGTTGAGGACGCGTGTGCCGCCAGTGGCGATGGCGCCCATGGCGAGTTCCTCGTGGCCGGGCGTGCCCAGCTTGCGGACGATGAAGACGTCCAGCGGGGCGCCGAGCGCGCGGGCGACTTCATAGGCGACAGGGACACCGCCGCGTGGGAGCGCGAGCACGCGGGTGTCGGGACGGTGGGCGTGGTGGCGGAGCAGCCGCGCGAGGGCCCGGCCCGCCGTGGAGCGATCCTGGAACGCGGGTCCTGTCATGTGTGGCTCCTCGGTGCGTGGGTGGGTGGACGTGCCTCGGAGTTCAACGTGGTCATGCACTCAGCGGAGGTGCACGGACGGCCTAGTCACATCCTGCTGCCCGAGCCCTGTTTGGCTCGGGCCCATGGAGCGTGGCATGGCGCTTCTCTTTTTCACACGCCATGACTCAGGGTCTGCGAATGTTTCTGCTTGGGTACGCGTCACGGTGTCCAACGGATGCGTTTCACTCCACCACGGTTGATGCACTTGCCCCGGGCCCAAGGCTCACAGTCGGAGCAGGCCACATGCGTGTTGTCGTAGTAGCCATCACAGCACCTTACGTTGCAGGTCGTGAGGTCCGACCGACAGACGTCGTGCCATTCGAGTCTGCATGTTTGGACGGATAGGGATTCAGGTTCGCCTCCGGAGACTGGTGATGAAGTCTCGGAGTACATCTCGGGCGACGCCTCCGCTGTGTTGTCCATGGGTGGGAGACTTTGATTCTCGCCAAGGCTGTCATTGTGCTCGGGGCCACATGCTCCCAGCATCAGTGCACAGCTCAACATCCACAAGAATGTCCGATTGGGGATCGACATGGTTCAGGCCAGGGGTTGAAGAAGAGACCCTGGTCATAGGGGAGAGCCAGGGCGGCCAGATACTGCATCCAGTGTCTGGTTGCTCTGAGAATGGAGCCCGGGTTGGCCGGTTGGCCACTGTCTGGGATGACCGGGTCGCTATCTGCTGCCGGACATTCCCTATTCGTGGTCGACGCAGAGGGGATGGGGTCCCTGCTCGGGCACGGCCCGTCTGGGCCCTGTGGGCATGATCTCTGGCCCGTGAAGCAGTTCGTCGTCCTGCGAGGTCGACGTAGACGTGGGCGACCACTCAGGGTGAGAGTTTGCATCCATGACGACCGTGAACATCAAGATTCTCTGGCCGCATGAAGCCATCCGGGCTCGTCCGGGGATGTACTTGGAGGGTGCCTCTGATCCGTGCTCGCAGGCCGAGGTGTTGCTCAAGTTGACTGTCGAGAGCATGGCCATCACAGGAAATGGTGCCGAGCGGCTTCCGGTCGTGCTCCGGCTCTGGCCAGGCCCCGCATTCGAGATGACCTGCCCCTGGCAGTGTTCTTCGTCCGAGTTTCTTGGCCGTGGGCGCTCCACCCTCAGTTCCATCGAGTGGAGAATGTTGAACCTTTTCGCGGGGGGCCCAAGGACTTGGGAGTTCCTCGATGGCCACGGCATTCTACTCAGTGCGTTGTCATCCCGCGTACTCCTGCAGGTCTCGAACGGAGAGCGATGCTGCGAGAGTGCCTATTCTCGAGGCGGCCTCATCTCTCCCTTGCAGGACTCAAGGACAGGCCCGTCGAACGGCTCGCGCGTCGTGTTCGAGCTGGATCGACTCTTCTTTGATGACGCAGCGAGAGCGCACGTGCACTCGGATGAAGTGCTCGACGCCCTCGCGGCCCGGTTCTCCTGGCTGACCATCGCCCAGCGCGCAGCGGACGTTCGCGCGGGCGACCCGTGGTCGCCGTGAGCCTCTCTACGCGATGATGTTCGGCTTGCCCGGCTGCCCGGGAGGCGGCGGGTCGTGAATCCCCGGCGGCGAGATGTCAGGAGGCAGGGGAGGCTCGATCTCCGGCGGCTGCTTGCGCGGCGGCTCCTCGGCGGGAGGCTGCCGGAAGGGCGGCTCATGCTGGGGCTGCCGAGGGTCCGGCTCCTTGACCGGCGCGTTGGGCTCGGGCTCGGGAGGCAGGGGCGTCGGGTGCGGAGTCCCGGGGATCGGCGGCTGCTGCGTGGGCATTCTTGCGGCGCTCCTTGAAGAGATTCGGTCCGTCTGCCCGCTCAAGGTGTGCACGCCCGGCCATGCGGGCACCTTCCCGCACACGCTCGCGTGAGACACCCAGGCACTCGTGGCCCTCACGCGAGGGGGCCGTGCTCACGGGGCCCGGCTCGGACGTCCCGTGGTTGCTGCATCGCGCCATGTCCGCCGTCAGGTTCTCCCGATGGGACTTATCGACAACCCAACAGGAGGCACTTCATGAAGGCAGCCATTTGGGGGCTCGGGGGACTGGGGCTGGGCGTGGGGCTGATGTACTGGAGCGATCCACGCAGCGGCCGCTGGCGCAGGTCTCATCTACAGGGCAGGGCCGTGCACGCCGCCCACGAGGCCAGCTCCGCGGTCGACGTCGTCCGCCGCGACCTGGCCCAGCGCTCGCGAGGCCTGTTCTTCGAGTCCGTCAGTCGCTTCCGCTCGGAGCCCGTCGACGACGTCACCCTCACCGAGCGCGTCCGCGCGGCCCTCGGACGGGTCTGCTCGCATCCGGGCTCCGTGAAGGTGTCCGCTAGGGACGGCATCGTCACGCTCGAGGGCTCCATCCTGCTCGAGGAGCTCAAGTCCGCCGTCCCCTACCTCGGCCGCGTCCGAGGCGTGCGCGGCGTGGACAATCGACTGCTCCCCTTCGCCCAGCCCGGCCGCCAGTCCGAGCTCCAGGGCGGCATCGCGCGGCGACGCCCCTTCGGCTCCAAGCACTGGTCCCCCTCGTCACGCTTCTTCGGCGCGCTCGGAGGTATCTCCCTCGCGTCCTGGGCGCTCCAGCAACGCGGTGTCCTGGGCTCGCTCCTGGGACTCGGCGGCGCGGTCCTCGGCATCCGCGCGCTCAGCAACCTGGAGCTGCGCCGGCTCACGGGTATCGGCGCGGGGCCTCGCGCCATCACCCTGCACAAGGACATCACCGTGAACGCGCCCGTGGAGGAGGTCTTCGCCTTCTGGGACGCGATGCAGAACTTCCCGCGCTTCATGACCCACGTGGACGAGGTGCGCGTCGACGAGCGCGGTCGCTCCCACTGGAAGGTCCGTGGCCCCGCCGGCCTCCACTTCGAATGGGAAGCCGTCGTCACGAAGCGAGTGCCCAACCAGCTCCTCGCCTGGAAGAGCGTGAAGGGCACCTCCGTGGAGAACGCCGGCGTCATCCACTTCGAGCCCACCGCGAAGGGCGGCACCCGCGTGGACATCCGCCTGTCATACAACCCGCCTGCCGGCGCCATCGGCCACGCCTTCGCCCGCCTGCTGGGCGTCGACCCCAAGCGGCAGATGGACGACGACCTCCTGCGCTTCAAGTCCCTGCTCGAGCGCGGCAAGGCCACCGGCCACGAGACCGTGACGCGCGAGTCCCTGGCCCCGAACCGGAGCGGGCGGACCTCCCTGATGCACTGACGCGCCGCCGTCGCGCAGGATTTGCGCGCCCCGGACCATGAGCTCCGAGGCGCGCATTTCTTGCGTGCCACCGGGTCGCCCGGACCCGCTGCGGGCTGGCGCGGTGCTTGCTGCGGAGTTGCTCGTCCGATGTGGGGCGAGCGGTTAATGTCCGCCCCGAAACCATGGCGGAAACCTTGTTCGAGGAGCTGAAGCGGTACGTGGGGTTCGGAGCGCGGGACGAGCTGTCACTCGTCGGCCTCCACTCCCTCGCGAAGCCGCACTTCCCCCGCATCGCGCGCGTCTTCTACGACCGCATCCTGGAGCACGAGGGCGCCCGCCAGGCGCTCGAGGGCGGCGAGAGCCAGGTGGGCCACCTGCGAGGCACGCTCCAGGTCTGGATGGACCAGCTGCTGCGCGGCCCGTGGGATGAGGCGTACTTCGCGCTGCGCTGCCGCATCGGCCGCATGCACGTGAGAATCTCCCTGGAGCAGCACTACATGTTCGGCGCGATGAACGTGCTGCGCCAGGAGCTCAACGCCATCATCGACACGGCGTTCACCACCCAGCCCCAGGTGCTCCACGACACGCGCGCGGCGCTCGGCCGCATCCTGGACCTGGAGCTGGCCATCATGCTCCACACCTACCGCGAGGACCTGCTCGCGCAGCAGGCGCGCACCGAGCGCCTGGCCACCTTCGGCCAGCTCGTCGGCTCCATCGGCCACGAGCTGCGCAACCCGCTGGGCGTCATCGAGACCTCGCTCTACATCCTGCGCAGCCGCCAGGGCGCCACGGTGGACGAGCGCACCGCCAAGCACCTGGACCGCATCGGCGAGCAGGTGGGCATCGCCAACCACATCGTGTCCGACCTGCTCGACATGATTCGCGACCGCCCCCTCCAGCGGCAGGAGGTCTGGTTGGACGAGGTCTGGCAGGAGGCCCTCAAGGCCGTGGTTCGCCCCGAGAACGTCCGCGTCAGCGCGGAGGGCCTGGTGTCCCTGCCCGCGGTGCACGGCGACGCGGGGCAGCTGCGCCAGGTGTTCGTCAACCTGCTGGAGAACGCGGTGCAGGCGCTCGAGGAGTCCGGCGGGGACTTCTCGCTCCACGGCTCGACGAGCGACGCCGGTCAGGTGGAGCTGGTGCTGGAGGACTCGGGGCCCGGCCTCAGCGAGGCCATCCGCGAGCGCCTCTTCGAGCCGCTGATGACCACGAAGGCGCGGGGCATCGGTCTGGGCCTGCCGCTCGTGCGCCGCATCCTGGAGCGGCACGGCGGCTCCATCACCTACGCGCCCCGGGCCGGCGCGGGTGCCCGGTTCGTGCTCCAGCTCCCCAAGTCCCCCGAGGAGGGCACTCGTGCGACGCTACCTCCTGCTCGATGACAACCGGGCGTTGGCGGAGAACCTCGCCGAAATCCTCCGCGACGAGGGCCACCAGGCCACCGTCGTCTCCACGGGCGACGAGGCCCTGCGCGCGGTGGGCGCCACGCGCTTCGACGCGCTGGTGACGGACATGCGCATGCCGGGGATGAGCGGCGCGGACGCGGTGCGCTGCATCCGGCGCGTGGACCCGGGCATCGCCACCGTCGTCATGACGGCCTATCCCCGCGAGGACGACCTGGAGACCGCGCGGCGTGAAGGGCTGCTCGCGGTGCTGCCCAAGCCCGTCCCCATCTCCACGTTGATGGAGCTGCTCGCCAACGCACGACGCGACGGGCTGGTGGTGGTGGCCGAGGACGACCCGGCGCTCAGCGACAACCTCTCCGAGCTGTTGCGCGCCAGGGGCTTCTCGTGCGTGACGGTGAGCTCCGCGCTGGACGCGGACCTGCTCTCCTGCGCGATGCCGTTCGCGGCGCTGGTGGACCTGCGCATGCCCGGAGGCCCGGACGGTGAGGCGCTGCGTCGCCTGCGCGCGCGCTTCCCCAGTCTGCCCACCTTCGTCATGACGGCCTGGCCGGACCTGGCGCCCCTCGGCGAGGGCGTGGATGTCTACTCGAAGCCCTTCGACACCGGCGCGCTCATGGGTGCGCTGGAGACCGCGCACGCCGCGCGCCCCGTGTCCTCTCCATGACCGAACCCAACTCCCAGTCCCCCGCGCGGGTCCTCGTCGTGGACGACAACGCGGCGTTCCTGGACAACCTCGATGAGCTGCTCGGCGACGCGGGCTACGTGGTGCACGCGGCGTCGACCTGTCGGGGCGCACGGGAGAAGGCTCGCGACGGGTTCGACGTGGCGCTGGTGGACCTGCGGCTGCCGGACGGAGACGGCACGGCGCTGGCGGCGGAGCTGAAGGAGGGCGCGCCGGACTCGGAGGTGGTGCTGCTCACCGGCTTCGCCACGCTGGAGACGGCGGTGGCGGCGGTGCGCGCGGGCGCGTGCGCCTATCTCATGAAGCCCTGCGCGCCGCGAGAGCTGCTCCTGACGCTGGAGCAGGCGATGCGGCAGGTGCGGCTGCACGCGGAGAAGCGGGAGCTGGCCCGACGCGCGCAGGTGACGGAGAAGCTGGCCGCGGTGGGGACCATGACGGCGGGGCTGTCCCACGAGATTCGCAACCCGCTCAACGCCGCGGCCCTCCAGTTGTCCGTGCTGGAGCGTCGGGTGCGCAGGCTGCCGGACCACCAGCAGGGCACGTTGCTGGAGCCGCTCCTGCTCGTGCGCGACGAGATTCGCCGGCTGGACCACATCCTGGAGGACTTCCTCCAGTTCGCCCGGCCCCGTGAGTTCCGCCCCGGCTCCGTGGACGTGAAGGCGCTGGTGCGCCGCGTGGTGGACCTCTTGAGCAGTCAGGCGGAGACGCGCAAGGTGTCGCTGACGCAGGTGGTGCCGGAGTCGAACCTGCCCGCGCTCTCCGGTGAGGAGGAGCGACTGCGGCAGGTGCTCATCAACCTGTGCCTCAACGCGCTGGAGTCCACGCCCGCCGGAGGCCACGTGACGCTCACCGTGGGCACCGAGGACACGCGCGTGTGGCTCACGGTGGACGACACGGGCTCGGGCGTCCCGGAGGCGATGAGGGACCGCATCTTCGAGCCCTTCTTCACCACCAAGGCGCAGGGCTCCGGGCTGGGGCTGCCCATCGTCCACGCCATCGTCACGCAGCACGGCGGGACGCTGGAGGTGGGCACCGCACCGAGCGGCGGCGCCCGCTTCCTCCTGCGGCTCCCGATGGCGCGCTAAGTAGGTCGCCACAAGTTCCGAGACAAATGCAGGGACCTTGCCCGTTCCCGCTCCGCCTCGGATTCGCTCAGGAACATTTGGCGATCTACTTAGGGCGACGCGCCACCGGGGGCTTCACGTCACTTCAGAAGCCGGCGACGGGAGGCGTCGCCACGCTGGACGCGGAGACGCTCGCGCAGAGGATGCAGGCGCTCTGGCTGGAGCCGTCCGCGCGCTTGCCGGGCTTGTCCGCGCTGGCGAGCTGCTGGTCCCTGCCGCCACCGGGCTCGTTGGTGAACCAGATGTCGAACTCGTAGTGCACGGGCACCGGCTTGCCGTCGAGCGTCGCGGGCTCGTAGCGCCACGTCGTCAGGGTGCGGATGACGCCTTCCTCCAGACCGGAGAGGCTCTGCAGCGACTTGCAGTTGGTGACGCTGCCCTCGGCGGTGATGGTGCACCGGGTGACGATGGAGCCCTTGGGGACGGCGGAGATGCGCGAGCGCAGGTTCTGGGTGATGTCCTGGAAGGCGAGCCGCTGCCCGGACACGAAGCGGGGCGGGGTGATGCCGGGCCCCAGCGTGAAGGCGCCGTCGTCCTCTGGTTGGGGACGGGGCGGCGTCGGCGCGGCGGGCGGCGTCGTATCCGGAGTGAGCGCGGGCAGCGCCGCGGCCATCACCTGCATCGAGATGCTGTCGTGCTCCACCTGCGCTTCGTCCACCGGCGTCTCGTGGCTCTCCACGGCCACGGCCTCGGAGGGGACGGCGGGCTCCACGTCGAGCGGGTAGGGCGTCCTGGGGAGCTGCGTGCGCGCAATCCCCTGCGTGTCGGGGATGAGCAGCGGCCGGGGGCTGGGCTCGCGCGCCTTGCGAGGCGCGGTCGAGACCTTGTGGAGCACGCGCGTCGGACGGCTGGGTGTCTTGGAGGTCAGGTCGAGCGGGAGGATGCGGGGCGCCGGAGCCACCAGGGGCCGATGCACGGGCGGGGTGACCTCCGTGAAGGCGCGCTCGTGCTTCGCCACCGGCGCCACGTCCAGGGCCTGGGGCGCCACGGCCATCGCCGTCATCGGCACCTGTGAGGAGCCCAGCGCCACGGCGAGCGCCGCGCCACCCAGTCCACTCACCAGCCGCCACGAGCGACGAGGCGCCCGCGTGTCGGGGACCGACAGCAGCCGCCGGATGCGGCCCAGCAGCGAGCCCCCATCCGCGCCCAGCGCGAGCAGCGCGGACGGCGGCGCGCGCAGTTGCTCGATGTGCGCCAGCGCGCGGGCGTAGAGGACCGCGTCGCCACACGACTGCACGGCCTGGTCATCGGCGCAGTGCTCGCGCTCCTCGCGGATGCGGTGGGACAGCCACCAGACGGCCGGGTGGTAGAACAAGAACGTCTCCACCAGCGCCTGGAGCAGGTTGACCAGGTAGTCGTGCCGCTGGATGTGCGCGAGCTCGTGGGAGAGCACCGCCTCCAACTGCTGCGGCGACAGCCCGGTGATGGCCCCCGCGGGCACGAGGATGAGCGGACGCCACAGGCCGATGACCTGGGGCACGTCGATGCGCGTGGACGCCATCAGCCGCACGGGGCGCGACATCCGCAGCTTCGCGAGCGCGCGCTCCATCGCCTCGCGCCAGACGCTGTCGGGCTCGCGGGTGTGCAGCCGCGACAGCCGCTGCGCCGCGTACCAGGAGACGAGCGTCCGGGCCGACAGCAGCAGCACGCCGGCGCACCACGCCGGCAGCAGCCAGGGCCGCAACAGCTCCAGCCAGGTCACGGTGACCTCGGCCGTGGGCGCCAGGTCCGCCACCACGACCTCGCGGGCCACCGCCGCCGGAGCGAGCGCCTGGGGGGCGAGGCCCAACGAGGCCGCCGCGGCCGGACCCTCCATGAGGGCCCGCAGGAAGGTCACGAGCGGCAACACCGCCATGGTCGCGAGCCCCAGGCACGCGACGACATAGCGCCCCTTCGCCGAGCGGCGCGACATCATCGCCAGCAGCCCCGCCACGACGAGGGCCACCGCGCCGCCCTGCCAGACGAAGTCGATGAGGGCCCGTTCCAGCGCGTCCAGCACGTGCATCACTTCCCCCGCCTCTCGTGCTCGTCCAGCAGCTTCCGGATCTCCGCCAGCTCCTGCGCCGAGGCCCGCTTCATCGACAGGGCCTGGGCGACGACGCTCGACGCCGAGCCCCCGAAGGCGCGGTCCATCAGGTCTCGCAGCAGGTCACGCTGCGTGCGCTTCTGGCTGAGGGCCGCCTCGTAGACGTGCGTGCGCTCACTCTCGTCGCGCTGCACGAGCCCCTTCTCCGTCATGTTCTGGAGGAGCTTGAGGACGGTGGTGTAGCCGGTGTCCTTCTCCTGCGTGCCTCGGAGGGACTCATGCACCTGCCGCACGGTGCTGGGCCCCAACTGCCAGAGGACTCGGAGGATGGCCAGCTCGGCGCGCGTCGGCTGCGGTGGAACGGGCGTCATTCGCGAAAGTATTACGACGTATGTCGTATCTGTCAACGACACTCGTCGTAGATGCCCAGGGACGGGACACCGCGTCAGCGCGGGAGGACGGGTGTCCCGGGGCGCGGCTCAGGACTCCGCGGCCAGGTCCGGGCCGTTGGGCTCGTCGCCGTCGAGCCGGGCGGGGGCGCCGTCCGACTGGGCGCCGTACTCCTTGAGGCGGTACTGGATCTTGCGCACGCTGATGCCCAGCACCTCCGCCGCGCGCGAGGTGGAGCCCTGCACCATCTCCAGCGTGCGCAGGATGGCCTCCCGCTCGATGGCGGCCAGCGTGGCGCCGGGGATGAGCGAACCCTGGCTGGTGCCCGAGGGCCGGGGGCCGCGCAGGACCGGGGGCAGGTCGTCGGTGGTCAGCTCCTGGCCCTGGGTGAGCACCACCGCGCGCTCGATGGCGTTCTCCAGCTCGCGGATGTTGCCCGGCCAGTCGTGCGCGAGCAGGGCCTGGAGCGTGCCCGGGGCCAGCCCCCGGACCTGCTTGCCGTAGGAGTCGCCGTACTTCTCCAGGAAGTGGTTCACCAGGGCGGGGATGTCGCTCTTGCGCTCGCGCAGGGCCGGGAGCGTCACGCTGACGACATTGAGCCGGTAGTAGAGGTCCTCGCGGAAGCGGCCCGCCTTCACCTCCGCGGCCAGGTCGCGGTGCGTGGCGGCCACGATTCGCACGTCCACCTTGAGCGTCTGGGTGCCGCCCACGCGCTCCAGCTCGCGCTGCTGGAGCACGCGCAGCAGCTTCACCTGCACGGTGGGGGAGATCTCCCCGATTTCATCCAGGAACAGCGTGCCGCCGTCGGCCAGCTCGAAGCGGCCCTCCTTGCGCGCGATGGCGCCGGTGAAGGCGCCCTTCTCGTGGCCGAACAGCTCGCTCTCCAGCAGGTTCTCGGACAGCGCGGCGCAGTGCACGCGGATGAAGGGCTTGTCGCGGCGGGGCGACTCCTGGTGCAGCGCCTGGGCGATGAGCTCCTTGCCCGTGCCGGACTCGCCCAGGATGAGCACCGTGGCGCGCGTGCTGGCCGCGCGGCGGATGACGTCGTAGATGCCCTGCAACTGCGGCGACTCGCCGATGATGTCGTGGAAGCGCCGCACGCGGGTGCGGACCTGGTCCCTGAGCGCCTCCGCCTCCTGGCGCAGGCTGCGCTTCTCCAGGGCCTTGGACAGGGTGACGAGCACCTGGTCCGCGTCCAGCGGCTTGAGCAGGAAGTTGTCGGCGCCGGACTTCATCGCCTCCACCGCCATCTCCACGCTGGCGAAGGCCGTCATCATGACGAACGTGGCGTCGCTGCCCTGCTCGCGCGCGGCGCGCAGCAGGCTCAGGCCGTCCATCTTCGGCATGCGCACGTCGGTGAGCACCACGGCGGGGGAGAAGTCCGCCACGCGCGCGAGCGCCTCGGCGCCGTCGGCGGCCTCGGCCACGTCGTAGCCCTCCTCGTTAAGGATGGTGGCGATGGCTTTGCGGGCGTTGTCCTCATCGTCGACGACCAGGATGCGCTGAACGGACATGGGCGGGGGCTCGGGGTCAGGGGAGTGCGAGACTTGTGGGTTCGCGAACGACGGGGCGGGCGGCGCGGGCGTGCCACGTCTCCACCACGGGCTCGATGCGCGGGGATATCTGGATGACGGAGCTGGGGAAGCAGTGCGCGGGCAGCTCCGCGAAGATGCGGCGTACCACCTCCGCCTCCGCATCGGTGGCCACGGCCACGTGGGGGCGGACGATGATGTCAGTGAGGTGCGGCGCCTGGCCGGGGCTCGCCACCAGCCGGGCCACCGCGCAGCTCTGGTAGAAGAGGATGGACACCTCCGCTTCGCGCGCGCGCTCCAGGAAGGCCAGCAGCGTGCGGCCCTCGACAGCGCCCACCAGCAGCGTCTCCGGGGCCCAGCGGCCGGCCTCCGTCGCGCCTGGCTCCACCAGGGGCAGGCCGATGGGAACGGGGGGCGCACGGTCGCTCGTCAGGACGGCACCGTGGTCGCCTTGCCAGTAGAGACGCGTTTCGTACTCTGTGACGGTAACGGACGTCATGGGCGCTCCTCCCGCAGAGCCTTGTGCCGGCATTGCCCCTTCAACCCGTGTGCCGGGACAGTGCTTCATGGTGGACCCAGGCTTCGTCCTGGAGTCCTGGAGGTGCGGGCGAGGGTAGCTCATGGCAGCCCGAAGATTCGCAGGACCCAGGGGCCTGTCGCGCTGACCAGCAGACAGCCGGCCACCATGAGGGGAAGTCCCAACCGCAACAGCTCCGAGGTCTCCAGTCCTTCTCCCGCGGCCATGGCGTTGGGAGGGGTGCTGATGGCGAAGGGGATGCCGAAGGCGCACCCCATGGCGACGAGGATGGGCGTGGACGCGGAGGGCTCCACGCTGAGCGCCAGCGGCATGAGGAGCGCGGCGGTGCCGGTGTTGCTCATGAGCGCGGACAGCGCCGCGGCGACGACGACGAGCGCGCCGAGCCGGGCCGACGGGGGCCAGGTCGAAAGGCTCGCGCCGTCGAGCGCATGGGCCACCAGCCCCGAGTGCTCCAGCAGCTTCCCCAGCCCCAGCCCTCCGGCGATGAGCAGGAGGGTGGACCAGTCGAGCTTCTTGAGGTCCTCGCGTTCGAGCAGGCCCGTGCCGAAGAGCAGCGCGGTGGCTCCCAGGGCGACCACGGGAGCGGGCACGCCGTGCACGGGCTCCGACAGCCAGGCCACCACGCACGCGGCGCTGACCCAGAGGACCTTCCGGCCTCGGCCATCCAGCGGACGTGTCACCTGTGCGGGCAAGGACAGGGTGCCGCCCAGGCGGAAGCGCAGCAGCACCAGTCCGAAGCCCAGCACGAGCATCAGCGCCGTGAGGGGCAGGGCGAACGCCATCCAGCCCGCGAAGGTGACGTGCGCGTAGGCGCTCGCGGCGGACACCGCGAGGGCGTTGGGGCCGCTGCCCACGGGCGTGGCCATGCCGCCCAGGTTCGCGCCCAGCGCCACGCCCGCGAGCAGGGCGGGCCGCAGGGACGTGCCGGGAGGCGAGGTGTGGAGGACGGGACGGAGCGCGGCGAGCATCATCGCCGCCGCGGCGACGTTGGACATCCACATGGAGAGGAAGGCCACGCCGCCCATGACGAACAGGAGGAGTAGCCGGGGGCGTCCGCGCGACAGGCGCACCACGTGGCCCGCCACGGCGGAGTCGAGGCCGTGACGCATCGCCGCGACCTCGAGCGTGAAGCCGCCCAGGAAGAGGATGAGCACGGGGTCCGCGCACCAGGTGAGCACGGACGAGAGCGCGTAGTCCTTCCCCAGCGGACCGAGCACCACCGGCGTCGCCCCGAGGAGCAGGAGGGTGGGGACGAACGGCGGGACCAGCTCGGTGAGCCACAGCACGAGGCAGACGCCGGCCACCAGCACCGTGCGCGACGCGACCTCGCCCTGCACCCCGAACGCGGACAGCCACGCCACCGCACCCAGCCCCACCAGTGCCAGCGCGGGCCGCACCCAGCGCCGCCCGGGAGGCAGGGGCGCCGTGTCGGGCGCCGGAGAGGTGTGGGCCTCGGCTTCACGTATCGAGGCGAGGGGAGCGTTCATGGTGGGAGTCGGTTGCGCGGTGGAGCGAGGGCCCGCGTCGGGGGCGCGTTCGTGGCCGAGGCCCATCGACGCGAGGGCGCATCGTCGGACCCGGAAGGCGCCCCGCGAGGGAGCAGCCGACGTGGCACTGCGGCCCCACGTCGAAGAACTCAGGCGTTGAACTCGCGCGCCAGCTCGCGGCGGTCCTTGTCCTCGATGAGGTGTTGCGCGTAGCGCACCAGGTCCGCCTCGGTGATGAGGCCCAGCAGCGTGCCGTCGCTGCTCACCACCGGCAGGCAGCCGAACTTGTTGCGCAGCATCATCACCACCGCGTCGCGCAGGGAGGCCTCGGGCGCGACCGTCGTCACCTCGCGCGTCATGATGTCCGCGGCCCACAGCGGCTGCGCGGCCGGATCATTCGCGCTCGTGGCCGCCGCCCGCAGCAGGTCGCGGTGGGTGATGAGCCCCACGAGCTTCCCCTGGCGCACCACGGGCAGATGCCGGATGCGGTGCAGCCGCAGCAGCTCTTCCGCCTTGCCCAGGTTCTGTGTTTCCTTGAGCGTGACCACCTCGCGTGTCATCAGCTCTCCGACGATCTGCATGTGTGGCGCTCTCCGGGTGAGTGTGGATGCCTCCAGGAGGCATTGCAGGACGGGGGCCAGCCCCGGTTCCCTCGGGCAACGGTGATTGCGGCCTGTGGCGCGCGCAAGGTTTGCGCGTCGAGGGGTCGTCCCGCATTCCTTGCGCCTGACTGTTCGCCGGTCGGCGCCTGGCTCCGCCCCCAGTCCGGGTTGAACCCCGTCCCCATGTGCGCTAGATGCTCACCCAGTCGCTAGGGGTGCCCCTTGGAAGGGGCTGAGACGGCCGCGCGGCGCGGCCAACCCTTGGAACCTGAACCGGGTCATACCGGCGGAGGGAAGCGGCCCGAAGCTTCCTTCCGGAGGCTTCGTCTGCCTTCCCGCCCGTCCTCGAGGAGAGAGAGATGAGCGGAGCATCCAAGAGCCTGAAGGTCGATGGGAAGCTGTTGGAGGGCATCAGTCGAGGCCCCCTCCCTGCCTCCCGCAAGGTGTACGTGAGCGGGGCGCTGCACCCGGACGTGCGCGTCCCCCTGCGCGAGATCTCGCAGACCCCCACGCGGCATGGCCACGGGCCGGACGCGCGGCAGACGCCCAACCCCCCGGTGCACGTCTATGACTCCAGCGGCCCGTACACGGACCCGGAGGCGGACATCGACCTGCGCCGGGGCCTGGCGGCGACGCGCGAGGCGTGGATCCACGCGCGAGGCGACACGCGCGAGCTGGAGGGAATCACCTCCCAATACGGCCTCCAGCGCGAAGCGGACCCTCGGCTCGCGGGGCTGCGCTTCGGCCACCGCCGCAAGCCGCGCGTGGCGCGCGCGGGCAGCAACGTCACCCAGCTGCACTACGCCCGGCGCGGCGTCATCACCCCGGAGATGGAGTACGTGGCGCTGCGGGAGAACCTGCGCGTGGAGGCGTCGCTCGCCGCGCAGCACCCCGGACACTCGTGGGGCGCGGCCATCCCGCGCGTCATCACCCCGGAGTTCGTCCGCGACGAGGTGGCCCGGGGCCGCGCCATCATCCCCGCGAACATCAACCACCCGGAGCTGGAGCCGATGATCATCGGCCGCAACTTCCTGGTGAAGATCAACGCGAACATCGGCAACTCCGCCGTCACCTCCTCCATCGAGGAGGAGGTGGAGAAGATGGTCTGGTCCATCCGCTGGGGCGCGGACACCGTGATGGACCTGTCCACCGGGCGCAACATCCACGAGACGCGCGAGTGGATCCTCCGCAACGCGCCGGTGCCCATCGGCACGGTTCCCATCTACCAGGCGCTGGAGAAGGTGGGCGGCAAGGCGGAGGACCTCACCTGGGACATCTACCGCGACACGCTCATCGAGCAGGCCGAGCAGGGCGTGGACTACTTCACCATCCACGCCGGCGTGCTGCTGCGCTACGTGCCCCTCACCGCCAGGCGCCTGACGGGCATCGTCAGCCGAGGCGGCTCCATCCTCGCCAAGTGGTGCCTCGCGCACCACCAGGAGAACTTCCTCTACACGCACTTCGAGGAGATCTGCGAGATCATGAAGGCGTACGACGTCAGCTTCAGCCTGGGGGACGGGCTGCGGCCGGGCTCCATCGCCGACGCGAACGACGCGGCGCAGTTCGGCGAGCTGGAGACCCTGGGCGAGCTGACGAAGATCGCCTGGAAGCACGACGTGCAGACGATGATCGAAGGCCCGGGCCACGTGCCCATGCACCTCATCCAGGAGAACATGACGAAGCAGCTCGCCGTGTGCGGCGAGGCGCCGTTCTACACGCTGGGGCCGCTGACGACGGACATCGCGCCCGGGTACGACCACTTCACCAGCGGCATCGGCGCGGCGATGATTGGTTGGTTCGGCACCGCGATGCTCTGCTACGTGACGCCCAAGGAGCACCTGGGGCTGCCGGACCGTGACGACGTGAAGGAGGGCGTCATCACGTACAAGATCGCCGCCCACGCCGCCGACCTGGCCAAGGGGCACCCGGGCGCCCAGGCGCGCGACAACGCCATGTCCAAGGCCCGCTTCGAGTTCCGCTGGGAGGACCAGTTCAACCTCGCGCTGGACCCCGAGCGCGCCCGCGCCTTCCACGACGAGACGCTGCCCGCGGAGGGCGCCAAGGTCGCCCACTTCTGCTCCATGTGCGGACCCCAGTTCTGCTCCATGAAAATCACCCAGGACGTTCGCGACTACGCCGCGAAGACCGGAGTTTCCGAGGAGGCGGCGCTGGGGGCGGGGATGGAGGCGAAGGGGGAGGAATTCAAGAAGGCGGGAAGCGAGTTGTATCGCTGAGCAAGAACCCCGGAATCGAGGGCGTCAAACGACGCGGTGCCTCACCTGTCCGAGACGTGACAATCAGAGTGTGTGCATGCCATGGTAGGTGGGCATGGGCGCGGCGTCCGCGCCCTCGATGATCGGGAGGGGAGACTTCATGGAGACTCCGCCGCGGGAACAAGTGGGTTCGTACATCACCGGCACGCCGATGCCGACCCAGGACGAGAAGACGATGGCGCTGATTGCCCATATGGGCACCATCCTGGGCAACTTCGTGGGACTGGGCTTCGCCGTTCCGCTGGTGCTGATGCTGACGAAGGGCAAGGAGTCGTCCTTCATCCGCGAGCACGCGGTGGAGTCGCTGAACTTCCAGATCACCATCTTCATCGCGGCGGTGGTGGCCTCCATCACCCTGTGCGTGGGCATCGGCTTCGTGCTGCTGCCCATCGTCGGCGTGGTGGCGCTGGTGTTCTCCATCATCGCCGGCCTCAAGGCGAACGAGGGTCAGCTGTACAGGTACCCGTTCGCCATCCGGTTGGTGAAGTAGTCCAGCGCGGGGCTCCCCATGGGAGCTCCGGTTGCACCGGGCGGGTCATGCGCGAGTCGCGCGGGCCCGCCCGTCGTGTTCCTGGGGGGCACGGCCTCAGCCGCCGATGCCCATCATCGACAGCAGGGTGGCGCCGTTGCCGGGCTCGGTGAAGCGGTGGCCCTCCGGCTTGTCGCCCAGCGCCGCGCGGATGGCGCGCGCCAGCTCCACGTCGGTGGCGCCTCCACGGATGAGCTGGTGCAGCGGCGCCTGCGCGCGTCCTCCCAGGCAGCTCCTCAAGTCCCCGTTGGAGGCCACGCGCACGCGGTTGCAGCCGCCGCAGAAGTTCTGCGTGAGCGGTGAGATGAACCCCACGCGGCCCCCCGGTGCGCGCCAGTACCGCGCGGGACCGGAGGTGATGGAGTCCGCGGCCGCGCCCGTCTCCTCGGGCTCCGGTGACAGCTCGAGCCCCTCGCCGCGCAGCCGCTCGATGAGCTCCGCGGTGGGCACGGGCTTGCCCTGGCCGAAGGGCATCAGCTCGATGAAGCGCGGCGTGATTCCCCGCGCGTGCGCGTACTCCACCAGCGCGCGCGCCTCGTCGTCGTTGACCCCGCGCATCACCACCACGTTGAGCTTGAGCGAGCCGTAGCCGACCTGGGCCGCGCGGTCGATGCCGCGCAGCACCGCGTCGAAGTCGCCCTGCTTGGAGATGCGTCGGAACGTCTCCGCGGACAGCGTGTCCAGGCTGAGGTTGAGCTGGTCCACGCCCGCCTCGCGCAGCGGCGCGGCCAGTGACTCCAGATGGCTGGCGTTGGTGGTGATGGCCAGGTGCTGGATGCCCGGGATGCCGGAGATGCGCCGGGCGACCTCCAGGATGTCCGGGCGGATGAGCGGCTCGCCGCCGGTGAGCCGCACGCGACGGATGCCCAGGGCCGCGAAGAGGGCGGCGATGCGCCCCAGCTCCTGCGCGTCGAGCAGGTCCTTCTTCCCGCCCCACGACGCGGGAGAGCAGTACGTGCAGCGGAAGTTGCAGCGGTCCGTGATGCTCAGCCGCAGGTACGTCATGCGGCGCCCCTGCGCATCCAGCAGGGGCGCAGCGAGTGGATCCGTCTGGAGGGCGGGCATCGTCACGGGCGGCCTGACCTCTTAACAGCCGGCTGGCGGCTGTTCATCTCATTCCCCGACGACGGGCTCAGCCTTCACTGCCTGTCGCCGAGCGGATGACGCTGACCTTCGGCTCGGTGGGCTCGCTCGTCCCCGAGCGCGGGGCGGCGGGGACGTTCTCCAGCTCGTCGTCCAGGTCCGTCAGGCGGGCGAGCTCCGCCTCGGCCTCGTTCGCCTCCTGCTCCGCCACGGGGAGCTGGAGCTTCTTCTTCTTCATCTCCTCCTTGATGTGGATGAGCCCTTCCTCGCCGATGTCGAGGAACGCGCGCACCACCTCCGGGTCGAACTGCGTGTTCGCGCAGCGGCGGATCTCCTGGATGGCGTTCGCGAACGTCGTGCCCTTGCGGTACGGCCGGTCGCTCGTCATCGCGTCCAGCGTGTCCGCCACGGCGAAGATGCGCGCGCCGATGTGGATCTCCTGCCGCGACAGGTTGCGCGGATAGCCCGCGCCATCCCAGCGCTCCTGGTGCGACAGCACGATGGCGGACGGCGTGGACAGGAACGGGATGGCCTGGATCATCTGGAAGCCGATCTCCGGATGCTTGCGCATCTCCAGCCACTCGTCCGGCGTCAGCTTGCCCGGCTTGAGCAGCACCGCGTCCGGCACGCCAATCTTGCCGATGTCGTGCAGGAGCGCGCCGCGGCCGATCTCCTCCAGCTCCTTGCCCTGGATGCCCATGCGCCCGGCGATGGCGGACGTGTAGCTGACCACGCGCTGCGAGTGGTCGCTCGTCTCGTGCTCGCGCGCGTCCAGCGCGGCGACCAGGGCCAGCAGCGTGTTCTGGTAGGTGTTGGCGATGTTGTGCAGCGCGCTGCGAAGCTCCGCGGTGCGATCTCGCACCTTGCGCTCCAGCTTCTTCTGGTAGCGCTTCCTCGCCATCTCGATGCGGCGCTTGGCGAGCGCCCGCTCGATGGCCCGGATGAGGTCCGTCAGCTTCGGTGGCTTGAGCAGGTAGTCCACCGCGCCACGGCGCAGACAGTCCACCGCGGACTCCGTGTCCCCGTAGCCGGTGAGCATGATGACGGACGTGTCCGGCAGCCGCTCCCGCAGGTTCTCCAGGAGCCAGAGGCCGTCCTTGCCCGGCATCTTCATGTCGCTGATGACGAGCGGGGTGTCCTCTTCGCCCGCCACGTCCAGCGCCATCTCGGCGCCGCTCGCGACGACGCAGTTGTAGCCCTCTTCACGCAAGAGGACCGAGATGACGTCTCGCACGGAGTCGTCATCGTCGACGATGAGGATTCGGGGTGGTGCAGGGGGGATGGCTTCCACGGCGGGAGATTCTAGAGGTTTCCGGGTTTCAATGGCGAATGAGTCAGGGAAATTACCACCTTCCTCCACTTGCAGGTTGACAGTCCAGTGCGGCGGTCCAGAAGGCGACCCTGGCAGGCAGAGCGGGCAAGCGGGCGGAGCCCATCGGGCAGGTGGGATGCAAGGCGTTCAGGCGCGGGCCCGGGGGCTTCCCCGGTCATAGCGGAAGGGGGCGAGGTCCAGGGTGGTGCGCTCCCCGAGGACGGCCTGGGCGACGAGCCTGGCGGTGATGGGGGCCAGGAGGATGCCGTTGCGGAAGTGGCCGGTGGCGAGGAAGAGGCCGGGCGTGGGCCCCTCGCCCAGGTAGGGCCGCTTGTCCTCCGTCCAGGGACGGAAGCCAGCCCACGTCTCCGTGATGGGCGCCGAGCCCAGCTCCGGGCACAGCTCCAGGGCCATGTCGAGGATGCGCGCCAGTCCCGCCGCGGTCACCTGCTTGTCGAAGCCCACCAGCTCCATGGTGCTGCCGGCGATGACGCGGCCGTCCGCGCGCGGCACGACGTAGCCCTTCTCCGAGGTGAGGACGCGCTGCAGCAACGGCAGGCGCGTCTGGAGCTGGATCATCTGCCCGCGCGCGGGCCGCACCGACTTCGCCTCCACGCCCGCGCCCTGGACCAGGGAGGACCAGGAGCCCGCGGCGAGGACGATGGCGTCCGCGCGCAGCACCTCGCCATCCAGGTCCACGCCCACCGCGCGGCCGTCCTCGTGGACGATGCCGCGCACGTAGCCGCTGCGGAACTCGGCGCCCACGCGCGCGGCGGCCATCGTCAGCGCGCGCACCAGCAGCCGGTTGTCCACCTGGTGGTCATCCGGGAAGTGCGCGGCGGCCACGGCCCTGGCGGACAGCTTCGGCTCGAGCGCCCGGGCCTGCTCTCCGTCGAGCAGCTCCGCGCGCAGGCCCATGCCGCGCTGCCACAGGACGGTGGCCTCCAGGTGATGCACGGCGGTGTCGGCGAAGGCGACCTTGAGGATGCCGCAGGGCCGGTAGGCGATGTCCACGCCGGACAGCTCGCGCAGCTCCTCGGCGAAGGCGGGGTAGAGGCCGCGGCTGCGCAGGCACAGGTCGAGGAAGGGGCCCGGACCGTCCGACTCCATCTGGGGGGCGAGCATGCCCGCGGCGGCGCTGCTGGCCTCCGCGCCGGGGATGGAGCGCTCCAGGACGGTGACGCGCGCGCCCGCCTGCCGCAGCCGCAGCGCGATGCCGCAGCCCATGATGCCCCCGCCCACGATGATGACGTCCGAGACTCGCATGGCCTTGCTTCCTGCTCGCCCCGTCGAGGGTTTGCAAGCGGCATGACGCAGGTCGAGTTGACGGCGGGGCACCTTTGCCATTACTGATGGAGCCGTGCGTCTCTCTTCCGTGCATCCCCATCATGCGCATCATCGGCTCGGCCCCGACGGGACCGTTCGCCATGCGCATGCCTGGGTGAGCCACTAGACGCACCACCCTCCCGGCACCTGCCGCAGCGACCGAAGGCCCGTCCCCCCCTGGACGGGCCTTTTTTCGTTTCCGCGCGGCCACCGTTCCCCCGCAGTCCCCCGCAGGTCCACCCATGTTGCTGAAGATCGCTCTTCCCAACAAAGGCCGCCTCTCCGAAGAGGTCCGTGAGCTTTTCAACGATGCGGGCCTGGAGGTCCGCGCCCGAGGCGAGCGCGCGCTCACCGCGTCGCTCGGCGGCGAGTTCGAGGCCATCTTCGTCCGCGCGCAGGACATCCCGGAGTTCGTCGCGGACGGCGCGGCGCACGCGGGCGTCACCGGCTGGGATTTGGTGAACGAGGCGGGCCGTGAGCTCGAGCACCTGATGGACCTGGAGTTCGGACGCTGCCGCCTGGTGGTGGCCGCGCGAGAGGAGAGTGGAATCAGCCACGCCAACGACGTGCGTGACGGCATGCGCGTCGCGTCATGCTTTCCGCGTCTGACGCAGGACTACTTCGCGCGCCGGGGGCAGAGCGTCACGGTGGTGCCCGTGTCGGGCGCGGCGGAGATCGCGCCGCACCTGGGCATCGCGGACATCGTCGTGGACCTGACGTCCACCGGGTCCACGTTGAAGATGAACGGCCTGCGCGAGGTGGCCACCGTGCTGGAGTCCAGCGCGCGGCTGGTGGCGTGCCAGGCGAACGTACCGGAGGCGCGGAGGAAGCTGGAGGAGCTGAAGCTCGCGCTCGGCTCGGTGCTCGCGGCGCGGGGCAAGCGCTACCTGATGGCGAACGTGCCGAAGGACGAGCTGCCCCGGGTGCGTGAGGTGTTGCCGGGACTCAACGGTCCCACGGTGGTGGACGTGCTGGACGGAGGCCGGTTCGTCGCGGTGCACGCGGTGGTGCCGGCGAAGACCATCTACCGCACCGTCAACGCGCTGAAGACGCTGGGGTGCGAGGGCATCCTGGTCACGCGCATCGAAAGGCTGGTGGCGTGATGATGTCGCTTCCTTCGTTCCTGCGGTACCGGGGGCCGCTGGCCAGCCTCTCGCGTCAGGACCGGCAGCGGTTGTTGGAGCGCGGTGGGGACGTGGACACGCGCATCGCCGCGCGGGTGCGGGAGCTCATCGCGAAGGTCCGCCTGGATGGGGACTGGGCGCTGTTCGAGATGGCGCGGCAGTTCGACCGGGCGGAGCTGTCCTCGCTGGAGGTGCCCCGGGCGCGCTGTGAGCAGGCGCTCGCGTCGCTGGAGCCCTCGGTGGCGCGGGCGTTGGGGCGCGCGGCGCGCAACATCGCGCGGGCCCACGAGGCGCAGAAGCCGCGCGCGGTGGAGGTGGAGACGGAGCCGGGGGTGTTGGTGGGACGCAGGCCCGACCCGCTGGGCCGCGTGGGGGTGTATGCACCCGGCGGGCGAGCGGTGTACCCGAGCAGCGTGTTGATGGGCGTGGTGCCCGCGAAGGTGGCGGGCGTGGGGGAGGTCATCGTCTGCTCGCCGCCGGGACCGGATGGCCTGCCCCACCCGAGCGTGCTGGCGGCGGCGGTGCTCGCGGGGGCGGACCGGGTCTTCGCGTTGGGGGGCGCGGGCGCGGTGGCGGCCATGGCGTACGGCACGGAGAGCGTGCCCCGGGTGGACCGCATCGTCGGGCCGGGCAACGCGTACGTGGCGGAGGCCAAGCTCCAGGTGGTGGGCGCGGTGGCCATCGAGGCGCCGGCGGGACCGAGTGAAATCCTCGTCGTCGCCGACGAGACGGCGAGCCCCGAGGCGGTGGCGCGGGAGATGTTGGCGCAGGCCGAGCACGACCCGGATGCCGCGTGCGTGACGGTGGCGCGCGGTGAGGGGGTGGCGGAGGCCGTCGCGGAGCAGGTGCGTCGGCTGGCGGAGGACGCGAAGCGGCAGGAGATCGTCGCGGCGGCGCTGCGCTCCCGGGGCGCGGTGCTGAGCGTCGCCTCGCTGGAGGAGGCGTGGCCGTTCGTGGCGGACTTCGCGCCGGAGCACCTGTTGCTCGCCACGGCCGCGCCCTCCGCGGACCTGGCGAGGGTGCGCAACGCGGGCACCGTCTTCCTCGGTGAGCGCTCGTCGGTGGCGTACGGCGACTACATGACGGGCTCCAACCACGTGCTGCCCACGGCGGGGCTGGCGCGGGCGTACTCGGGCCTGAACCTGCTCGACTTCTACCGGTGGACCACCTACCAGCGCGTGGAGCGCGCGGCCTCCGAGGCGCTGGCGGAGGACGTGGGGCTGCTCGCCGACAGCGAGGGGCTGTTCGCGCACGCCGACGCCGCGCGAGCCTGGAGGGGCGCATGATTCCCCTGCGCGAGTCCTTCCGGGACATCCCCCTGTACTCACCGCCGAAGCGGCCGTGTCGCGTGGACCTGAGCGACAACACGAACCTCTTCGGCGTGCCTCCCGCGGCGGAGCGGGTGCTGCGCGAGTCCCGTCCGGAGTCACTGGCACGTTACCCGCGAGGCTACGCGCCCGACCTGCGCGACGTCCTCGCTTCACGGCTCGGTGTCGGTGTCGGGTGCGTGACGACGGGCTGTGGCTCGGACGACGTGCTGGACAGCGCGCTGCGCGCGTTCCTGGAGCCGGGCGAGGTGCTCGCGTTCCAGGACCCGACGTTCGTGATGATGCCGCTGTTCGCGAAGGTGAACGGCTTGAAGACGGCGCCGGTGCCCCTGCGCGCGGACTTCGACGTGGACCCGGAGGCGCTGCTGGCCACGGGGGCGAAGCTCATCTACCTGTGCTCGCCGAACAACCCCACGGGCACGCAGCTGTCCCGCGCGGCGGTGGAGCACGTGGTGGAGAAGGCGCCGGGCCTCGTCATCATCGACGAGGCCTACGTGGAGTTCTCCTCGGCGCCGGACTTCCTGGACCTGGCGCGCACGCGGCAGAACGTGCTGGTGACGCGGACGTTCTCCAAGGCGTATGGGCTCGCGGGCATGCGGGTGGGCTGGGGCGTGGGCAGCCCGGCGCTCATCGCGGAGGTGGAGAAGGCGCGCGGACCGTACAAGCTCACGACATTGGCGGAGTCGATGGCCGTCGCCGTCCTGCGCGAGGACCGGATGTGGGTCGAGGCCCAGGTGGTCGAGGCACGGAAGAATCGTGAACATCTCCGCGCGGAATTGATGTCGATGGGGCTGTCGCCGCTGCCCTCGGAGGGCAACTTCCTGATGGTGCCGATGCCGGACGCGCTGGGGGTGGCCCAGCGGATGCGTGAGCGGGATGTGAACGTGAGGGCCTTCCAGGGGCTGACCGGCGTGGGGGATGCGCTCCGGATCGGCAGTGGACCGTGGCCCATGCTCGAGGCGGCGCTCGTGGCGCTGCGGGAGTCCTTGCGATGAGAGTCACCCTGTTCGATTACGGCGCTGGAAACCTGCACTCGCTCTCGAAGGCCCTGGCCACGGAGCCGGGCGTGGAGGTCCACGTCGAGGAGGACCCACGCCGGGCAGTGGACACGGATGTGCTCGTGCTGCCCGGTGTGGGGGCGTTCGGTCTCGCGGCGGCGAGACTGGCGCAGGGGCGGGACACGATGCGTCTGGCGCTGGAGCGAGGGTTGCCGTGCCTGGGCATCTGCCTGGGGATGCAGCTGCTGTTCGACTCGAGCGACGAGGGGGCGGGGAAGGGGCTGGGCTACTTCGCGGGCCACGTGCAGCGACTGGCGGCCCGGCGGGTGCCGCATATCGGCTGGAACCAGGTGGACGAGGACAGCACGTTGTCCGGAGCGAAGCTGGACACCGTGTACTACGCGCACAGCTACGTGTGCCGGGTGGCGGACCCGTCCCTCGTCACCGCGTGGACGACGCACGAGGAGGACCGCTTTCCCGCGGCGGTGCGCCGAGGGAAGGTGGTGGGCGTGCAGTTCCACCCGGAGAAGTCGTCGGCCTCGGGTGTGGCCTTCGTGCGGGCGTTCCTCCGTGAGGTGCGCTCATGAGGGCCATCCCCGCCATCGACCTGCGCGAGGGGGCCTGCGTGCAGCTCGTCGGAGGCTCGTATGACGCGGAGCGGGTGCGAGTGGATGACCCGCTCGACGCGCTTCGACACTGGCGTGGCTTCGGCTTCCGTTCCTTTCACGTCGTCGACCTGGACGCGGCGCTGGGACGTGGCTCCAACGCCCGGGTGGTGACGCGACTCACGTCGCACGAGCCTGGGCTCGCCTTCACGGTGGGCGGGGGTGTCCGGGACACCGCGCGGGTGACGGCGCTGCTGGAGGGAGGTGCCTCGGGGGTGGTGGTGGGCACGAGGGCCATCGAGGACGCGGGGTGGCTGGCGGAGGTGACGGAGCGCTTTCCGGGGCGCGTGGTCGTGGCGGCGGACGTGCGCGGGCGGGAGGTGGTGACGCGAGGTTGGACGGCGGGGAGTGGCAGGACGCTGGACCAGGTCCTCGCGGTGCTGGAGCCCTTGGCGCTCGGTGGGCTGTTGGTGACGGCGGTGCACAAGGAAGGACAGCTGGAGGGCGTGGACCTGTCCCTGATGCGCGAGGTGGTGGCGCGCAGTCGTCACCGGCTCTACGCGTCGGGGGGCGTGACGACGATGGACGACCTGCGGGCGCTGGCCTCGGCGGGGGCGTACGGAGCGGTCATCGGCATGGCGCTGTACACGGGACGACTGGATGCGCGTGAAGTCGCGCGGGAGTTCGCGGAATGACCCTGGTCACTCGGGAGACGAAGGAGACGCAGGTGCGCGTGGAGGTGTCGCTCGGTCGCGGGGCGACGCAGGTGGACACGGGGCTCGTGTTCTTCGACCACATGCTCTCCACCTTCGGGCGCTACGCGGGGCTCGACTTGAAGCTGCATGCGCGGGGTGACCTCAAGCACCACCTGATGGAGGACGTGGCGATCACGTTGGGGACGGCGGTGCAGCGGGTGATTCCCGCGACGGCGGCGCGCTTCGCGGAGCGGACCATTCCCATGGACGACGCGCTGGTGCAGGCGTGCCTGGATGCCGGGGGACGCTTCTTCTACGAGGGCCCGCTGAAGAACCGGCTGTACGAGCACTGGATGCGCTCGTTCTGTGAGCACGCGAAGGTGACGCTGCACCTGCGGGTGCTGCGTGGGAAGGACCGTCACCACGTGACGGAGGCCGCGTTCAAGGCGCTGGGGCTCGCGCTGCGGGACGCGATGGTGGATGGCGGCACGGTGTTCAGCATGAAGGGCTCCGTGGCCCTGGAGGTGACGTGATGCTCACGCGACGACTCATCGTCTGCCTGGACGTGAAGGGCGGCCGGGTGGTGAAGGGGGTCCGCTTCGAGGGGCTTCGCGACGTCGGAGACCCGGTGGAGCTGGCGCTGCGCTACGAACGGGAGGGCGCGGACGAGGTGACGTTCCTCGACATCTCCGCGAGCGCGGAGGAGCGCGAGACGCTCTGGGATTTGGTGCGGCGCACGGCGGAGCAGCTGTTCATTCCGCTGACGGTGGGCGGCGGCGTGCGCACGGTGGAGGACGTGGGCCGGGCGCTGCGCTCGGGGGCGGACAAGGTGAGCATCAACTCGGCGGCGGTGGCTCGGCCCGAGCTGCTCACCGAGTGCGCAGAGCGCTTCGGAGCCCAGTGCGTGGTGGCGAGCATCGATGCTCGCAAGGAAGGAGAGCGCTACCGCGTCTACACGCATGGAGGGCGAAGGCCGACCGAGCTGGACGCGGTGACCTGGGCCCAGGTGTGCGTGGCGCGTGGGGCAGGGGAGGTGCTGCTCACGAGCATCGACCAGGACGGCGCGCGTTCGGGCTACGACCTGGAGCTGACCCGGAGGGTGGTGGACGCGGTCGCCGTGCCCGTCATCGCCTCGGGTGGCGCGGGCAGCGCGGAGCACGTGAGGGACGGGCTCACGCGAGGTGGCGCGGACGCGGCGCTGGTGGCGGGCATCCTCCACGATGGGCTCACGACGGTGGGCGCCATCAAGTCGCTCCTGCGCTCGAGCGGCCTGCCGATTCGGAGCACGCCATGACCCGGACCTTTCGCTGCGCGATGCGCGTGTCCGAGGCGCGATGTCTTCGCGACATCGCGCCCGCATCGAGGAACATCATCACCCGGTCGCGCCGCGCGAGCGCCGCGGAGCACGGGGGCACGAAATGACTCGGACTCTTCATGGTGCGACGCGCGAGCCCGAGCCCCGAGGGGTGCCTGCCGGCGGCGGTGCTTCGCTCAAGCCCCTCCGGTCGCTTCGGACGAACACGGTGGGAAACAGGAGCATGAGATGACGACCCAGGGACTGATGCAGGCGGCGGCGGAGGTCGCGCGCTCGACAGGTGACGTCGCGCTCAAATTCTTCCGAGGAGGCATCGCGGTGGACACCAAGAGCGACGGCACACCCGTCACCGTGGCGGACCGCACCGCGGAGCAGACGGCACGCGAGTGGCTCGAGACGCGCTTCCCCGAGGACGGCATCCTCGGCGAGGAGTTCGGTGAGACACGCCCCGGCGCGAAGCGTCGCTGGATCCTCGACCCCATCGACGGCACCAAGACCTTCATCCGCGGAGTGCCGCTGTGGGGCACGCTCGTCGCACTGGCGGAAGGTGAGCGCATCCTCGTGGGTGCCGCGTACTTCCCTGCGGTGAGCGAGCTGCTCGTCGCCGCTCCAGGAGAAGGCTGCTTCTGGAACGGCCAGCGCGCCCGCGTCTCCGGACAATCCGACCTCGCCCGCGCGGTGGTCCTCTCCACCGACGAGCGCTTCTCCCAGTTCCCCGAACGAGGCGAGGCCTGGCGCCGCTTCACGCGGGACGCCGCCGTGTCGCGCACCTGGGGTGACTGTTACGGCTACCTGCTCGTCGCCACGGGGCGCGCGGAGGTGATGGTGGACGAGCTGCTCTCGCCCTGGGACGCGGCCGCGCTCCAGCCCATCATCGAGGAAGCCGGCGGCGTCTTCACCGACTGGACCGGCAAGCGCACCGCCTTCGGCGGCAACGGCATCGCCACCAACGCGGCGCTGGCCCGACTCTCCCGCGAGCGCCTGGGCGCGACGAGGACCCCCTGATGCTGGACCTGGACACACTCGACTTCACCAAGGGCAACGGGCTCGTCACGGTGGTGACCCAGGACGCGGCCACGGGCGACGTGCTGATGGTCGCGCACGCGGACCGCGAGGCCCTTGAGCACACACTCGCCACCGGCGAGATGCACTACCGCTCCCGCTCGCGAGGCCTCTGGCACAAGGGCGCCACCAGCGGGAACACCCAACGCGTCGTCTCGCTGTCCGCGGACTGCGACAGGGACGCGGTGCTCGCCCGCGTCCACAAGGCCGGCCCCGCCTGTCACACCGGCGAGGAGACCTGCTTCGGCACCGGTCGCTGGGATGCGCTCGCCGCGCTCGACGCCACGCTCACCGAGCGCGCTTCACACGCCCCGGCGCGAGACGAGAAGCCCGGCTACACGCGACGCCTGCTCGGCGACAGGAACCTGCGACTCAAGAAGCTGGGAGAAGAAGCCGCGGAGCTGGTCACCGCCTGCGCGGACGCGGACGCGAGCCGCGCCGTGGAGGAGGCCGCCGACCTGCTCTACCACCTGCTCGTCGCCATCAAGCCCCTGGGGCTCTCGCTCGAGGACGTGAAGGCCGTGCTCGCTCGTCGCGCGGCACCCCAGGTCTCAAACGACACGAGATGAGGCCGTCACACTTCACGTGAAATCCACGCGGGGCTGTCCGGACATTCCACGTATCAGCCCCCGAATTCCGGACGTGTCAGCGTCGACCCAGCGGGATTTGTCCGTCACGGCTGCATCCTCACAGTCGCACTGCGACGAAGAGGTGCGCGCCCCCAGCAGTGACTCTCTTCAATGAAAGGAGTGTTCCTGCTACACATCCAGACGCGCGGCGCAGTGGAGAACGCCGGCCGGGCGCTTCGTGGCATCGAAACCGTCCGCCTCACCGGAGGCATCGTGAACGGCCCCACCACGTACAAGGCAGAGCTCATCGACCGAGTCATCTTCTCCCGCTGGCAGAATCCTCCGACCAAGGAGGACGTCGCGGCGATCCTGGCTCAGATGGAAGAGGCGGCGACGAGCCTCAACACGCGCCTCATCTACATCGGCTCCGTGAGCCCGAAGTCCAAGGTGCCCGACGCGAACGAGCGCACCATCCTCAACAACTTCCTGGTGGACGCTCGCAAGAAGTGTGTCGAGCAGGCGTGGCTCATCTACGAGGGCACGGACCTGCAGCACAACCTCCAGCGCGTCATCATCTCCGGTGTGCTCATCCTCACCCGCACCTTCGACAACTTCCTGTCGGTGGCGAAGTCGGGCGAGTCCATCGTCAAGGACGTGAGCACCGTCCTGAAGAAGGACGCGGCGCCCATCTTCCAGCTCGCCAAGGAGCGCGGCCTCGTCGCCTGAGGCCGCCCCGGCGCGAACTCACCGGGCGCCGAGTATCTCCAGCTCCGCGAGCTGGCCGTCCGCGCTCTCGGGGAACACGCTGACCGCGTCCACGTCCACCTGCGGCACGGTCAGCACGCAGCTCTCCCACGCGCCCGTGCCCTGGTAGCGGCACACCGTGGGGTTCACGAACGAGAAACCTCCCTCCGGGTCCACGAGCCCCACGCCCTTCGGGGTGCGCACGACGGCGCGCAGCGTGCCCGCGCCCTTCGCCCGGACGCGCACGCCCACCAGGTGCTTGAGCGTGGGCGCGTAGCCCGCGCGCAGCGCCCCATCCGCCGCCCAGCGTGAGGTCTTCGCCGCGTTGCTCACCGCGACGCGTGTGTTCTCGTCCCCGTCGAAGGCCTGGAAGCCGGGCTGGGCCCCGGTGAGCTGATCCGGCTTCACCGGCTCGGTCTCCACGCGCGGCGCGCTGACGAGCGTCCGGAGCGTGGGCACCTTGTCCCCCTGGTGGAGCGCCGCCGCGCGCAGCACGGACACGGGAAGGAGCCCGGCCCCCTGGCAGCGGGGGGCGAGACCCTCCAGCAGTGGGAGCACCGTCGCGGGCAGGGCGACCTCCGCCTGGGCGGCCGGGGCCAGCCCCAACCGGACGAGGGTGTCGCAGGCTCCCGCCGTGCCCGGCCCCGCGTGCTCCAGGTTCCACAGCAGCTCCGGGACCTCCGGCGCGCGGCCCACCGTGGCGTCCAGCAGGGCCTGACCCACGCGCTGCGCGCAGGGGTTCACCCGGCCCGGGCACTGCTCGCACAGCGTGGCCAGGAGGCCCCGCAGCGGAGTGTCCACTCCCTGGCTGAACGGGGCCCGGGCATTCAGGGCCGGCCCCAGCTCGCAGGCGCGCGCGGTGGGCTGGGCGCAGGCCTTCAGGCGCGCCCGGGCGTCGTCCAGGATGCTGGGGACCTCGGGGGCGCGCAGGGCGGCGTCCAGGGCCCGCTCCAGGGCGAGACAGTCGGGCGAGCCGAGCGTGACGGGGGCGGCCGGGGAGGCGGCGGCCCGGGCGGGGGGGCGCTCGGGCGGGGCAGCGCTCGTCACATCCTGGTGCGTCACGCACCACAGACGGCCGAAGGCGATGAGCGCCACGAGCATCAGGAGGAGGGTTCTGAGCGGGAAACGGCGCACGAGCAATCTCCTTGATTCCAACCGGGAGCGGGGGTTATCAGCCCCACCGGGTTCCATCCGCAAATAATGACGGAGGCGTGCGTGGCTGAGACGTTCGACGTGGTGATCATCGGTTCGGGCCCTGGCGGCTACGTGGGCGCCATCCGCGCGGGGCAACTCGGGCTGAAGACGGCCATCATCGAGAAGGACAAGCGTCTGGGTGGCACGTGCCTCCACCGCGGGTGCATCCCCACCAAGTCCCTGCTGTGGACGGCGGAGCTGTTCCACCACGTCAAGGAGGCCGGGGACTTCGGCATCGACCTGTCGAGCCCGACGGTCAACTGGCCGAACGCGATGAAGCACAAGGACAAGGTCGTCACCAAGGGTGCCAACGGCATCGACTTCTTGATGAAGAAGAACAAGGTGACGGTCATCAAGGGCCACGGCCGCATCGCGGGCAAGGGCAAGGTGGAGGTCACCGCCGCCGACGGCACCAAGCAGGTGCTGGACGCCAAGAACGTCATCATCGCGACGGGCTCGGTCCCCAAGTCCCTGCCGAACGTCCCGGTGGACCACAAGCGCGTGCTCAACAGCGACTCCATCCTGCAGCTCGAGCGCATCCCCAAGAGCATCATCGTCCTGGGCGCGGGCGCGGTCGGCTGTGAGTTCGCGTCCATCTTCAACCACGTGGGCAGCAAGACGGCCATCGTGGAGTACCTGCCGGCGCTCTTGCCCATCGAGGACGCGGACATCTCCAAGGAGCTGGAGAAGATCTTCCGCCGCCGCGGCATCGACGTGCACACGGGCTCCGCGGTGGAGAAGGTGGAGCACACGGCGGACGGCGTGCGCGTCACGATGAAGGTCGGCAACGAGACCAAGACGCTGGAGGCGGAGATCCTCCTGTCGGCCGTGGGCCGCTCGCCGGTGACGGACGACGTGGGCCTGGACAAGACGTCCATCAAGACCGAGCGTGGCTACATCAAGGTCGACTCGATGCTGCGCACCAGCGAGCCCAACGTCTACGCGGTGGGCGACGTCATCCCCACCCCGATGCTGGCCCACATGGCCAGCGCCGAGTGCGTGGTCGCGGTGGAGCACATCGCGGGCAAGAACCCGCAGCCCATCAACTACGACCTCACCCCGTCCGCCACGTACTGCTACCCCGAGGTCGCCTCGGTGGGCCTGACGGAGAAGAAGGCCAAGGAGCGCGGCTACGACGTCAAGATCGGCAACGCCCCGTTCGGCGCGGTGACGAAGTCCGCCATCACCAACGAGTCCACGGGCCTCATCAAGATCGTCTCCGACAAGAAGTACGACGAGGTGCTGGGCATCCACATCATCGGTCCGCACGCCACGGAGCTGCTGGCCGAGGCCTGCGTCGCGCTGAAGCTGGAGATCACCACCGAGGAGCTGGCGGGCACCATCCACGCCCACCCGACGCTCTCGGAGATCGTCCACGAGGGCGCCGAGGCCACGCTGGGTCACCCGCGCCACTTCTAGTCGGCGAGGGTGGAGGACGGGCGCCCCTCACGGGTGCCCGCTGGGGCCGTCCCGGAGCGCGAGCTTCGAGGGCGGCCTCTCCATTTCCGGCGTCCTCCCGATGCCCAGGTCCAGCAGCTCCGCCAGGTCCAGCGCGTCCAGCAGCGCGTGCCCTCGCGAGTCGTTGTTGAAGTAGACCCAGGCGGTGTGGCCCGCGTCCCTCCACCGCTTCAAGTCGCGCGCCACGGGGCGCAGGGCCGCCTTGCCGTAGCGGCCCACGTACCGGGCCTCGGTGCCGTGGAAGCGCAGGTAGCGAAAGCCCCCGGTGGGGTGGGGAATCGGCTCGGGCAGCAGGTCGTGCTCGCAGAGCCCGGCGCGGTGCCGCTCCAGGACGTCCAGCACCTCCGGGTGGTACCAGGCCGCGTGACGGAACTCGACGACCTGGCGGATGCCCCGAGGCTGGTGGGCGAGGAAGCGGTCCAGCTTCTCCGGGTCCGCCCGCGTCATGTGGGGCGGGAGCTGCCAGAGGATGGGGCCCAGCTTGCGGCCCAGGCGCAGGACGGGGGCGTAGAAGCGCTCCAGGCCCTCGTCCACGTCGGTGAGGCGCTTGAGGTGGGTGAGGAAGCGGCTGCCCTTGCAGGCGAAGCGGAAGCGGCTGGGGACCTGGTCCCGCCAGCGGTCCACGGCCTGGGGCGTGGGCAGGCGGTAGAAGGTCGCGTTGAGCTCCACGGTGGGGAAGACGCGCGCATACCAGGAGAGCCAGCGGCGGGCCGGCAGGCCGGTGGGGTAGAAGCGCTGCTTCCAGTCCTTGTAGACGTACCCGCTGGTGCCCAGGTGGATGGCGGCCATGGGCTTCAGGCTGGGCATCCGGGGGCCCCGGTGCTCGCCGACAGGGGGCTGCCCGGCCGGGGCGCGGGCATTAGTAGGGAGACGACGTGCGCGAAGGCCCTGCGGGTGCTAACGCCTCGCGTTAGAGGCTTCCCGCTTGAACGTCTTCCGCCCAAACCATAGAAGGCCCGCGACCCATGGCGACTCCTGACCGGTTCCCTCTCCCCCAGGTGACAGAGACGACCCGCAAGCCGGACTGGCTGAAGGTCCGCCTGCCTCACGGCGAGGGGTACGAGCGGGTCAAGGCCATCGTGAAGCGCACGAAGCTGGCCACCGTGTGCGAAGAGGCCCGCTGCCCGAACATCGCCGAGTGCTGGGGTGGTGGCACGGCCACGGTGATGCTGATGGGCGAGGTCTGCACGCGCGCGTGCCGCTTCTGCCACGTGAAGGTGGGCGCTCCGCCGCCGTTGGATCCGATGGAGCCCATCCACCTGGCCCAGGCCGTCAAGGAGATGGACCTGGAGTACATCGTCGTCACGTCGGTGAACCGGGATGACCGGCCCGACGGTGGCGCCAGCCACTTCGCCTCCGCGATCCGCGAGCTGCGCCGCGAGAGCCCGCGCACCATCGTCGAGGTGCTCATCCCCGACTTCAAGGGCGTGGAGAAGGACCTGGCCACGGTGGCCGAGGCCCGGCCGCACGTCGTCGCGCACAACGTGGAGACGGTGGAGCGGCTGACGCCGACGGTGAGAGACCGGCGCGCGAAGTACGCCCAGTCGCTGCGCGTGCTCGAGTACCTGAAGAACCGTCCCGAGGGCCTCTACACCAAGACGTCGGTCATGGTGGGCCTGGGCGAGACGGACGCCGAACTGGAGCAGACCTTCAAGGATTTGCGCGGCGTGGGCGTGGACGTGCTCACGCTGGGACAGTACCTGCAGCCCTCGCAGTACCACCTGCGCGTGGAGCGCTTCGTCACTCCGGCGCAGTTCGAGTCGTACAAGAAGCTGGCCGAGTCCTACGGTTTCCTCTACGTGGCCTCGGGTCCGCTGGTTCGTTCCAGCTATCGCGCCGCCGAGTTCTTCATGAAGGGCCTGATGGAGCGCGAGCGCCTGGAGCGACTCGGCTGAGCGGGCCCGATTCGAGCCTTGACGCAACCCCCGTTCCTCTCGGAAAGACACCCCATGGCAACCTTCGAATTCAAGCTCCCCGACCTCGGTGAAGGCGTGATGGAGGGCGAGCTGGTCAAGTGGCACGTCAAGGCCGGCGACGTCGTCAAGGAAGACCAGGTGCTCGCCGAGGTGATGACGGACAAGGCCACCGTCACCGTCCCCAGCCCGAAGGCCGGCCGCGTCATCCAGACGCACGGCAAGGAAGGGGACATCGCGAAGGTGCACCACCCGCTGGTGACGATGGAGATCGAAGGCGCCGCGCCGGTCCAGGCCGCGGGCCACGGGGCTCCCGCTCCGGCGGCTTCGGCGGCGGCGGCGCCCGCCCAGGCGGCTGCCGCGGCGTCGACGCAGGCGACGAAGGTGCTGGCCACGCCGGTGACGCGTCGGATGGCGCGTGAGCACGGGCTGGACCTGACGACCATCTCCGGCAGTGGTCCGCAGGGGCGGGTGACGAAGGCGGACGTGGTGGCGGCGCTGGAGGGTGGTGGCGAGCAGAAGAACGTGGTGGTGGCGGCGCCGGCCCAGGCGCGCCCCGCGGCGCCCTCCGTGTCGGCGGGTCGCTCGGACGAGCGCGTGCCGCTGCGAGGCCTGCGCAAGAAGATCGCCGAGAAGATGGTGCGCTCGAAGTTCACGATGCCGCACTTCGCCTTCGTGGAGGAAGTGGACGCGACGGAGCTGGTGGCGCTGCGTGCGCGGCTCAACGCGCAGCTGGCGGCGGTGGGCGACAACACGAAGATCAACTACCTGCCGTTCATCATCAAGGCGACCATCGCCGCGCTGAAGCGCTTCCCGCACCTGAACGCCAACTTCGACGAGGCGGCGCAGGAGCTGGTGGTGCGCGGCGAGTACAACATCGGCATGGCGGTGGCGACGCCGGACGGCCTGACGGTGGCGGTGGTGAAGGACGCGGACCGGCTGACGCTGGCCGAGCTGGCGCGCGAGACGTCGCGGCTGGGTGTGGCGGCGCGTGAGCGCAAGCTGAAGATGGAGGAGCTGACGGGCGGCACCTTCACCATCACCTCGCTGGGGCAGACGGGCGGCCTGTTCGCCACGCCCATCATCAACCACCCCGAGGTGGGCATCATGGGCGTGCACAAGCTCAAGAAGCGCCCGGCCGTGGTGAAGGACCAGGTCGTGGTCCGCGACATGATGAACCTGTCGCTGTCGTGCGACCACCGCGTCATCGACGGCTCGGTGGCCGCGGACTTCGTGTACGAAGTCATCAAGTACCTCGAGAAGCCGGACATGCTGTTCCTGGCGATGACCTGAGGTCCCTGGATGCGGGCCCGGTGAGCGGAGGCTCCCGGGCCTCGTGTCCACGGTAGGGCGTCCCGTGGGGTTGCCAGGGGACGGACCGCCCGCTCGACGGAGGTCGGGCGGTGGTCCTCCAAGACGGTTAGGCTCTGTCGGTATGGCCGAGAACCCTCGCGAGCTGATCCGCGCCGCGCAGTCCGCCGAGCTGAGCGGTGACGCGCCTCGTGCGGTGGAGCTGTTGTTCCAGGCCGCGACCCTCTTCCAGCGCGCGGGGAACGCACCTCGGGCGCTCCAGTTGCTGCGCCATGCGCGCCGACTGGATGCGCGCCGCGCGGACATCGCCGACGAGGTGGCGCGACTCGAGCGGATGTCGGCGATGGATGCTGAGGAGCCTGCCCCTCCAGCACCCTTGATGATGGGAGGCGAGGAGGGTGTCTCGTCATTGGAGCTGGCGTTGAGGCAGCGCCTCATCGAAGCCGCGCTGCGCGAGGAGGAGGCGCCTGGTCTCGCGCAAGCACCTGCCGAAGTCACCGCGTGGGTGTTGGACGCAGAGGTGAGTGAAGACCTGCAGCGCCTGGAGGCCCAGCTGTCGCGTGGGAGCGACTCGTACGAGGCCGAGGCGTCGCGAGATGACGCGCTCGCTCCGACGGACGAAAGCACAGGAGCGTCTCTGGGAAGGGCCGGGCCGCCTCGACAGGGGTGGGTCGCTGATCCGCACGACAGCATTGGCGCTGGTGTGACGTCGCGCGTGACAGCCGGAGCTTCGCCCTGCTCGCGATCAGCCGACGATGGGGGAGGAGAATCTCCCGAGCAGGGAGGACTCGCGCCGCGAGGCCGGAGCAGGGTCGGGGCCGACAGCGAGCGCTCTGGCTCGACGCGTGGCCAGTCGTCGGGCGTGACAGCCGGAGTGCCGGCGCGGGACTGGGAACTGGACGCTGACGACAGTGCGAGTTCCGGCGAGGCCTCGAGCGTGACAGCCCGAGCGTCGCCAGACTTCCGATTCATGGCCCGGAGCGCAGGTGCGCGAAGTCGAGCACGAAGCTTCGGTGGCGATCGACTCATGGGTGGCGCTGGCTCTGACGATGCGTCCTGGAGTCCAGGGCTGCTCGATGCGTGGGATGGCCCGGTGGTTGGCGTGTCCGGAGCCGATGACACGTCGGGCGCGGTGGGGGCGAGCGGCGCATCCGAGGTCGAGGATGAGACCTGGCTTCTGGGGGACCAGGGCGAGTTCGTGAGCGCCGAGGCGAGCCAGCCCCACCTCTTGGGTGTGACGGGAACCCGTCCGTTCGGAGCGCCGCTGCGCGAGTTGTCTGACGAATTCGAAGGCGGTGAGGATGACGTCGCGCGCGAGCCTCACGACGTGGAGGACACGCCACCCCAGCGTCGACGCAAGCCGCGCATCATCGAACGTGGCCCCACCCGCGCGGACGTGACGCTGGACGCGTGGTGCTCGTTCTGTTGCCGACCTCGCGCGGAGATTGGTGAGCTCGTCGCGGGGCCGGCGGGCGCGTTCATCTGCAAGGCCTGCCTCACGGCCTCATCATCCCTGTTCGGTGACTCGGTGAGCCCGGTGTCGCTCCCGGCCCGTCCTCGCGTCGAGACGCCGACTCCGAGCGCGCCGGACTTCATCGGGCAGCCGGAGGCGCGGAGTGCGCTCATCGATGCACTCCGCACGGGCGTCCGCTGCGTGCTGCTCATCGGTGCGGAGGGCTGTGGGAAGAGCACCTTGCTCCAGATGCTCCAGCGAGAAGGGCAGGGCGCTCTCACCACGGTCGACGCGCTCACGGCGGCTCCATCCTCCACGCCGCTGTTCATCGAGGACGTGGACCAGCTGACCACGGAACAGCAGCGCACACTCAGCGCCTTCCTGGGTCGGGCCTCGAGGCCCACGGTGGTGCTCAGCGCGCGGGGCAAGTCACCCACGTCGAGCAAGCTCGCGCTGCGTGGAAATGGCCTCCGCCTCAACGTCCCCACCACGGACGCCCTGTCGCGTGCCGTGAGCGGCACCGTCACAGTGAGCATCCTGGAGCACGTTCAGCGCCTCGTGTCCCTGCGTCCGCCCACCTCCGCCGAATACAGGGACATGGCCCGGGCCCACCTCGCCGCGCGCGAGCACACGACGACGGTGTCCGAGAAGGCCCTCTTCGTGCTCGTGGCGGAGGCCGCGCGTTCCCCGCGCGCGGGCCATGAGCTCCGGGCGCTCCTCCAGCGCATCCCCCCAGGCACCTGGGACCTCGACAAAGTCACGAAGCCAGCCCCTGCTCGCAAGGGGCGGCGCAAGAAGGGAACGTCGTGAACACCATCACCGTCTACCGGCTCGGCCGGGTGGAGTACGAGGACGGCCTCGAGCTCATGCGCCTGTTCGGCGACGCGCGTCGCGAGGGGCTCTGCTCGGACGCACTGCTCCTCCTGGAGCACCCGCCCGTGCTGACCCTCGGCCGAGGCGCGAAGCGCGAGAACATCACCGCCTCCGACGCGAGCCTCTCCGCCGAGGGCGTCCAGGTCTTCGAGACCAACCGCGGCGGCGACGTCACCTACCACGGCCCCGGGCAGATCGTCGGCTACCCCATCTTCCTGCTCCCCGAGTCGCGCCGTGACGTGCGTCGCTACGTGCGCGACGTGGAGCGCTCCATCATGCAGGTGCTGTCCGAGTGGGGCATCACCGCCGGCCCCATCCCCAAGTGGCCCGGTGTGTGGATTGGCGAGGAGGGCGCCCCGGACGCGCGGAAGATCGCCGCCATCGGCGTCCACATCTCCCGCTGGCTCACCACGCACGGCTTCGCGCTCAACGTGAACACGAAGATGGAGCACTTCCGCTTCATCGTCCCGTGCGGCATCCGCGAGGCCGGCGTCACGTCCATGCAGCGCGAGCGTGGCAACGCCATCCCCGTGCCCGACGTGGAAGAGGCCCTGGCTCGCAGCTTCTGCGCCGTGTTCGACAGCGAGCGCGTCGATGCGCCGCCGCCCATGTCCACCGTCAGCGTCGCCGTGGTGCGCGGACATGGCCCCGAGGCCCGCGTCCTGCTCGTGCGCCGCCGCCCCGAGCGCGGAGGCTTCTGGCAGATCCTCACGGGCCGCGTGGAGCCCGGTGAATCACCCGCCCAGGCCGCCGCCCGCGAGCTCGAGGAGGAGACCGGACTGCGCCTTGCTCCCGAGGACCTCCACTACCAGCACGCCTTCGCCATCGGCGAGACGCTGCCCCCCGTGCTCGCGCGGGAGAACGGCTTCGCCGTCCAGGCCCCTCCGGACGCGGACGTCCGCCTGGGCCCGGAGCACGACACCTTCGAGTGGGTGGACGTGCCCACCGCCCTGGAGCGCCTGCCCTTCGTGGGATTGCGCGAGACGGTGAAGCGCGCGGTGGCCCGCAAGCGCGGCGGCGCCTGAGCTACAGCGAGAGGACCATCGCCTCCTTGGCGGCGATGGCCTCCGGGCGGTGCTTGCGCACCTGACGCAGCAGCTTGTCCATGGCCACGTCGTCGCGGGACGGGTCGTGGTGGAAGAGCACCAGCGTCTTGACCTCGGCCGCGTCCGCGGCGGCCACGGCGGCCTGCCACGTCGAGTGGCCCCAGCCCGTGCGCGCCGGCCCACTGCGGCCGTGGTACTCGTCCTCCGTGTACATGGAGTCGTAGATGAACAGGTCCGCGCCGCGCGCGAACTCGAACATCGCCGCGTCCAGCTCGCTGCCGTGCTCCACGTCCGTCGCGTACACCACGGACCTGTCGCCGCACTCCACGCGGTAGCCCAGGTTGCCGCCCGGGTGGTTCAGCTCCAGCCACCGCACCTTCGCGGGGCCCACCCGCAGCGTGTCCCCGGGCGCCAGGTCCCGATACGTCAGCTTCGCGCGGAACGTGCCCTCGGCCGTCACCGGGAAGTAGGGCTGCACCATCTGCCCGCTGAGCAGCTCGCGCGTGCTGCGCCCGTTGCGCGCGGGCCCGTTCACCGTCAGCTCGCTCGTCGGGATGAAGATGGGCGCGAAGAAGGGGAGCCCCTGCAGGTGGTCGTAGTGGTAGTGCGAGATGAAGATGTTGCCGCGCACCGGCGACGTGCCCGACGCCAGCAGCGCGTCACCCAGCGCTCGCGCCCCGGAGCCCAGATCGAAGATCAGCAGCTCGTCCCCGCACCGCACCTCCACGCACGGCGTGTTGCCCCCGTAGCGCTTCGTCTGCGGACCCGGGGCGGGGATGGAACCGCGCACACCCCAGAAGCGCACCTCGAACGGCACGCGCGCCTGATTGCGCACGGCGGTGTCGCGCCGCCGCGCGGGCGTCTTCTCAGCCGGCCTTGGCTTCCGTGTCGTCGTCCTCGGCGAAGAGCTCAATCAGGTGCCCCGTACGCTCGCGCTTCGTCCTCAGGTAGTCGACGTTATGCGGATTGTGCTCGGTCCGGGAAGGGATTCGACGCAGGACCGGAATCCCTTCCTCCACCATCCCGGCGATCTTCAGCGGGTTGTTGGTGATGAGGTCCACCGAGCGTACGTCCAGCGAGCGCAGCATCTCCGCGGCGATGTCGTAGCTGCGCAGGTCGTCCGCGAAGCCCAGCTGCCGGTTCGCCTCGTACGTGTCCAGCCCCTTGGCCTGCAGCGCGTACGCCTTGATCTTGTTCCCCAGGCCGATGCCCCGGCCCTCCTGCCGCAGGTAGAGCACCACGCCCAGGCCCTGCTGGGTGATGAAGTCCAGCGCCCGGTCCAGCTGCTCGCGGCAGTCGCACTTGAGGCTGCCGAAGACCTCGCTCGTCAGGCACTCGGAGTGGATGCGCACCGGCACCCCCTCCACGCCCGACACACTCCCCGCCACGAGCGCCACGTGCTCGCGGCCGTTGCGCTTGTCCCGGAAGACGATGGTCCTCAGCGGTCCACGCCCCGTGGGGACGTCCGCCTCCGAGAAGCGCTCCAGATGCTGGGTGGGCTTTCGGGTCGGAAGGACCTGGGGTGAGCGAGTATCCGACATGGTGTTCTGTTCTCCGGCTGCGAGGCTCCCTGTTTGGTGCCCCACGGAACGCAAGTCAAGGCGGACTCACCAACGGAGCCCACCTGGAATCGCGGAAAGGATGCGTGACGGACGCCTTCGGTTTCTCAAGCCCCCCAGGAGACCGGTAGCAACTCCACACCGTCCCCATGAGACAAGCTGCTGGCCTCCCGGGGGAAGTGCAGCAGGTGCGTCGCGGAGGCCGCGGAGCGCAGCGCTCCGGACGTCTGGGTGGACAACGGCCGTGCCCACAAGCTTCCTTCCCGCCAGGTGGCCGTCACCCGGACGAAATGCGCCAGCCCCGGGCTCTTGGCCAGGCGGCCGTCCAACCGCCCGGACACCCGGATGGGGGCCACGTCCGAGTGCCCCAGCAGGCGGCGCAGCGCCGGCCGGACGAACAGCTCGAACGTCACCAGGGACGAGGTGGGGTTGCCGGGCAGGCCGAAGAACAGCGTGCTGCCGCGCTTGCCCACCACCAGCGGCTTGCCGGGCTTGATGGCCACGCGCCACAGGTGCTGTTCCACGCCCAGGGCCGCCAGGACCTCCTTCACGTAGTCCCGCTCGCCCACGGACACGCCCGCGCTGGTGAGCACCACGTCGAAGCCGTGGGCGCGCGACAGGAACTCGCTCACCGAGTCCCGCGTGTCCTGCGCGATGCCCAGCAGGGACGGCAGTCCGCCCGCGCGGCGCACCGCCAGCGCCAGGGACGGGGCGTTGGTGTCGACGATGCGGCCCTTGGGGGGCTCGTCGGCCCGGCACAGCTCGTCCCCGGTGGAGAGGATGGCCACCCGGGGCGCGCGGGGGACGGGGATGGACAGCTGGCCCTGGCCCCACAACAGCCCCAGCTCGGGGATGCCCAGGGGCGTGCCCCGGGCCAGCAGCAGCGCCCCCTCGTGGGCGTCCTCGCCCCGCGGCCGCACGAACTGGCCGGACTCCACCGCCTCCAGGATGTCCACCTGATCCGCGCCGCCGTTGGGGACGGGGCGGGCGCGCTCGCGCATCACCACCGCGTCCGCGCCGTCGGGCAGGGGGGCGCCGGTCATGATCCGCACGCAGGTGCCCGGGCGGACCTCGTGCCGGGGCGTGGCGCCCGCGTAGACCGTCTCCAACACGGGCAGTCTCACCGGCAAGGGCCCCGTGAGGTCGGAGGCGCGCACCGCGTAGCCGTCCATGGCCGAGTTGTCCCAGGGGGGCAGGGTGCGCTGGGCCATCACGTCCTCCGCCAGCGTCCGGCCCAGGCCCTCGTCCAGGGACACCCACTCCGTGGCCAGGGGGGGGACCAGGGCCAGCACCCGGGCCCGGGCCTCGTCCTCCGGCAGCAGTGTCGCGGCGTCGTTCATGCGCGTGTTCTCCAGGGCTGTTCGCACCCAAAGTCCGAGAGAAAATCAAGTGTTAGTTTGACAGCCCTGCTGATCATCGTTACAAGCTCCAATCATCGCGAAGCCTGCCAGTCCTCCTGGGGGTGGCTTGGCAACCCGTTGAAAGTACACGGGAACTCTCAAGGAGACAGCGTCGATGGCCAAGCCCAAGTCCGGGGCCAAGAAGGCGACTCCCGCTGGAAAGACTGGCGCGAAGCCCGCCGCGAAGAAGGATAAATCCGCCCGGCTGGATCTGATCAAGAACGCGTCCAAGCGCGTCGCCACCTCGACGACGAAGGCGGTCAAGGCCGTCGCGGAGACGGTGGCCAAGGGCGCGAAGTCCGCGGCGAAGAAGGTGGCCGCGGAGGTCGCCCCCGAGAAGGGCAAGGCCGCCGAGAAGGCGGAGAAGGTCGACAAGACCGAGAAGGCCGCCGCGACCAAGAAGTCCGCCGCCAAGCCCGCTCCCGCCGCCAAGTCCGCCACGGCCAAGGCTCCGGCCGCCCCCGCGGCGAAGGCGCCCGCTGGCAAGGCCGCTGGCGGCAAGGCGGGCTCCAAGGCCTCCGCGCCCGTCATCCCCGCCGTGGAGAAGCCCCGTCCCCGCGCCACCAAGCTGCCGCCTCCGGGCGAGCCGCTCACCAAGCGCGAGATGGAGCAGCTGCTCACCGCCGGTGAGGGCCGCGGCGTGACGGGCGAGGGCAGCCTCAAGGGCCGCCTGGTCGTCCTCAACGAGATGCCCAACCTGGTGGTGGTGGGACGCGACAAGCGAGAGCTCACCTTCCTGCTCCAGGGGCCGGACCAGGAGGTCCTGCCGGCGTACGTGAACCACAAGGTCTCCGTCAGCGGGTTGATCCGCAAGACGACCAACCACGGCGGCGTGGTGGACGTGCGCAAGTACTCCGCCAAGAAGCCGGAGGCCGAGGTGGTGGAGGCGCCCCCGGCGGACACCGAGCCCCGGCTGCGCTACCTGTCGCCCGGCGAGGTCTCCATGGTGACGGCGGCCGGCATGGGCGCGGGCATCAAGGGCTTCGCGGCGGTGCGCGGCAACCTCGAGATGACGGGCGAGGAGTTCGTGCTCGTCGTGTCCAACGGCGGCACCCGTCAGCAGGTCTCGTTCCTCATCGAGGGCAAGGCCGCGGTGAAGGGGCTGCGCAAGTTCGTGGGCCACACGCTGCAGGTCATGGGCGTGGTGGACAAGACGTCCGGTTGGGGCGGCCGCATCGGCGCGGAGAACGTGGAGCCCCGTCCGTCCGAGGCGCGCGCGGTCTCTCGCGACGAGATGGAGCTGGTCCACATCGAGGGCGAGGTGCCCACGAGCGTGGACGTGAAGCTCAACCACGGCCTCACCGTGCGCCTGCCCGAGCAGCCGGGCTTCACCTGGGCCATCGAGCCCACCGCCGCCAAGCGCGTGGGTCTGCGCGAGGCCAACTTCGAGCCGGGCCTCAATGGGGGACCGGCCACCCGAGAGTTCTTCTTCACCCCCCGCAACCCGGGGACATCCGAGGTGGAGTTCTTCCTGGCCAAGGCGCTCGCGCCGGGCCTGGTGGACCGCTCCTTCAAGATCAACGTCACGGTCAAGCCCTGAACGTCGCTTCCCGGAGGAGGACTCCGGGAAGCAGTCGGTCGCCGGGGGGTTCCCGCCCGGCCGCTTCGGGCTTACCCGTTCCCGTAGCGGCCGAGCCGCGACCCCACCGTGAGCATTCCTCCCGACCTTCTCCAGCAGATTCTCTCCGACGCAGACCACCCGCTGGGCATCAAGGAGCTCCTGCGACTCGCGGGCCTGCATCCTGGCCAGCAGACCGAGCTCAAGCGCGCCCTGCGCGAGCTGGTCCGTCAAGGCGCCATCGTCAAGGAGGGCAAGCGCTTCCTGCGCCCCAGCCCCCCTCGTGACGAGGCCGTACGTCCTGCCCCCGCGCACCCTGAGCAGGCGCGTCCGGAGGCGCCCCGCTTCGGCAAGGCCCACTCGAACGACTCCCGCGCCCGCTTCCAGGGGCATGGAGCGCGCGGACAGGAGGGCGGCCGTTTCCAGGACCGTGGTGCCCCGTCACGTGGCGCCCGCGACGCCGGACGCCATGGCGGTGGCGGGCGCGACGACTGGCGTGAGCGCTCCGGTCAGCGAGGCCGGAGGGAGCGCCGCTTCGGCGAGGTGCTCGACACGGTGGAGGGCATCCTCCACGTGCATCAGAACGGCTTCGGCTTCGTGCACCCGGTGTCGGGCGAGGGCGAGAACATCTTCCTGCCGCCGGGCGAGGCGCAGCGCGCGCTCGACAATGACCGGGTGGTGGTGGAGGTGGCGGGGCGGCCCGGACGTTACGAGGGGCGGCTGGTGCAGGTGGTGGACCGACGCCGCGAGCTGGCGGTGGGCGTCTACACCGCGCACGGGCGCCACGCGCTGGTGCTGCCGACGGACACGAGCCTGCCGGGGCCCATCCGCGTGCCGTTCACCCAGATGGCCCAGGAGGGCGACCTGGTGAAGGTGCGCCTGGGCGTGGGCGCGAACCTGTTGGACCCGGGTCGCGGGCTGATCGGCGAGGTGGCCGGCTCGCTCGGCAAGCCCGGCACGCCGAGCTCCGAGGTGATCGGCATCGCCTACTCGCAGGGCTTCTCGGACGAGTTCCCGCCGGAGGTCATGGACGAGGCGGACCGCTATGCCGTCACGGTGTCCGAGGACGAGGCGCGCGGCGAGCAGCGCCGCGACCTGCGCGCGATGGCGCTGGTCACCATCGACGGCGAGGACGCGCGCGACTTCGACGACGCGGTGTACGTGGAGGAGCAGCCGGGAGGTTGGCGGCTGGTGGTGGCCATCGCGGACGTGACGCACTACGTGCGCGAGCGCAGCGCGCTGGACGCGGAGGCGCTCCGGCGCGCGACGTCCGTGTACCTGCCGGACCGGGTGCTGCCGATGCTCCCGGAGCGGCTGAGCAACGGCATCTGCTCGCTGCGCCCGGACGAGGACCGGCTGTGCATGGTGGCGGACATGACGTTCGACACCCAGGGCCAGCGGCGCTCGTCCACGCTGTACCCGGCGGTGATGCGCAGCCAGGCGCGGTGCACGTACAACGAGGTGCAGGACGTCCTCGATGGCAAGGACGTGCCGCACCGCAACGCCTTCAAGCCGCACTTCGAGCGGATGATGTCGCTGGCGCGGGCGCTGATGAAGATGCGCAAGGAGCGCGGCGCCATCGACTTCGACCTGCCCGAGCACAAGGTCGTCGTGGGCAAGGACGGCCTGCCCGAGCGCATGGACAAGCGCGAGCGCAAGGACAGCCACCGGCTCATCGAGGAGTGCATGCTCGCCGCGAACGAGGCGGTGGCGCGCTTCTTCCAGGACGAGGGCCTGCCCACGGTGTACCGGTTCCACGGCGAGCCGGACGAGGAGAAGCTGGCGGCCTTCGCGGCGCTGGCGCAGGCGTATGGCTTCAAGCTGCGCTTCGAGGACGGGGTGTCGTCGAAGGAGCTGGACGCGTTCATCAGCCAGCTGGCGGGCCACCCGGAGCAGCGGGCGCTGAACCAGCTGCTGCTGCGCTCGATGATGCAGGCCGTGTACACGGCCTCGAAGGTGGGGCACTACGGGCTCGCGGCCGAGCACTACCTGCACTTCACCTCGCCCATCCGTCGCTACCCGGACCTGCTGGTGCACCGGCTGCTCAAGGCCCACTGGGCGAGGGCAGGCCGCAAGCCGTCGCAGGCCATGCTCGAGCGCGAGGAGGAGAAGCTCGAGGACATGGCGATGCAGTGCTCGGATCGCGAGCGCGCGGCCATGCAGGTGGAGCGCGAGGTGGTCTCGTTCTACGCGGCCCTGATGATGAAGGACCGCGTCGGCGAGGAGTTCGCGGCCACCATCGCGGCCATCACCGACTTCGGCTTCTTCGTCGAGCTGGACGAGGTGCACGTCGAAGGCCTGGTGAAGGCGGAGACGCTGGGGCCGGGCTCGAAGCTGGACAAGCAGACGCACGCGCTGGTGTACCCGAACGGGCGCCGCGTCCGCGTGGGCCAGAAGCTGCGCGTGCGGTTGCTGTCGGCGAACCCGACGGCGCGGAAGATCGACTTCGAGGCGCTCCAGTTCGACGGCGAGGCGCCGCTGGCGCGCCGTGAGGGCGGAGCGTTCTCGCACCGTCGTCCCGAGCGCCGCGAGCAGGTCGCGCATGGCAAGCACCGGGCCGAGCGGCCGGGACGCTGGGAGCGCGAGGAGAAGAAACAGGGCTCCGCCCGAGGCTGGGCCGCGCGCGAGGAGCCCTCGAGTCCCCGCGGCCGGTTCGTGCGGGAAGGGCGCCGCGAGGAGCCCGCGCGGGGCGAGGAGAAGTTCAAGCAGCCCTGGCGCGACGAGTCGGCGAACAAGCCCCGCGAAGGTCGTCCCGAGCGGGAGGGCCACGGTGAGAAGCGTCGGGTCTTCGTGCGCCCCGAGCAGCAGGGTGCCGAGGTGCGAGGTGCGCAGTCCGTGGAGCAGGAGTCCTCCGCCGTGAAGACGTTGGAGGCCCCCTCCGCTCCCGAGGCGACGGGTGGCTCGCCGCATCCCGGATTCGACCGGCTCCGCGCCCTGGCCGCGCAGGGGCAGCGTGGCGGCGGTACCCATGGTGCCAAGGGCGGGCGTCCGCACGCGCCGCAGAAGCACGGTCACGGCGGGAAGCCCGCCTCGAAGGACGCGCGCTTCCACCACCGGCCGCCGCCGAAGTTCGAGCCGCCGAAGCCTCGCGAGGAGACCGATGCCGCGTTCTCGCCCGAGAACTGGCAGCCCTCCGTTCCCGCCGAGCCTCCCGCGAAGCCGCCGGCGGCCCGGGAGTCGCGCGACGTGACGACGCACGTGGAGCCGTCGGCTCGTGCGACGCCAGGGGTGGTGTTGACCGCGGAGCCCGTGGTGACGACCGCTCCGGAAGCGGTCTCCCGTCCGGTGACGCCGCCTGCTTCGCGGGTCCGTCCGGCGGACGTGATGGACGCGGAGGTCGTGGGAGAGGCCCCCGCGAAGAAGCGCTCCCCGCGTGCGAAGCCGAAGCGCGAGTCCTCCGCCCCGAGCACACGGAAGACGGCCACCAGGCCCGCGGCCACGAAGAAGTCCGCGAAGAAGCCCGTGGCCGCGAAGAAGGCGCCCAAGGCGAAAGCGGCCAAGTCCACGACGCCCAAGTCGAAGCCCGCGAAGGTCAAGGTCACCGCGCCCAGGTCGAAGCCGGCGAAGTCCAAGGCCGTGCCCGCGAAGTCCAAGACGGCGCGGGCTCCGACGAAGGCCGCCGCGAAGAAGGGCAAGAAGGCCGCGTCCGCGAGCAAGCCTCGCGGCACGGGCAAGGCTCGAACGAAGCGCTGAGCACCGAGCCAGGCCGCGCGAGCGACAGTCGCTCGCCGCGCGGTGTGGGGCAGGTGGGCCACATGATGTGGGGTGGCCCCCCCTGAATCCACGCGGATGCAACAGTGACGGCGGCACCTGCTCCCAGGTGACTCTGTGCGAGCGCCCCATGGCATGTCACTTGCCTTGGGGACGCGAACACACGACGCGTGTGCGCACAGTCATCTTGTCGAGGAGTGGAGCATGCGAGCCGTCCGGCCGGGCCGACGTTCGTCACCTTGGGGTCTCTGCCTCGCGCTCGGTGTCGCGAGTGTGCTCACGGCCTGCTCCTCCGATGACCCGGTCGACGGGAACCCCAAGCCCGACGCGGGCACGAGCGCTGATGGCGGCACGGGCTCCGACGCGGGAGGCAACCCCGACGCGGGTTCGTCCGGCTCCGACGGTGGCGCGTCCACGCCGGATGGTGGACCCGGCCCGCTGCCTCCGTTCACCTGGGGAAGCGGGCCGGAGACGGGCTCCATCTCGGGGGACGTGTGGACGCCGGGGCGTGACTCGACGGGTCTGGTGAACGAGGCCTCCTGGGCGCTGGTGCCCAAGGGACGCTGGATTGAAGTCGCGGGGACGCCGCTCACCACGCTCGACGCGGAGGTCAAGGCCGCGCTCCCGGGCTTCAGCGACCTGGGCTCGCAGGGCATCGCCGGTGTCATCAACGCGTACTCCGGCATCGCGCTGGATGCGCCGAGGGCGCGGTGGTGGGCCTTCGGCGGTGGCCACGCCGACAGCTCCAACAACGGCCTCTATCGCTTCGACATGGCGCGGATGCGCTGGAGCATCGAGCAGCTGCCGGACAACTCCGCGAACTGGACGAACGTCCCCTGGGGCAACACCTACAGCGGCTATCCCCCCGCGGAGGCGTACGCCAAGGCGCATCCGGACAGCGACGTCCATTCGGACGAGTTCTTCGACCCGGACCGCCCCGCCGCGTCGACGCGCAACCCCACCGCGCGCCACACGTACAACGGGCTCGTCTACAACCCGGACCTCGACGAGGTGGCCACCGGCGTCCGGCGCATGTGGCGCTACAGCCTGAAGACTCGCACCTGGACGCGCCACAATCCGTTCAACACGCCGGGGGCCTCGTATGACGGCTCGAAGGGCTACGGCGGCGCCGCCGGCTGGACGTTCTGGGACGAGGTGCGCGGGCGCTACATGTTCGGCCCCACGGAGAACTACAACTATTCGCAGTGGTGGTCCTTCGGCCAAGAGGACACGTCCTGGAAGTGGGAGGTCGTCACGCCTCCCGCCTGGCACTTCGCGCAGATGGCCCGCGTGGGCCGCGTCCTCGTGAGCTTCCCCGCGCCGGGACACGAGGAGCCGCACGTGCAGATGCCGCGGTTGATCACCTACGACCTGGACACGACGAAGTGGAACGACATTCCACTGCGGAGCGACCTCGTGCGGGCGCGCTGCTATCCCGAATACTTCGAGGGCATGATCTTCACCCACGTGCCGCCGCTCAATCGCTACATCGCCGCGTTCCGGTATGACCGCGACGGGGACGGCTCCTTCGAATACCGCACCTACGAGGTCGACGCCGAGGCCCGCACCCTGCGCGAGGCCCCCCAGTGGGAGGCGGGCGCCTTCGGCGGCTGGCATGACCTGGTCAAGAACCGCTTCTTCTACCAGGCCACGCACGACGCCCTCGTCTATGTGCGCAAGGGCGAGGAGAACCTGCGAGTCTTCAGGTTGCCCTGAGCGGATTGCCTTCACGCTCAGCGCGAGAGTGATGTGATTGGGAGCAAGATGGCCCTGCCTTTGCTGGCGGGGTCGTTTTGTTTTCACAGGCACATGAAAAAAAGTCCTGGATCTGCGTAGCCCGTAGAGAGCGGAGGTCCAGTGAGAGCAGCCCTTTCCGCATGTATCGTCCTTGCAACAAATCATGAATATGCGGGATCAATCGCCCCCCGCATGATAGGAAGCGCGCCCATGCGCACTTCCCTTCGGCTGTCTTCCCTCGTCCTTGCGTCGTCCTTCATCGTTGGTTGCCTCGGTCCCGAGGCGGAGCCGACGCCCGAGCCCGTCCAGGCCACCCAGGAGCAGGAGGCCACGGACCCCAACTTCCGCGTCTACAACATCGTCGAGGCCGTGCTGCCCGCCGGCAACTATGACGGCGTCGCGGGCAACGAGTGTGTTGCCCTCCTGAACCCCGAGCACCGCCTGCGCAAGGTCATCCTGGTGGCGCCCGCGGCCGCCAACGGCAGCTGCGCGCTGAGTGGGTACACGGCCGGCTCCGCCCTGAGCTTCACGTGGGGCGACACGTCCGTCTACCAGGGCTCCGCCGGCATCGCCTCCATCCGCGCCGCGCTGTCCGACTCGAACGGCGCCGTGCACCGCGTCGTCGGCTCCATCACCAACGAGGCCGCGGCCCTGGCCAGCCTCAACGCGTTCCTCGCGCAGCCCACCGCGACGCAGGGTGCCCAGCTGGGTGGCTTCACCGCCGTCCGGGTCCACTCCATCTATGACTTCGAGGGCCAGGAGCAGGTCAATGCCGAGGCCGCGTACCAGTCCGTCCGCGTCACCCAGCCCTGCGAGAACCCTGGCTCCCCTGAGCTCGTGGCGCGCGTGAACAACGGCTTCGTCTACGGCTACTCCGCCAGCAACACGGGCAGCTGCCACAGCGGCTGGTTCACCGTGACCCGCCGCTACAACCGCAACTGGCAGCTCGTCTACAACTACTCCTACTCGGAGTGATTCGCCGCGCCGCTCGGGCGCTCCCGTGAGGGCTCGAGCGACGCGTGGTTCCGCCGGTGCCCGCCATCCTGGGCGGGCGCCGGTGTGATGCGGTCGGACGCCCTCCATTGACTGCCATTGCGCCGCGCCGGGCGCGATGTGTGCCGTTGGGGGGGGCTGTCGTGCGGGTGGGCGTGGGTGCCACACCTGGGATTGCCGCCATCCCCCTACCCAGACGCCCCGCAAACAGACATCGTGTGGCCCGCGAAGTGCCACTTCGATGCGCCTCGAGCGTCCAGGACGGGTTGCCCGATGACCCAGGAGCCGCAGCAGAGCCTCGGACGTTATGAGCTCCTCGCCCAACTCGGCAGGGGAGGCATGGCGGAGACGTGGCGCGCGCGGCTGGTGGGCGCCGCCGGAGTCACCAAGCCCGTCCTCATCAAGAAGGTGCTCCCGGAGCACGCGAACGACGAGGCCTTCATCGCGATGTTCATCAGCGAGGCGCGCATCTCCGCCACGCTGTCCCACGGGAACATCGCGCAGGTCTTCGACTTCGGTCGGATGGATGGCCAGTACTTCCTGGCCATGGAGCTGGTGGATGGCCAGCCGCTGCACCGCGTGTTGAGACGCGCGGCGAAGACGGGCCTGGCGTCGATGCCCATCCCGCTGGCCACGTACATCGCGATGGAGATGTGCCGCGGGCTGCACTACGCGCACTCGCGCACGGACGACCAGGGCGTGCCCCTGCACATCGTCCACCGCGACATCTCCCCCGACAATGTCCTCATCAGCTACGAGGGACAGGTCAAGATCGTCGACTTCGGCATCGCCAAGGCGCGCATGCTGCGCAGCTTCCACACCGAGCCGGGCATCGTCCGGGGGAAGTACCTCTACTTCTCACCCGAGCAGGCCCGGGGCCAGGAGGTGGATGCGCGCACGGATGTCTGGGCCACGGGCCTGGTGCTGTACGAGATGCTCTGCGGTCAGGCTCCGGTCTCCGGCTCGGAGGCCCTGGTCATGTCGAAGCTGGCGCACGGCGAGTTCCCCTCGCCGCGAGAGGTGCGCAAGGAGCTGCCGAACGCGCTGAATGAGATTGTCATGCGGGCGCTGTCCGTGGACACCCGGTTCCGCTACGAGTCGGCGAACGCCTTCGGTGACGCGCTGGCCGGATTCCTCCATTCCTTCGCGCCCCGCTTCGGGATGTCCAACCTGGCGTACCTGGTCCGCGAGCTGTTCCGCGAGGACCTGCTGCAGCAGGGAAGGGACCTCGCGGTGCCGGCCTCGTTCGTCGAGGAGCTGAGCGCGTGGCGAGGCACCGAGCACGCTCCGACGCGCGCGCCCACGAAGTCGACCCGCGTTCTCCAGGACGTCGTGCCCACGACGCCGCTGCCCGGGAGAGGCCAGGCCAACCCCGAGCCGCCTCCGTCCGCTCCCCAGGAGCCGCCGAGCCGGTCCTGGCGCTGGGGGCTCCTCGCCGCCGGAGGATTGGTGGCGATGCTCTCGCTGGCCCTCCTGCCCTGGGTGCTCGATGACGGGCCTCCACCCGCGCCGCCCCCGCCGCCGGGGCCCCTGGAGCCCTTGGGGGAAGGAGGCCCGGAGGTCCTGGCCGGGAGCGGCAGCGCGCTGGGGACATCGGACTCGACCTCCGAGGTCCAGGGTGTCCCCGTGGCGGAGGCCGAGTCCGTCGCCGACCATCCCGACGCGACCTCCATCCGCCTGGACTCCCGTCGACATGTCTTCCGCGTGCCGGGGGAGATGGTGGCCTTCTTCCACCTGTCCCCGTCCGCCACGTACTCCCTCTGGGAGCCGGGCTTCTCGGCCCGGAGCCCGCCGCGCGCGGTCCTGGAGCCGGCTGTGTATGCCGAGCAGCCCATCTTCTATCTGCTCGCCGGAGATGCCGTCCCCGTCGCCCAGCGTCAGGGCGTCGTTCCGCGGCGTCCGCTGGCGCTCAAGGGCATCCGGTCCGTCGCCCTGTTCACGCTCGGGGAGCCCATCAAGGACGACCTCAGCCCGCAGAACGTGTCCCTGCGCGATCCCCGCGAGCGCTCCGAGCGGCGCTTCATCTTCCATCCGGAGCCCATGCGGGTGTCCACCGCCCAGGGCTTCCTGCTCCGGGGGCTGGACGCCCGGCAGACGTACACCGTGTCCCTGGCTCCCGTGGGCGAGGGCGTCTTCCCGAGGGGCCGCGCGCTGGGGCCCGCGAACCACGCCGCCTGCGTCGAGTGGTCCCCGGGCAACGCCCTGCCGAAGCTGGACCGGTACGGCGAGCCCATCCGGATGCAGCCCGTGCGCTTCTTCCTGTCGGGGACGCGCGAGGTGAAGGTCCGAGGCATCCAGGGGCTGCGCTGCGGTCTGCTCGACGACGATGTCTCGGACAACGAAGGTGAGGTCGAGGTGCGGGTGAGCTCGGCGGATGCGCGACGGCCCAGGAGCCCGAGCCCCGCCGCGTCCTCGACTCCCGACGACGAGGCGGCCCGGCTGTACGCCGAGGCCCAGCGGCTGTCGCGCGCGGGGAAGACCCACGATGCCTTCCTGCTCGCCGAGGACTGTCTCTCCAACGTGCCGGAGCAGGCGAGCTGTCTGCTCCTCTCCGGCGCCATGCAGGCACGTCTCAACCGGATGGATGGCGCCCGCGAGCGTTACCGGACGTTCGTGAAGCGCTATCCCGCCCACCCCGAGGCCGCCAGGGTGCGCCAGCTCCTCGAGGACTATTCCAAGACACGCTGATGCCTCATGGCTGTCTCGGTACGACCGCCAGGAAGCATCCCGATTCAATCGGCACTCCGACGCCCGCGGTGGTGTCCGCCGCGGGCGTCGGCTCTTCAGGCAGAGCCTGGGTGGGCCTGACACACGCGCTTCGTGTCACGCCCGGATGGGTGGCTCAGAGCGGCTTGGCGATCTTGGACAGGAACGTGTCTGGGGTCCCCAGGATGGTGTTGCCCTGGTAGTGACCGTCCACGTAGCCGCCGACGTAGAGGTTGCCTGTCCCGTCCACGACGACACCCATGCTGCGCACGTCCTTGGCCACGCCGTTGATGGCCGCGGTCTCCTGCTGGATGACCCACTGCAGGTTGCCGGTGTGGTCCAGCTTCGCCACGTAGTTGTGGACCATGCCTCCGCTGGTGTCCGTCACCTTCGTGATGTCCGCCACGCCGCCGCCCGTCGCGTAGATGCCGCTCGCGTCGACGTAGAGCCCCATCGCGAAGGAGCCGGAGCCCGAGTCGAGCTCCCACACCCACTGCTTCACGCCCGAGGGGCTGAAGCGGGCCACGAACACGTCGATCTGCGGGGTGACGTTGGGCACGCCATCCATGCCGCCACCCGAGTAGCCCGCGAGATACACGTTGCCCGTCGCATCGACCTGCGACGCGTACAGGTAGGCCGCCGTTCCGGGCGCACCCGCAAGCCGGGTCCACTGCTTCACGCCGTCGGCGTCGTACTTGGTGATGAAGGCATCCTGGGGGCCCGTGAGGGTGTTTCCATCCAGGTTGCCGTCCGTCCAGCCGGACACGTAGACATTGCCGAGGTCATCCGCGGCGGCACGGCGACCATGGGTCGTCTTGCCGGCAACGCCCAGCTGTCGCGTCCACAGCCTGGTGCCGTCGGGGCCGTACTTCACCACGAAGGCGTCATGGCTGCCGATGCGCGTGTTCCCATCCAGGCCACCGTTCGTCAGGCCCACCAGGAAGGCATTGTCATTGGCATCCACCGCCACGCCGTAGCCCTCCGTCTGTGCATTCGCGACGCCAATCTGGCGCGTCCAACCATGGACGCCCGTGTAGCGATAGCGCATCAGGAACGCGCTCGACCCTGGAATGGACGGGTTGCCGTCCAGTGATCCCGAGGTCCAGCCCGCGACGTAGAGCTCCTCGAAGCTGCGGTTGCGCGCCACGCCGTAGCCCAGGGCGATGTTGCCCGCTGCGCCGATCTGCTTGTGGAACAGCAGGTTGCCATTCCAGTCCCGCGCCGAGAGGAAGGCATCCATCTGGCCCACCGCGGGCTGGCCCGACAGGCCCACCGAGGTCATCCCCGTGGCGTAGGTGCGCCCCGCCGGGTCTCCCGCGAGGTCATGGATGCGACTGAATCCCCCCGTGCCTCCGGTGGTCCGGGTCCACAGCGAGGACGTCATGGGGTAGGGCTGACAATTGTAGAGCTCCAGACGTGAGATGGAGACCACGACGTTGCCCGCGCGGCTGTCATTGTCATCCGTCACGCTGATTCGATACTTCTTGTACGCGCCGGGGGAGCTGACGGCGAACTCGCGGCGCTCGTGGCCGGCCCAGCCCGTCTGGTTGGCGCGGGTGTCCATCACCGTCCAGGCGCTGCCGGTCCAACCCTCCAGCGTCCAGTTCTTCGGGGCGCGGGTGGTGATGGTGCCGTTGCCGTAGGTGACGGCATATCGCTGCACCGACTGGGAGGTGCTCGGAAACTCATAGGCCAGCCACGCGGGTGTCTGTCCCTGGGTCGATAGCCAGAAGCTCGCCGCGTTGTCGAACCCGAGCCATGGCTGATAGCTGGGGTCATACATGCTGGAGGCAGATGCGATGCCCCACGGGATGTTGTTCCCCGACATCACGGGGATGAGGCTGGTGCACGTCAGCCCCTGCTCCTGCGCCGACAGACTTGCGTCCGCCTTCTCCTCCTTCGCATCCACTCCGTCGCAGCCGGCCAGTGCCAGAGCGCTGGCGACAAAAATGCTCCGAATCGTTCGATGACTCATCACGGTGTCTCCTCTCGACTTCCGCGTGCCGGATGGCACACGTCTCCCGGGCGCGTTCGTTCGTCGTCCCGGTCAGGCTTTGATGGCGATTGATTCGGGCCACAGTGACTCTGGCACTTGTGAAGTCTGACGGACTCTTTGTGTCAGCGTGTTTCCAGTGCCGTGGAGTAGGCTCGGGCGTGAGCGAGGGGATGGCCCTCGTGTGACGGGGGAACTCCATGCGATACGTCGTCCCGTTCGTGCTGCTCTCCGCGACTTCCGTTGTCGCATCCACGCCAGCGCCGGAGGGGCAGGGTGGGGAGTACGTGGCGGTCATCTGGGGAGGCGGCAAGGACGCTGAGGCCGCGAAGGCGTCCGTGGCGAAGTGGGAGTCGGAGCGGGAGCTGGTCGCGAAGGCGCTCGTGTTGGCGGAGGGTTTTCCGAAGACGGTGTCGAGCGGCTCGGTGCCAGGGCTCAACCCGGGTTTCGAGGTCGTGTTGCTGGGGTTCTGTCGGAGTGACGAGTCCGCGGTGCAGCGCCGCTTGTTGAAGGCGTATCACCCGTTCATCTACGAGCGGCCGGTGACGCAGGCGGTGTCCGCGTGTCCGAAGTGGAAGGAGGCGGGGGGCGAGCGCGTGGTCCAGGAGCCGGCGATGTTGAAGGTGGGGCTGAGCGGCGTGACGCTGACGCGCGTCGTCTCCCGGCTGAAGCCGCCGGTGTCGTTGGGGGATGGGCGGGTGGTGCTGTGGCTGGACGTGGTGGCGCGCGACGCGGCGGGCAAGTACCTGGGCAAGGTGAGCATGGAGGACGAGCACTCCCCGACGGGCATGGGGATGGAGGGCTGCGACACGACGCTGGAGCCCTCCCGCAAGACGGCCTTCGTGGTGACCCGGCGTTGCACCTACGCGGCGGGGGCCGCGTGCAACTTCCTGCCGAGCGACACCACGCGCACCGTCGTGAAGTGGGACGGGCAGAAGCTGGTCGAGGAGGACAAGGTCATCGAGAAGCGGGAGCTGAACTACGACAGGGACTGCGCCGAGTAGCCCGAGGGCTCACGTCGACGGGCAGGACGATGACGGCTGTCAGGGGGCTGATGACTGCCGTCATCAGGCGACGCGGGGAGACCCGGGAGAGGGTGCTCGCCAACTGATTGAAATCAGGAGGGCAGTGCGTCCGCTTGGGGCGACACGGGCATGGCATGTGGGGTGCAGTGGGGAGGGGCATCGCAGGAACGACCCATCCGCCGCACTTCGAAGGAGCCTCCCATGTCCCCCCGCATCGGTAAGAAGCTGACCCGCTCCAACACGCTGCCGTCCTCGTCCACCCCGAAGGTGTCCCAGCCGAAGCCCTTGGGGCGGGCGAACACGCTGCCGTCCTCGGCGCCGTCCTCGCAGGTGACGAAGCCCGTGGCGACGAAGCCGACGCCGGGTGCGCAGCCCGCGGTGGAGCCCAGGCCGCTGAAGCACCCGGGCATGGTGGAGGGCCAGCCGTCGTACAGCCCCTTCGAGAAGACCACGGGCCAGGCCTCGGACATCATGGTGAGCGGCGGCGACAACAAGCTCACGGCTCCGGCGGGCGCCCAGCCGAACATGCTCGTGGACCGGCCTGGCAAGACGTTCCAGAAGGACACCTTCGGTGGGGGTTCGCTGAGTGGTGGCACGGGCTCGGTGCAGGCCTCGACCACGCGGTACGACGCTCCGGGCGTGCACCACTACTCGGCGCAGGCCGAGGTGAACGGGCCCAACGCGGCGTTCGAGCTGCAGAAGACGCACGCGGGCCGGTTCGGCGTGACGAGCGGTCAGATCACGGGTGAGGCGAACAGCTTCAAGGCGCAGGGGCAGGCGGGGCTGTCGTACGACCGGCACAACCACGCGTACACGGCGGCGCTGACGGGCAAGGCGGAGACGGGCGTGGGGGTGACGGCGAGTGCGAACCACGACTTCAACCGGCACGTGGGTGGCTACGTGAAGGGTGAGGCGAAGGCGTCGGCGACGGCGTACGCCGAGGGCGTGGCGAGCCTGGACCCGAGGACGGCCACGGCGATGCTCTCCGGTCAGGTGGGCGCGGCGGCCACGGCGGGTGCGTACGGCACGGCGGGCGGGCACCTGGGCCGGCTGCACGGCTCCGTCACGGGCGGCGTGGTGGCGGGCGCGGCGGCGCAGGCGGGTGGCAAGATTGGGTTGGAGAATGGCTTCTTCAAGCAGTCGGCGGATGTGAATGCCGCGGCGGGCGTGGGCACGCACCTGAAGACGGACGTGGCGGTGGACCTGCGTCACCACATCAAGCCGGGCATCGCGTCGGGTCTGCGTCCGGCCGCTGGACTGGGCACGAGCGTGGCCTCGCCCGCCAACACCCTGGAGCCCGAGAAGTCCCGCATGGAGAACTTCTTCTCGAAGGTCTTCCACCAGTCCTGAGGCGTGCGTCGGGCGACCGGGTCGCCACGGTGAAGAACGAAGCCCAGCTCCTTGGTGGGGGCTGGGCTTCTGTCGTTCGTGCTCGTGCGCGGGTCAGAATCTCTTGATCAGCGCATCGTAGATGTTGCTGTCGACGGCGAAGCCCACGAAGAACCCAGGCCGCATGCCCTTCCACGTCTTCTCGGTGGGGATGTCTCCATCCCCCGTGAAGCTGCTGCCCACGGTGTAGCCCTTCGTCAGGCGCGTGTTCTTGTGCAGGCTGAGGCCCAGCGCCAGGGAGAGCGAGCCTGTGTAGGTGAACGCGAGCCCCACGACGGCATCCTCCGTGGGCGAGGTCGGCTTCACGGCCGCGAAGACGTTGAGGAAGTAGTCCAGCTCCGTCATCGCTTCGTAGTCCACCCCGATCACCATCCATGTCGCACCGACATAGACCGCGAGGCCCTCCCGGTCCGTCACCTCCTGGACGAGCTGGGACGAATCCGTCTCGAAGCGCCGGGTGGTGGCCGTGTCGAATCCCACCATGGCCGTGGCGGCGAGGTGATAGCGGGGCCTCACCCGGGCTGTGACCACATTTTCGACGGAAGAGGACGCTGCTTCCGGAGTCGTTCCTGCTTCCTTCTGGCGCTTGGCTTCATAGCCGGAGAGTGGATGGACTTCGTATGAAAGGGGGCCCGCTCCACACCGGAACATCTGCCCTACGGGAACCAGCTTGAACTTGATAGGGCGCGCGCGCTCGTCGGCCTTCGCGCCTTGACGCTCCTTAAGGGCATCCGCGCCCTCCTTGGCCGACGGGGCCTCTTTCTGACGGAAGGTATTGACGGCCTCACAGTTCTTCGAGGTGATTCTCGGCATGCGCTCTTCAGTCTCGGGCAGGAGGAATGCCACTTGGATCCACTCTCCCTCCGAGACAGCATTGTCCATGGGAGATGCAATCGCACCCGATGGCAGGTGTACGAGAAGGATTCGCTCCTCCTTGTCGTCAATTGCCTTCAATTGCTTGAGCAGGTTGTTTTTGAGTGTTGATTCGTTTCCCAGCCAGAACTCAAGCGCACTTACGTCAATCGAGCCGGTCTTCGAAGTGCCCTCTTCTCCGAAATAGGAAACCGAGTCACCCTCCTCGGTCTTACAGTCGATGGGCGAACTCACCGCGCCCGCTGTGTTCATCTGGACCTGGAGGAACGCCGTCTCGCGTATGCCGAACTTCGCACGCTCCAGGGTGAGCACCGCCAGGTTGCCACCTTCGGCGGGTGGGGAGATGCCGTCGAGTGGGAAGGAGACGACCTCGACAGGAGTTGTTTGCTTGACGAGGGAGGCGCTTTCCAGTTTCGAGCCGACAGGGACGGTGACTTCGATGCGAAGAAACTGCTCTTTCGTCTCCACGCCCTTTTGTCTCATCGTGCAGACGGGCGCGCCATCCTCCTGCTTGTAGACCTCATACCGGTACGTTGTCTCCTCCGCCCTGGCGAGACAGGAGAAGAAGAACACGCACCCCGCCGCGATGATTCTATTGCAATGCATTGAAGACCCCTTCCGCGCGAATGACCATGGTGTGCTTGTCGGCTGAACCGACGACAAATCCAATCAGCCGGCCTGCGTCATCCAGGACGCAGGCGCCGCTGTCTCCCTCCGCCGTCACCCGGCCAGCGAGGCGGATGAGTGAGCGCATCCTCCCGTCAACGCCGAAGTCGGCCGGGGCCTCGAGCGCATCAATCCACGACCTGCGCTCACCATCGACGGTGATGACACGGACGCCGATGTCGTGCTCGGAGGACTTCAGCGTGCGGACCCGGACAGGCGACCGCGTGGCGCGAGCGATATCGTTGGCCTGCAGCGGCCCAGCCCGCGCACCGTCGATCTCCTCGTCGTCGCGGTAGCGCCTCACCACGCCCGCGGGGATGCTCCGTCCTCCCGGGAGCAACACCGTCACCTGTCTCCCCGTGGCCTTCGCCACGTGGCCGGAGAAGTAGATGTCTCCGGTGTCGAAGGCCGCGCTGAGCGTACCGAGCTTGTCTCCCACTCTCACTTGCGTGAGGTTGCCCGGGCGCACCGGTGTCCCCCATTGCTTCGTCCCTGTGGGCAGCTCCTGCACGTCCAGCATCACGGTGTGACGCACGCCTCCGACCCGTGCCTGGAAGGGACCTTCGATGAGCGAGCGGACCTCGCGTGGTGGCTTCTTCTTTCGCACCCAGACGATGAGCGAGTCCGCCTGGCGTGGCAGTCCGCCCGTGTATTTCACGCCCCAGGACACGCCCACGACGTCCCGTCTGCGCAGGAACTTGCGACGCGCGGCCGTGAGGACCTTCTCACGGGCGCTCTCCGAGAGCTTGAGCTGCCGCCTGACCCAGGGAATACGTCTGTCCTGGTCCTTCGAGCGCGCCAGCTTCTCCTCGAGCCAACCCTTCATCCCAGGATTGGCGCGCAGGCTCGTGCGCAGAACCTCCTCGATGGAGAGTTGACCCGACTGTATCGCGCGCAGTGCTTCGAGGACCACGCCGCTTGCGGACGTGCTCATGGGCGGGCTCTTCTCTCCAACGCTTCAGTCAGACGCTGCTCTTCACGGTGCCGTGCGGACATTCATCCTCCCGATGAAAACCGGCTCGATGGCGCCAGCCCCCCCCTCGCACCTGGCACCATCGAGCCCACCCCCGTCGTTTGCGTGGGGCGCGCTTCCCCGGTGAGCAAAGCCCATGCCCGGTTCAGTCCAGTCGTGGACACACGTGCTCTCGCCCGGGGTGGTGTCCAATCGATTTGAATGCGGCGTGGGGGACTGTCCACTGGAGTTGACAGTCCAGGGAGCCGTCATTCAGAGGAGGCGGGCTGGCGCGCGGATTGCTCCTGTCGCGCGGCGAATGGGCTCAGCTCATTGCAGTGAATGACTTGTTCCTGGCGGGGTGTCGCAGCCACCGCCAGGGCTCGACACTCTCAATCCACTACCCCAGGAGCAGAGATGCCAGACGTTCCCCTGGCCGTATCCACCGAGGAGTATGGCGCCGCCGATATCGAACCCAAGGCGACCCCGCAGGAGTTAAGGCGCTGGTGGCTCCGGGACACCATCGGACCGCGCTTCTATCCCTATATCGTCAAGCGGGTCCGCGAGGAGACGACCTGTGACGGCTTGCGGAATTTCTATTTCCAGCTCGCGCGCAGGGAGGACCTGAGGGACCTCGTCGACCCCACCCAGCCGAAGCTCTTCATGGTGGAGTTGACCCAGCAGTTCCGGATCTGCTGGCCGGATCTCCCCTCGACCGCTCCGCGTGCGACGGACAAGCATCCGTATGGCTTTCTCATGCTGTCGGAGGCCTGGGAGACCAGTGCGAACCTGGACCTGGGAGCCACTCTCGATGTCAGGACCCTGAGGGAGGGAGGGAAGAAGTGGCCCATCGCCGCGAGCAACAAGATGTTGCTGCGCGCCCTGAGTGAGGACGAGGCCCTGGAGGACCTGCCGCTGCTCGAGGTCCTCAATGAAATCATGTTGTCTCTGCGCTAGAGGAGCCCACGCCCATGAAGACCCATCTCACGGTCGTTTCCTATACACGGGATTTCCAGACCCTCTTCGAGACCATCGCTGATGTGATTGAGTTACGGGAACAGCCGCACGACCAGAAGGTGCCGCGTCGTCCGCCGACGTCTCATGCCCTGGTCGAGCGCTGTCAGTACTGGCAGAACCTCCCGAACATCGCCTTGAATGTGGGCCGTCCCATCGACCTGCTGGACCTGGTGGGACATGGCTCGTCGGAGGAGTTCGAGCTCGGCGACGACACGTTCCTGGTGAGCGCAGTCGAGCCTCCTGGGGTCATCGCCATCCTGAAGCGGCTCAAGCCGCATCTCGCGCCCGACGCCCAGATCCGGCTGTTGGGCTGTGGGACAGGCGTGGGGGAGAGTGGACTGAAGATGCTGAAGAACGTCTCCAGGGCCCTGGAGCGAGAGGTGTTCGGCACGACCGTCGAGTTGCTCTCCACGGACTTCGTTCCCGGTGGCTTGAGCGAGGAGTTCACCTCGGCGTGGCTCTACTCCTCGCGCAATGACGTGCCGACCGCCGCCGGCAGCCGCGATGACACCTCCAGCCTGGTCCCGGAGCAGCCCGGGCCCTGGACGCGGAGGCTGCCGGGATTCGAGGTGATGGGGCGCGGCGAGCCCCTCTGCGGCGCGGGCTTCAGCCTCCGCGTCCAGGGGAAGCCAGTCACCGTGTCCGCGGACCGACGGTGGGTGTTCATCAAGGATGAACGGGAGCAAGCGCCCCTGATGCTGCGCTGGCCCAAGGTCGAGCCCGCGCCCGCCCTGGAGCAACTGCTGTCCACGCTGCGCTGAGCAGCGCACGCAGCGCGCTCAAGGGGGCTCGGCGCAGCGCAGGCCGAGCGCGAAGTCGAAGCGCCTGGAGGGGAGGTGGGTACTCCAGGCGACGTCGTCGTGTCGCTCCTCGAGCGGAGAGTCCCAGCGGCCTCCGGTGGAGATTCGCAGGCCCTCGTTCTCTCCTCGCGTTGAGATGCTCCGCGTCCACTCCCCCACGTTCCCCGCCATGTCGAGCAGGCCGTAGGGGCTGCGGTCCTCGGGGAAGGAGCCCACGGGGGCGGCGGCGGAGTGCCCATCGTCTCCACTGAGATTCGCTTGAGGATTTCGCCGGTCCACCACCCAGACAGTCCTCCTCCGGGGGGCCGGGTTCACCTCCGTGGCTCCGGGGCCGAGCGTCAGCCCTCCGCGAAAGGCCTTGCGCCACTCGTCCTCGGTGGGCAACTGCTTGCCCATGTATCGGCAGAAGGCCTGCGCATCGGCGGCGTCCACCCCGGTGACGGGCATGGCGGGCTCGAGCATCCGACTGAAGATGGGCAGCTTCGGCGGATGCTCCCGCCGCTCGAAGGTCTGCGGGAGGATTTGTGACTCGAAGAGCCGGAACTGCCCGTTGGTGACCTCGGTCCGGTCGAGCGAGAAGTCCGCCACCTCGACGAGGTGCTCGGGCTCTGGCGAATCCTCCGACTCCGGCTTCCAATACGGGCCCGCTGGGATGGGAATCGAATCCACCTTCGATGCCGCGCAGGTGGGGATGGGGAAGCGCAGCTCCCGCGGCGGCCCCCGCTGTCGGTCGTCGAAGTCCGGCAGTTGCCGCAGGCGCACGATGGATGGCGCGCAGCCCGGACGCTCCACGATGAGCCAGGACATGCGCGAGGGCGCCTCGACACGCTCGCGCAGGCTCCCGTCCGGCATCCGGCGGAGTCGGCTCCGCAGCAGCTCCTGCGGGGAATAGGGCCTGGCTTCTTCCGGGCTGGACGTTTCATCCGCGGGCCGCAGGGTCCAGTCCAGGTCCATGTCGGCTGCGCGAGTCCACTGCTGCTTCACGGGGTCGAAGTCATGGGGCTCCAGCACCAACTCGAACTCCCCCATGTTCGCGGCGGCCAGGCGGATGTCGTCCTGGCGGCGGATGGCCTCGAGCTGCTTCTCCCGGAACGCCCAGGCGGCCAGGAGGGAGACCAGGGCTATCAGGGCGAGGGCCGCGACATAGCCTCCCAACATCCACCTGCGTCGGCGTGTCAGGCTGCGCGCGCGTTGGCGACCTGCCTCCAGGAACTCGCGCGAGCGCGTCGGGAGTCGGACGTCCCACTCCGTGACTCGCCAGAGCGCCTGGCTCAGCGCCTCGTCCGTCCAGGTCTCGCCAACCTGCCGCCCGCGCTGCTCCCAGAGCTGGGATGCCTGCTCCAACTGCTGAACGAGGACGCGCTCCTCGTGGGTCTCCTCGAGCCAGCGCGTCAGGTCCGGCCAGGCGAGCACGAGCGACTCGTGGGCCAGCTCGATGAAGGGCTCATCCGTCTGGGGCTCCCGGGTGACGGTCACCAGCCGATTGGTGAGGAGCCGCTCGAGGACCCGCGCCCCCTCCGCGCCCAGCCCCTCCAGCAGCTCCGTCTGAGGGCGGGGGCGGCGGGTGCCCGCGGCGGTCACCAGTCGTAGGAGCAGCGCCCGCGCCTTGTGGAACTCCTCGGTCGGGAGCTGACGCAGCAAGCGCTGTGCATGCGAGGCCAGCGCGCCACCCACGCCGCCCAGCGCCTCGTGGACGGAGGCGAGCAGCAGCCGTCGCTTCGTATCCCGCTGCTCCCAGAGCGCCATGCAGGCGAACTGCAGCAGCGGAAGGCCCGCGGCGAGCTCCTGGACTTCGGCCACCAGCCGCGGAACGAGTGAGGCGTCATCGGTCGAATAGCCGACCCGGCGCAGGGGACCGCTGATGGCCTCGTGGAGCGCCGCCGGGCCCAGTCGCGCGAGCATGAAGGCCGCCCCAAGATGGGGCCGCAGCGGCTCCTGCGAACAGTAGGCGCCCAGATAGTCATCCCTGAGCACGAGGACGACGCGCCACCGGTCATCCGCGGCGGCGATGGCGGCCAGGCACGTGGTGAACTGGAGCCGCTCCTGGGGCGCGGCGAGCGTGAAGACCTCTTCGAACGCATCGAAGGCGAGGAGCACCCGCGTCTGCGTCACCTCACCGCGCCGCCGCAGCAGCCGGACCCCTTCGCCCGGGCGCCGGGCGAGGACCTCCCTGGTGGCCTCGGCGGTAGCCTCGTCCTCGAGCCCCGCGACCAGCATGGCGGCCAGCCTCCCCAAGGGGTTCGGGCCAGGGCGTGTGACGAGCACCGACCAGCGGTCCATCTGCCGCAGGCGGGGAATCACGCCGGCATGGAGGAAGGAGCTCTTTCCGATGCCAGAGGGCCCCACCAGCGGGACGAGCGGCTCGTGGCGCAGGCGTTCGATGAACGCATCCAGCTCCGGCTCCCTGCCGAAGAAGTCCTCGGCGTCCCCCTCCGTGAAGGGGTGCAGGCCCCGGAAGGGCGTGAGGTCTCCCGCGCGGCTGTGCCCCGGGCCGAGGGCTTCCGCGAGCGCCTGGGCGACCTGCTGCGCGGAGGGCCGATGCGCGGGGGCGATGGCCAGGCATGCTCGCAGGAGTTGGCCGACGGGGAGCGCCAGCTCGCGTGGTGAGTGCTCGAGAGGCCAGGGGGAGAAGACGAAGCTCGCGAGCTGCTCATCGGTCAGCGGCCTTCGTCCCTCGAGCAGCTCGAAGGCGATGATGCCGAGTGACCACACGTCGATGGCGGGTGAGGGAGGCGCTCCGTGCCAGCGCTCGGGAGCCATGTAGGCGGGAGTTCCCGATGCGGCGCCCTGCTCGGTCCCCGCGTGGCGGGCCAGTCCGAAGTCGACGACGCGGACCCGTCCGTCCCTGGGCAGCAGCACGTTCTCGGGCTTGAGGTCCGCGTGGATGATGCCATGGCGGTGGGCTTCGGCGGTTGCCTCGGCGATGGCGCGGCAGATGCGGAGCGCTTCGTTGGGACCCGGCGGCTCGTGGGTGAGTCGATGCCTCAGGGATTCGCCGTCGATGTACTCGAGCGCGAGGTAGGGGCGGCCGTGGTGCTTGCCCACGCCGTGCACCGTGATGATGTGCGGATGGTTGAAACGCGCCGTGGTCCGGGCTTCCTCCAGGAGCCGCTCCGCGTTCTGCTGGCCCAGCAGTTCGACCTTGAGGAACTTCAGCGCGACCCGGCGTCCGAGCGAGAGGTCCTGGGCGAGGAACACCTGCCCCATGGCGCCTTCACCCAGCGGCTTCAGGATGCGAAAGCCGTCCACCACGCTGTCGACTTCAAGGATGCCCTCGCTCTCGGTCAGGAGGGCGAGCTCGGGGCCGCGCGCCATGTCGCGAGTGTCCGCCACCCGGGAGGATGGGTTCAACCGGGAGGCCCACCCGACTCCCCAGGAGAGGCGCTGGGCGGGTCTCGCCATGAAAGGGCCGTGGCGGCTGGGTTGAGTCGCTCACTGGAGGGCTGTCTTGGTTGGCGTTGAAACCACCATGGGTTCCGAATGCCCGACGAAGAGGCGGAGCGATATTCCCTGCCTGTCTGTCTGGAGCCGCGAAGGAGGTTCGGGGTGGGGCATCCCAGACCTCTGCCGATTCTCTCTTGCAAAGAGAGGCGTGCGGGGCCGTCTGGGGGCGGATTGCAGTGCTCACTTTCTTACCTCTCTCAGCCTGCCGGGCTAGGGTGCGCCATCGCCCGCAGTCGTTTGGATAGAACACAGGCCATGACCGCCGCCCCCTTTCGTCTGGGAATGCTCATCCCGGAGTTCCCCACGCAGACCCATGCCTTCTTCTGGCGGGAGATCACCGCCCTGCGCGCCATGGGCGTGGAGGTGCATGTCTTCTCGACGCGGCGTCCGGTGGAGGACTGCCCCCACGAGTGGGCTGCGCATGCGGCCGCTGAGACCACGTATCTCTTTCCGCCCAGGCTCTCTTCGGCGCTGGTCTCTCCAAGGGACTTCCCGGGCATGGCCCAGGCGCTCACGTACGTCTCCAAGCTCTCGGTGGGTGTGAAGCAGAAGGCTCGGGCATTGGGGATGCTGGCCTGCGCGGTGGACTTCCTGCACCACGCGCGGGAGCGGAAGCTGGACCACGTGCATGGGCATTCGGCCGCGGATGCCGCGCATGTGCTCGCGCTGTGCCGGATCCTGGGAGGGCCGCGCTACAGCTTCCATCTCCATGGGGATTTGCCTGTGTATGGGACGGACCATGCCGCGAAGGCCTGGGATGCCACGTTCGTGGCCGCCGCCGCGCGCCCCATGCAGCGCGAGCTCATCGAGTCCGTGGGGCTTCCTCCCGAGCGGACGTATACCCTGTGGATGGGCGTGGACACGGACCGCTTCCGCCCTCCGGCGAAGCGTGCGCAGTCTCCTCGGGGACTGCACCTGGTTTCGATTGGGCGACTCAATCTCTGCAAGGGGCACGTGCATACGTTCGCGGGGTTGCGCAAGGCGTTGGACCGGGGCCTGCGTGCGCACCTGACCTTGGGCGGGCGAGGGCCTCACGAGGAGGAGATCCGTCAGTCCATCGCCCGTTTCGGATTGCAGGCGCATGTGGACATGGTGGGGCCGCTCGGAGAGGCCGCCGTCATCGAGCTGCTGCACGGCGCGGATGCCTTCGTGCTGTCCAGCACGGGGCTTGGAGAGGCTTCGCCCGTCGCGGTGATGGAGGCGATGTCGTGTGGTGTCCCCGCGGTCTGTTCCATCATTGGTGGTACGCCGGACATGATCTCCGATGGGACGGATGGGCTGCTGGTGGAGCAGGGGGACGAGGAGGGGTTGGCGAAGGCCTTCCTCCGGCTCGGGCAGGACGCGGCGCTGCGTGAGCGGATGTCCCGCGCGGCCCGTGAGCGTGCCGTGCGCTCCTTCGATTATCGCGAGACGAGTCGGAGCCTGCTGGATGCCATCCAGCAATCGCGTGCGCCGCAGCGCCGGGCCGCGTGACGGGCGGTCGGTCCGCGTCTGAATCCTCCGGGCTTGTGGTCTACTCGCGCCGCACCGCATCCATGTGCGGCGCTTGAACGACACACCTGGGGATGACAGATGACATCGACGCGTCCGACGAAGCTGACGGTGATTGGCAGTGGCCTCATGGGAACCGCGCTGGCGCGCGCGTTCGCCACGGCTGGGCACGAGGTCGCGGTCTGGAACAGGACCCACGCCAAGGCGCAAGCGGTGGGCAGTGGAACGCTGGCGTTCGAGAAGTTGAGTGAGGCGGTCGCGGGCCGCGAGCTTGTCGTCGTCTCGCTGTCGAACTACGCGGCCTGCGCGGAGTTGTTCTCCTCGCCGGGCGTCTCAGCGGCGCTCGCGGGGAAGACGCTCGTGCAGCTCACCAGTGGGTCGCCGGCGGATGCGCGCAGTGGCCTGGAGTGGGCGAGCGCTCACGCTGTGGACTACCTGGATGCGGCGATCCTCGCGTATCCCGCGTTCGTGGCGACGGAGTACGCCACCGTCTTCTACGCCGGGTCGCGAGCTGTCTTCGAGCGACACGTGGGGACGCTCCAGGCGATCGCGAAGAACTCCGTGTATGTCGATGAGAAGATTGGGGCGGCGGCGACGCTCGACTGCGCGATTCTCGAGGCGTACTACGGCGGCACGCTGGCGGTGCTCCACGCCGCGGCCATGTGTAAGGCGGAAGGATTGGACCCGAAGTTGTTCTTCGCCCAGAAGAGCTCGTTCCTTGGATTGATTTCTGTCACCGCCGACGCCGCGCAGGGAATGGTCGAGCGCAATGACTTCACGGGTGACCAGTGCAGTCTGAATACCCATGTCGCGGCCCTCGAACACATCGTCCGGCTGAGCAGCGATGCGCGCATCAGCACCCGCTTCCCGCGGGAGTTGCTGGAGAATTATCGGCGGGCCCTCGGTGCGGGGCTGGGTGAGCAGGAGTTGCCCGCGGTGTTCCGGACGTTGGAGAAGGACTGAACCTCCGGTTCAGTCCCCGAGTGCGCCTGCGATTGCCGCGATGAACGTAGCTGGCGATGTGCTCTTCGGGCGATCGCTGACCTGGCCGTCTCCCAACTCGACGACACGCCAGACTCCGTCCGCGCGCAGCACGAGGTCGACCGTGACGAACGGCAGGTCAAGTGCTGCCACGGTAGATGCAATGGATTGGAGATTGGTACCCGTCGGCAGGTCACCAGGTGTATCGGGATGCGCGGTGACGAGGATGCACTGTCCATGGACCCACCACGTTCTCGCCTCCGTGGTGGTGAACTGCTCGAAGGCCCGGACGACCAGTCCGCCCGCGAAGTCCTCTCCGCGCAGTTCCAGGAACCTGCGGGCCACGGCTCGGGCCGCTGGAAGGTTCGCGGCGTCGGGGACGTACGAGGCTTCTGCCCAGGAGTGCTTGAGTGACTTCACATAGTCGCGCAGCACCGCGGGTCCCGAGCCCAATCGCGAGCAGCAGGCCTCGAATGCGTCCAGGTCCGGCCCATCGGTCCAGACGGAGTGCGGGGTGAACCTGCTCAGCGCGTCGTACCATCGAGGGAGCCAGTGGGCGTTCTCGAAGCTCGACGGCGAGGTCAGCAGCGTCACCCCGCGTTGCGCGGCGGCGGCGGCGAAATCGGTGTACTGCCGTACCGTGAGCATCCATCCGCGATACAGGGCGGTGCTCGTCCGTGCGCCTTCGTCAGGTCGAGGTATCCACCGCACGGCCTCCTCGGCGGCACTTCTGCACAGGGCATCGTGATCCACGACGGCGATGGAGTGGCCGGCGGCACGCGCGGCGATGGCCTCGGGCTCGAAGTGTTCGTCCACGAGGCGAGGCGCAATCGGGTTCGATGGAAAGATGAAGAGCACCGGGGATGCACTCACTCATCTTCACCGAAGTAGTCGAGATCCAACTTCTTGACGGTGTAGGTAGCAACCTCGGTGACTCCGACGCCATGATCGATCATCAGTTTGGCAAGCTCTCCTCCATCGATGAGGACGATCTTCTTCTCGATCTGACGCACATACTCCCGGGCATCACGGCTGAATGCGGAAGTTGTGATGAGCACACCCTTGCGGGCTCTTTGTCCCTCCAGGCTGCCAGCGAATGCCTGGACGACGGGCCGACCGACCGGTTTTGTCCAGCGCTTGGCCTGAATGTAGACAACATCAAGACCGAGGCGATCTTCCTTGATGATGCCGTCGATGCCTTCATCTCCGCTCTGCCCGACAGCCTGACCGGCGTCCTTGCGTGAGCCGCCGTAGCCCATGGTCACGAGGAGATCGACGACCAGCTTCTCGAAGAACTTCGGGTCGCAGGCCTTGATGCGCTCGAGGACTTCGTCCGCGAGGCGCCGCCGTAGCTCCTGGTAGCTGTCTTCGAGGATTTCCTCTGGTGTCTCCGTACTGGATGGAACTTCCGGAGCGGAGGCTTGCTCGTTGGAGGCCTCATGACGGAGGGCCGCGAAGGCGTTGTACTCCGGGAACTGCTCCAGGAACTTCATGTCGATGCGGCTTGGTCTGCGTTGGAGTACCTCCTGGCCCCGAGCGGTAATGCGGAACCGCCCGCGCCCGTTGGGTTCCAAGAGGCCGGCCTTCTGTAGATAAGTCTTCGCCCAGCCGACCCGGTTGTGGAGCCGCCGCTGCCGGCCACTGGGGAGCAACTCGTTGCGCTCCTCTTCGGTGGCCTTGAACTCTGAGGCGATGGATTCCACGGTCTCGCGGAGTGTGTGATCTCTACCGTCCTGGGCGAGCCGGAGGATCGGGAGCATCGCGCTCTGAAAGTCGGGGATGGCCATGGTCAAGCGAGCCTGGGAGTGCGAAGCCGCTTCAGCGGTTTGGGGTGTTGTTCATGTTTGCTGCGCACAGCGCGGATTTTATCAAGGAGGACAGACGCAGGTTCATCTGTCGGGTCCTGGGGTACAAGTTCTCCACGAAAGGCCTTAGCAAGGATTTGTGGTTCCAGTCCTTCAAGTTGTCTGTGTCCCGCAGCCCAAGCAGTGAACACCCTGCTGAGTGACGTAAACGCGCTGTCCACTCGCCTCTCGATCTCCCGCCGCTCCTGCTCGGGAGGGAAAGGAACAGGTAAAGGTCTCACCTCTGCGAGATTTAGGACAGGTTGGGCGCTTCCTCCCGTTGCGGTCGCCATGAGTCGTTGTCCGGCTGGTCCTTCGAGAGCGCGTTGTACCCAGGTCTCAAGCCCTGAAATAATGGGGAGGACAGCAATGGCTCGGCTAACGTTTGCACCGCGCAACTCAGCGGGGGCGACCGCTGACCGTCCAATACTTGCACCAACTAGGTTGAGTAGTACCTCTCCGCCGGAAAGCCTTGTTTTTCTGAATTCTTCATCTAGCGAGCGCGAGATGCGGAAGTCATCCTCCAGGCTCATGAATCCATTTCGCACCTGGCCGCTCTTGATGAGTCGCACACCATCGCGAACATGCTCGCCAGGCTTCAGTACACCGTAGGCGATACGTCTTGCCCCTGTGGTTAGCTCCTCGATGGTTGCCCACTCCCAGCCGGCTGGTAATTCTTCTCGTTCTGTCGATGCCAAAGACGCAGGGGCATCATATCGTTCCTTCCAGCAGTCGTCCCTAGGCTCCTTCCCTTTGGTTTGCATTCGCTCCAGTTCTGTTATTTCCCAAAGGTGGCGGCGCTCAGTGCGGATCCGTTCCAACAGCTTCGAGGCAGGCTCCACGTTCGGATTAGCAGCACGCCAGTCTTGCGTCAGGTCGCCACGGAACGCGGCTGCGAGCACCGACTGCCGAAACCGCTCCAACAGCGCCGGGATGGCGTCCAAGGCTTCTTTCGCGCGGCGGCTGCGGGCCAGGAGGGCTTCGAGCTTGGCGACGATGCGTCGCTGCTCCGGTGCCGGGGCGAGGGCTATCGGCGCTGAACGGATTTTCTCCTGCGAGAGATTGCGCATCGAGTCACTGGTCCCCGTCGCATCCTCTTCGAATACTTCGCGGACCCAGTTCATACGGAGCGCGTGCAGTAAGAACCGTCGGCTCACATCGGCGCTCGCCGGCACTAGACGAAGAGTCTTATCTGAGAGCATCAGTCTCGGATAGTCCTTGTCGACAATCACTACTGCGCCAACAAGTTGGACGGTATTGGCTCGTGAAATGAGGAGGTCGCCTTGGCGGACGGTTAGTCTCGGATCTACTTGATAGGAAGGCGGGAGCGACTTGTTTTCTTCCGGGCGGAACTCTCCCCAACTCACGGCGCTCACCTTCAGCACGCCGTTCTCCGTCGGCCCAATGGGGCGGCCTTCCGCCTTCGGACTGTGGCCTGCTTCGATGTCCGCAAGGAGATCGCCAAGAGGAACCCAGGTCCATCCCTTTGGAAGAGCGTGCTTAGTCACGACGGCAGGGTCTCATTCGATTCGAGCATTGCTGATAAGGTCTCAAGGTCAGTGAGAGCTATCTGGAGTTTGTCGCGGATCTCTGCGGCGATGACGTTGGGCGACTCTATGTTGTCTGTATTGCTGACCCCTTTTTCTTTGAGCCATATTAGGTCCAGATTGTCGCCACGGGTCTTGAGTTCCTCTCGCGTGAACTTCCGGAATCGACCATCTGTACCTTGGTCCTTACGCTTGTTTTTGCCATGGGAGTCATGGCCGAGCGCCTTCTCGAAGTCAGCGAAGTGTTCGCGCAGGAAAGGAGTACGCTTCCCGTAGGCAGGGGCATTGGTCCGCATGTCGTAGAACCAGACGGCCTTCGTGTTCCCCTTGTCCGTCTGTCCCCGCGTGAAGAACAGTACGTTGGTCTTGACCCCCTGCGCGTAGAAGATGCCCGTCGGCAGCCGCAGGACCGTGTGCAGGTCACACTTGTCCATGAGGTCGGCGCGGATCTCCTGACCGACGTTCTCCTCGAAGAGCACGTTGTCCGGAACGACGATGGCCGCGCGACCACCGGGCTTCAGTCCCCGGTAGACGTGCTCCAAGAACGCGAGCTGCTTGTTCGAGGTGGGGAACGTGAAGTCGTCGCGCTCGGGCTTGCCGCCGCCTTTCTTGGTCCCGAACGGCGGGTTCGTGATGATGATGTCCGCCTTCGGTAAGTCGCGCCCGACAGGCGACAGCGTGTCACCGAGGATCAGCTCACCCTCCAAGTCGTGCAGGGCCATGTTCATCAGGGCCAAACGACGGGTCTCCGGAACCAGTTCCACGCCATAGAACGCCTTCTTGCGCTGGAACTCCTGCTGCTTTTCCGTGAGGTCGAAGTAGTTGTCGGTCTGGACTCGGACATACCGGTCGGCGGCAATGAGGAACCCGCCAGTGCCGGCGGCCGGGTCCTGCACGGTCTCACCTGGCTGCGGCTTCACCACCGCGATGATCGCGTCGACCAGGGGCCGAGGGGTGAAGTACTGTCCCGCCCCGGACTTCACCTCCGTGGCGTTCTTCTCCAGGAGCCCTTCATAGAGATCACCGAGATTCTCACGGTCCACTCCGTACCAATCGAGCGCATCGAGAGCCCTGACGAGCGCGTTCAGGTTCTTCGGGTGCCGGAGCGACGTGCTGGCGTTCGCGTAGATGTCCTGGACGCGCTTGCTGCCGTGGGTGCCGAGGTGGAGGAGCAGTTCCCGATAGAACCGGAGCTGCTCCGTGCCCTCGCGTCTGGCAAGGTCGTCCCAGCGGTAGCCCTTGGGAAGCTGATCCTCACGCTTGGTCTCCTTCGCCATCTTCAAGAACAGCACGAAAGCCAGCTCGGCAACGTACTGGTGGTAGGTCACCCCGTCCTCGCGAAGGAGGGAGCAGAGGTTCCAGAGCTTCTGTACGAGATCGTTCGCGTTGGTGTTCATCCGGTCGCCTTGCCACCTTGTTGCCAGAGGGCGTCGCTCAGGTCAGTAAGAACCTGCTCCAGCCGGCCCTCGAAGACCTTGTTGATGTGCGTGAAACCGCCACTCGCTTCGAACTGGCCGCGATCGAAGGCGTCCTTGTCCATGACGGTCTCGACCTTGAGCTGCCTGGCGATCCGTTCCAGCCACTTCCGCTGTGGTGGCGTCCAGGTGTTCCCTTCCAGCACTCCGCGTAGGGCGCGATCCACTCGCTCGGAGTAGGGGACCAGGGCCTCGCCGAGGGCCCGCTGTCGGATGAAGCCGATGATGGAGGCGGCGATATCCTGGTTGGTCATGTCCCTCCATGCGGTCTGGAGCGAGGCTTCGTTGTATCCGGCCCGGTCGAGCGTCAGCTTCAGCTCCTTGAGTTGCTGCCGCGTCAGTTCCCGCGGCCGCTGGCACACCACCATCAATGCCGGCATCACGTTCTGGTTCTTCCGGATGAAGGTCTCGAACTCATCCAGGTAGTCCTTCGGCCGCACGCGCCCTGGCCCATAACCACGCTCCACGGACTTCAACTGGTCCGCGTGGTCGCTGACGTAGACGACCGGTCCCGGTCCCGTGGTGGTGTCGAGGAGCTCGCCGAGCTGAGGGCGGCTCGAAATCCAGGCAGCTATCTCCACGGGAGGCTTCGCCCGGAGGAAGGTCAGCACGTCCGCGACGGGCATCCCAGCGATGGCCTCGAAGGGCTCGGCCAGCTTGTTCTCCAGGACCCGCCGCTTCCGCCGCAGCTTCACCACCAACTGGTCGATGACCTGTCGCTGCACGTCCGAGTCCTTGAGGCGCTGCAGCTCCTCGATGAGCTGCGAGAACGTGAAGGCGGGGTTCACGACCACCGGTCTCATCGACGTGAACGGCTCCAGCGCGGCATAGAGGTCCACGGCATCGAAGACGCGGAAGACCTCCTTGCCGATATCGTCGCACCGGCGGGTCCCTCGGCCGAGCATCTGCTCGTAGAGGATGCGGCTCTTCACCCTCCGCAGGAACACGAGGTTCACGATAGGGGGCACGTCGATGCCGGTGGTGAGCAGGTCCACCGTGACGGCGATACTCGGTCGTTTCTCGTTCTTGAACCGACGGATGAGCTGGAGGGGCTTGTCCGAACTGCCAGTGATCTTCATCACGGCGTTGTCGTCCACGCCCCCGTATTGGGCGTCCAACGCCTTCTTCAACGCCGCCACCACGATGTCCGCGTGCGAATCCGTGGCGCAGAAGATGAGCGTCTTCCCGTCAGCGGAGGGGTCGATCTGCCGTGCCAGTTCCTCGCAGACGACGCGATTGAAGTTCTCGGTGACGACCCGCGTGTTGAACGACTCCACGTCGAAGGACAGCTCGTCCTTCATATGGATGAGGTCGATTTGCTGGGTCTGGGTGTTGTAGGTCGGGACCTCCTCGCCGCTGGCCCAGCGGATGCCTCCGTCGGACAACTCCGTCGTGATGCGGAGTGGGGGCTCATGGTCCACGAGCCATCCGTCGATGACGGCCTCCGGGTAGCTGTAGGTGTAGACCGGATCTCCGAAGATCTGGGTCGTGTGCAGCGCCGGCGTCGCAGTGAGGCCAATCTTCACGGCGTCGAAGTGGTCCAGGACGCGGCGGTACGTGCTGATGTAATCGTCCTGACTCCGGAAGCTCAGCTCCGAGTCGCTCATCTCCCGGTCGAGCGTGTAGCCGCGATGGCACTCGTCCACGACGATGCAGTCGTAGTCGTCCACCTTGGGGCGCTCACCGCCCTCCGTGTAGAGGATGCGCTTCACCATCCCTTGGACCGTGGCGAAGTGGAGCTTCGTCTCCGGGTCTGGTCGAACATCCTCCATGCCCTTCACGTTGAAGATGTCCGTGAAGGTCTGGAGGTTCTCCAGGCGCGCATGCTTGAAGGCGTTGATGGCCTGTTCTCCCAGGGCGCTCCGGTCCACGAGGAAGAGCACCCGCCGAAAGCGCCGGGTCTTCACGAGCCGATAGACGAGCCCGATGAACGTGCGCGTCTTTCCGGTGCCCGTGGCCATGGCGATCAGGCCTTCACGGCGTCCGTTCTCCAGCGCCGCCTCGACAGCCTGGATGGCCTTGACCTGGTAGTCACGAAGGCCGAGGTACTCAGTAGGCTCCGCGCGCAGGGCCGTTTCCGACGCGGCGCGGTCCTGCTGGAGCAGGTCACGCAGCCCCACTGGGGAGTACCAGCCAGCGAGTGCTCGGGGATGGTGGGTCGAACGCCGAGCATCGAGGAAGTGGATTCCGCTCTTCAGCTCGAGCTGGCGCAAGTACGGTCTGCCATTCGTCGCGAAGAGGAACGGCACCTGGTACTTGTCCCAGGGCCCCCCTGGGAGCACCTCTTCCCCCTGGCGCTGGTAGCCCTCGCTGTACCGTTTCGCCTGCTGGATGGCCCCGGCCGCATCCTTGCGGCGACGCTTGGCCTCGACCACGGCCAGGACCTCGAGGCCCGCGAAGAGGACGTAGTCCGCGGGGCCACTCGCCGTGGGCCACTCCGAGATGGCCAGGTTGCGTCCACGCTGCGGACGCGTGCCGGCCGCGAACGTCAGGCTCTGTGAGTCAGCCTCCCAACCGGCTTGACGGAGCTGCTCGTCGATGAGCTGCCTCGTGTCTGTTTCGTCCAGGTCCAGGTCCGCGCCGGCTGCTTGTGCCTGCTGGACGAGGCGGTCGAGCTGTTGGGTGGGCTTCGCCGCGGCTTGGAGTTGCACGGCGTCGAGGCTGGCCTTGAGCTTGGTCTCGGCCTCCTCGGCGAGTGCTTGCCAGACCTCACGTTCTTCTGCGTCCCTCCGGCCTCGCTCTTCCGCGGTGAGTCGTTGCCGGGCTTCCTCGTCGGCCGCGGCTCGAGAGGCCTCGGCGCTGAGCCTGGCCTGTGCGAGCTCGCTTCTGAGTCGCTCCAACTCCTGGGCGAGCGCTTGCGACTCCCGAACCGGATCGGCGGAGGAATGAACGGACCCGGATTGAAGCCCTTCTCCGTGCCGAAGCTCCGGTGGAACCAGATGGCGAGCACCCGGGCGAGCTTCAGCCCGTGGAGGGCCTGGCTGTGCGTCCCTCGGGCTTCGTGCGCGGCGACGTTTCCGGCTCGACGGATGTCATGGAGAACCTGTCGAACCTCGACAGTGAGCGCGCCGCGCGAATCCAGCGCCCGGATGAGGTCCACCTGGGGCTGGTCCGCGGAGGAGAACAGGCCGAGGCTCGCGGCGGCCCGCTGCGCGAGGACCTCCGCGAACTGCCGGAGCTTCATCAAGCAGGTCGTGGGATCTTCCGCGAAGTACCGCTCTGCCTGTGCTCCCAATGCGACCAGGAGCGGGTCGTGAATCCGCAGGAACTCGAAATTCGATGAGCGCGGTAGAAGGGTGGGCACACGGTGATGCTACCTCCGGAATAGCGATTTCCGAGGTTCTCGCGCGGAGGGTGGAAATGGACCTCCGCGCAGATGTCCGGACGTCCTGGTCGCCTTCCTCCTCGCTGCGCGGCGAGTGCGTGCGGCCACTGTTGGCTTCTTCGAGCGTGTCAGTCGTGCGTGCCAGGATTTGGGGGCTTTCCGTGGAAGGCTGCGAGAGGAAGAGGAATGCGTGCTGGCCTTTGGGTGGTGGGTGTCGCCCTGCTGTTCATGGGCTGCGCTGGGGTTGATGCGTCAACTCGCAGGGACACGTTCCATCAGCGCGCGGGACTTCCCGGGGAGCGGTGGAGCGTTTCGGGCGAGGACCCCGAACGCGAACAGGAAGCGGAAGAGGCCGACACCTCATCGAGGCAACCGCTCTACCGCCGCCACATGTTCCGGGAGTCTGTGTCCCTCGGGGCAGGCCGTAGGCAGCAGGATGCGTTCGATGTCCTGCTTCAGAGTGCGGGACTCGAAGAGCGCGACACGCGGCCAGTCGCGGGAAGTTCTCTCTCACCGACTCACGCGGCGCGACTCCTCAAAACGCTGTTGAAGAGGGACGTGACGCTCGGCCAGTTTCCTGCACGTGTCGCGGTGGGCTTCCTGTTGCGGGAGGTGCTGGCGACGGGTGAGGTGTCGCGGGGGGAGCTGGTGCGCCGGGTGGCGCGCTTCAACCATCTGGCGGTGCTTCGGCCTGACGGGCGCCTCGCATGGGTGCATAGCGGAAGGACACAGCAACGGGTGGGGGATGTGGAGTGGAAGGACGGGGCCTTTCGAGCGCACGGCTTCGAACTGGGTCGCTTCTACGATGGGCGGACTGGCGTCTTCCGGTTGCTGAACGACGAGCTGCGGGAGGAGAACGGCTTCCCACTGGCCGACGTCCACGATGATGCCGACGTCATCAGCCGCACCCTGGACGGGGCCGAAGAGGCGTTCGTCGGGCTCGCCCTCGCGGTGGGCAAGTTCTTCTCGACGTCACCAGCGGACAACCTCGCGGCGCTCCGGGAGATGCCCGCCGCAGTGGTGGCACTACTGGAGTCATCGCCCGAGTACCTGGAGCGCTTCCAGTACATGACGCGGGGCGAGCAGGTGCAGGCCGTCTCCAGACTGGTGACGAACCTCGTGGCCACCTGGGGGACCGTGTCCGCCGCGACGCGCACGCTGGGGGGAACAGGCTTCGCCACGTCAGAGGTCCCAGCGCTCGTGTTGGCCGCCGATGGCACCGTCGCCATGCGACTCGTGTCCGCATCGACGGGGCGTGCTGCGGCGGTGCTGAGCGGTGGGCCAGGCGCCGCCATCGTCCTTCAGCGCGCAGGGGAGGGAGGAGGCTCCAGTTCGACGCCACCCGCTGGCCCTGGCGGCATGAAGTCCTACTCGTCGTTCAAGTCCTTCAAGCGAGCGATGGGCCCCGCAGGTCCGGGGAAGGAGTGGCACCACATCGTCGAGCAGACCGACGGCAATGTGGGGAGGTTCGGACCGAAGGCGATCCACAACACGGAGAACGTCGTCGCGCTCGACAAGGAACTTCACATGAAGGTCAGCGCGTTCTATTCGTCGAACCAGCGCATCTCAGGAGGCAAGACTGTGCGTGAGTGGCTTAGGGCTCAATCGTATGAGGCTCAGCGCGAATTTGGGTTGAACATCCTTCGCGACTTCGGAGCTCTCCCTTAATGAAGACGCCCGCAAAGTCGTTGTCGCTTCAAGCCCTTGGTGCGCTCTATGCGGAGGCTGCCGCTGCACATGGTGCTGGGAGCGAGTCCGGCGACTACCGAGCGACCAACGCACAATTTCGCAGGATTGACGCGGCCTGGAGAGAGCTTCGAGCACGAGGCGCTGAGGGCACAGGCGTGCTTGCGAGTTTGATGGTCAGCGAGAATCCACACGTGAGGGGATGGGCGGCTTCGCACGTCCTAGAGGCAATGCCCGAGGCTGCGGAAGCTGTTCTTGGCGAACTCGCTAATGGCCCCCCCGGGGTCGCCCGGTTCAATGCGGAGATGGTTCTGAAAGAGTGGCGGGCCGGTTCCTTGAAGTTCGACTGAGGAAGGGGCAATGGCGCTATCGATTTCGCAGTTGGTCGAGGAGTTTGCAGAGAACGTCGCCGCCCAAACGGACTCCATTTGGCGCGGTGATGCCAAGACCGGGAACAAGCATGCGAATCGATGCATCGCCGCGTTCAAGAAGCTGCGTGCTCACGGAGATTCAGGGCGGGACGCGCTGGCCCAGTTGTTCACGCACCCACGGATGGACGTGCGCACCGCTGCTGCGACCTACCTGCTTCGGTACAGAACCGTAGAAGCCAAGGCCGTGCTCGAAGAAGCGGCGAAGGGCGAAGGGCTCATTCCCTTTGAGGCTCAGGAGGCGTTGAAGCGCTGGGCAGAAGGCGCCTGGAGCCTCGATCCGGAGTAGCGCCAGCAGCGCGCTCGCTTGGCCAGGAGAGAAGAGGTCCCCCGACTTGCTGGCCTGTGTCGGCTCGCGCTCGTCGAACTTCACCTAAGAGCGCTCGTGTCGTTACCCGGACTGGCGTAACGCCGTAGTAACGCCACTCAGCGGTCAAAAACGAACGGGGTTGGACAGTTCGCACCGTCCAACCCCGCGTTTTTACATGTCCCCGACGGGATTCGAACCCGTGTTACCGGCTTGAAAGGCCAGCGTCCTGGGCCTCTAGACGACGGGGACGTCGTCACTGCATGAGTCGCGGGGGGATCGAACCCCCGACCCTCGGCTTAAAAGGCCGGTGCTCTACCATCTGAGCTAGCGACTCGCACTATTCTTTTGTCCAAAATCCTCGGGCAACCCTCCTGGGCCCCGGAGGCAGGCGCTTCCTACCAGCACTCCTTCGCGCTTTCCACTGGCGAGCGCACGTCCGGCATCCTGACAGTGGCGTGCTCGTCACTTCGGGCACACCCGTCCCCTCGGCCCCCACCTCCGTCAGCCATCGGCGGTATACAAGTCCCATGTCCCAGGACCTCTCCCCAGATGAGCACGATGACCTGGAGGCCGAGGACGGCGAGGAGAAGGCTCCGTTCCGTCGCTACCTCACCCGCTCGGGCGCCGAGCGGATGCACCGGGAACTCATCCGCCTGCTCAACGAGGAGCGCCCCAAGGTCACCGCCGAGGTCTCCGCCGCTGCCGCCCAGGGCGACCGCTCCGAGAACGCCGAATACATCTACGGCAAGAAGCGCCTGCGCGAAATCGACCGCCGCATCCGCTTCCTCCAGCGCCGCCTGGACACCGCCACCATCGTCACGCCTGCTGAACAGACCGACCGTGCACACGTCTACTTCGGCGCCACCGTCACCCTGGAGGACGAGGACGGCCAGCGCACCACGTACCAGATTGTCGGGTCCGACGAGATCGACGCCGCCGGAGGTCGCATCAGCGTGGAGTCCCCCATTGGACGCGCCCTCCTGCGCAAGGGCGTGGGCGACACCGTGGAGGTGCGCCGCCCCCGCGGTGAAATCGAGCTGTCCATCGTCGACATCCGCTACGACTGAGTGAGGACGCCCCCATGCCTCGGACGCTGCCCATCAACCCCCGCTTCCGCCGCATCTATCAGCACCTGAGCGGGGCGGACCTGGCCGCGCCCGAGCTCGAGGAGCTCTCCCTCGAGGACCTCGGCCTGGGCGACTCGCAGAAGTCCCGCGTCGGCCTGCTCTTCGGCACCTACAGCCACCCGGGCCTCGAGCGCGTCCTGCGCGCCTACGGCCTCATCCAGCGCGCCGAGGAGCGCGTGGGTCCCGTGGAGCTGCGCGTCCAGGGCGAGGACCCCTTCCGCCCCCGCGTCATCCTCTGGAGCCGCCGCTTCTACGCCCCCGTCGCCGACCTCTCCCTGCGCATGGCCACCGGTGCCGAGGTCGGCCTGGGCGACGCGCTCGCCACCGCGCCCCTGCTCTACGTGGACGCGCTCCTGCTCCAGAATCCGGGTCGCCCCTTCGACTGGCACCGCCCGCCGCTCCCCGGCCAGAGCCACCCCGGGCTCGCGCTCTCCGCGCAGCTGCTCGAGGTGCTCATGCTCATGGCCCGCCGCATCGGCGCGGAGGCGCTGGCCCTCACGCCCTCCACCTTCGCCGCCGCCAGCGTCTATGACCGGCGCTTCCTCTTCGTGGACGGCGCCGCCCAGGGCCGCTTCCTCGCCATGCGCGACGCCGGAAGAGGCCGTCCGCGCTGGCTGCTCGCGTGGGCCGTGGAGCTGGGCTGCCTGCGCGACGCGGAAGGGCAGCCCGTTCCCTTCACCCCCATGCCCATGCTCGCGCCCCTGAGCCGCCGGTTGATCCGCACGTTCGACGCGAAGCGCTGGGCCGAGGCACGCGAGCAGACCGGACGACAGCCCCTCACGCTCGACGAGGAGGCGCTCCAGCAGCGCTTCCCCTGGCAACGCATGCCCCCGGGGCCTCCGCCCGAGCGATTGGCGGAGCTGCTCGGGTATGATCCGCTCGCCCCCGTGCTGGCCCACTGAGCCGCGCGCCCCCGGAGTGTCGGCCAGCCCACGTCACCCCCTCAGCGAACGCTTCGACGGGAGGACCGGTGCGGGGCGTGGGGTTTCGAACAGCCCGCGTTCACGCACGAACACGGCTGCTTCCGTGGGAGCCGCTGCGTATATTGGAGTGAGCGTCAGGCACAGCCACGTCGCACGGTCACCAGCGGTCGCACCCGTACCCATCAAGGTCGCGCGAACCCACGATGCGAAAGAACTTCATCCTCGACACGAACGTCCTCCTGCATGATCCGCGCAGCATCTACGGCTTCGAGGACAACAACGTCATCATCCCCATCTACGTCATCGAGGAGATCGACCAGTTCAAGCGCGACCTCTCCGAGCTGGGCCGCAACGCCCGCCTCGTGGCCCGCTACCTGGATGGTTTCCGCGCGGAGGGCTCGCTGAAGGAGGGCGTACCCCTGCCTCGCGGTGGCATGCTGCGGGTGTCCTTCACGGACCGTGAGCTGCCGCTGTCCATGGCGGACAGCAACCTGATGGACAACCGCATCCTCGCGGTGGCCATCGACCTGATGGAGCAGGAGCCGGACACCCAGGCCGTCTTCATCACCAAGGACACCAACCTGCGCATCCGCGCGGACGCCCTGGGCCTCATCGCCCAGGACTACGACACCGAGCGGGTCGAAATCACGGAGCTGTACACCGGCTTCACCGAGCGGCTGGTCCCCAAGGAGCTGGTGGACCAGATGTACAAGCCCGGCGCCGAGGTGGAGCTGCCCGACGTGGACACGCTCTTCCCCAACCAGCTCGTGCTGCTCAAGGACGAGACGAACCCGTCCCACACCGCCATGGGCCGGCTGCACGGGCTCAAGAACCGGCTGGTGCCGCTCCTGCGCCAGAGCAAGGAAGGCACCTGGGGCATCCGCCCGCGCAACATGGAGCAGGCCTTCTGCCTGGACCTGCTGCTCAACGACGACATCAAGCTGGTGACCATCGTCGGCAAGGCGGGCACGGGCAAGACGCTGCTCGCCATCGCCGCGGGCCTGCAGAAGGTGACCGAGGAGAACCTCTACCAGAAGCTCCTGGTGAGCCGTCCCATCTTCCCGCTGGGGCGCGACATCGGCTATCTGCCCGGCAGCGTCGAGGAGAAGCTCAACCCCTGGATGCAGCCCATCTTCGACAACGTGGAGTTCCTGATGAACCTGAGCCGCGCGGACAAGAAGGCCGGCCGCGGCTACCACGAGCTGTTGGACCTGGGGCTGATGGAGATCGAGCCGCTCACGTACATCCGCGGCCGCAGCATCCCCAACCAGTTCATCATCGTGGACGAGGCGCAGAACCTCACGCCCCACGAGGTGAAGACCATCATCACCCGCGTGGGCGACAACACGAAGATCATCCTCACGGGGGACCCGTTCCAGATCGACAACCCCTACGTGGATTCGACCAACAACGGCCTGGTGCACGTGGTCAATCGCTTCAAGAGCGAGAAGATCGCCGCGCACATCTCGATGGCCAAGGGTGAGCGCAGCGCCCTGGCCGAGCTCGCCGCCAACCTGCTCTAGGCACCTGGGGTGCCCAAGCGATAGAGACGTGTCATGAAGAAGGACGGACCTGGAGACGCGCCCCCGGAAGAAGGGGAGAAGAAGCCCCTCATCGAGTACCCCTCGGTCTACACCTTCAAGGTGATGGGCAAGCAGGGCCCTGGCTTCGCGGAGCACGTCAGGGAGCTGTTCCGCCGGGCCATGGGCACGGAGATCTCCCCGGACTCCATCAGCGAGCAGCCCAGCAGCAAGGGCACCTATGTCTCGCTGAGCGTGTCGGTGTACCTGCTGTCGGAGGAGCAGCGCCGGGCCATCTACGACCTGCTCCACAAGGACCCGCGCGTCATCTATCACCTGTGACGCCAGGGGCTCGGGAGGGGGCTCCCTCTCGTCCGTCTCTGGAAGTCCGGTCGGGGTTGGGTATATGAGGAGTCCATGAGCCCGGCAGAGCCCTTTCCGCTGTACCACCCCGCGGACGCCCGGCGCGCGTTCAGCTCGGACGACGTGACCCGGCGTTTCGCCAAGGTGGCCCAGCTGGAGCCGGGCTCGCAGGTGCTCGTGCTCGGGTGTGGCCCGGATGCCAGCGCCGCCCTGGTCCTGGCCCGGGAGATGGGCTGCACCGTCATGGCCGGCGACACGGACGAGTCTCATGTCGCCGCCGCCCGGGAGCGGGTCCGCAACCAGGGCCTCGGCGACCGGATCGAGGTCCGGGGCGTGGCCCTGGACTCCCTCGGGCTGCCAGACGGTGCCTTCGACGCCATCCTCATCCCGGGGCGGGTGCTCTACACGCTGAAGGGGACGATGTCCGTCCTGCGGCCGCTGCTCGCCAAGCGCGGGCGGCTGGGGATGACCTTCCCCGCCAGGGTGGGGCGCGTGGTCCCCAAGGCCGCCGCCGAGCTGTGGGAGCGCCGTCTGGGCGCGCCGCTGCTCCTGCCGCGTGAGCTGCTCATGTCGCTGGAGATGGGCGGGTTCGAGCCGGAGTCGGCCGAGACGCTGCACGACACGGAGCTCGACGACTATTACCGCGAGGTGGAGGCCAGCCTGCGTCCGACGTCGGGCCCCCAGGCCTCGTCGCTGCGCGAGGAGCTGGCGCTGCACCGCGAGAGCAACGGCAAGGCCAGCGTCAGCTACGCGTTCCTGGTGGGACGCCGCAAGGAGCCGGGCGAGAAGCCCCCGGCTTCGCGCGACCGCGGCTGATTCACGTCACCCCGCGTGTCCGGGAGCGCCTCCGTCCGTCCTGGGCGCCTCGCTGCATCCTCGTCGCATGGCTGCATCGCCCGGTGCCCGGGCGACGTGAAGGCGGCGGTGCGTTGGAGTCGCGCCCCTTGGGAGGGCGCGTGCGCTTCAGCCGCCGACGTGGCGCCTAGTTCAGCGCGCCGTTGAAGTCGACCAGCTCGATGGACTCGGGCGCGACGGACAGGTTGACCTGGTCGCGGTAGCCGGCCGCGTCGCCGCCGACCTGGAAGGGCATGGGGCGCGCGAAGCGGATGGTGGCCTCGCGGACGTGGAAGTCGTGCAGACCCTCCGGGAACCAGCGGCCGGCCCACATGCGCGGCAGGTTCGCCAGCACCTGCGTGGGCGTCACCTGGCCCAGGCGCAGCTGCATGAAGCCGCGACGGCCGCACGAGAAGGGGAACATGCGCAGGCCATAGCCGTAGAAGGGCATGGTGCCCGCCGCCGCCATCATCAGCTTCCCGCGGAAGAGCACGTCGCCGGGCGCCAGCGGCGCACCCTGGGGCTGGCCATCCGGGCCCAGGCGGTAGGCCTCGCTCGACGGGCCGTTGACGACCTCGCACTCCACCCAGGTCGAGTTCGTCAGGTAGTGCGGCACCGTCTTGCACGCCACCGCGGAGAAGTAGCCCCCGCTGCCCGTGAGCACGCTCTTGAAGAGCCCCTTGCCCAGGTTCTCCTTCACCCAGATGTAGTCGTTGAGCACCTTGCCATCCACGCCCAGGCCGGCGAACGGCGCGCGCTGCCCGTCCACCATCAGCAGGTCCATGGGGCGGAAGCCGGGCACCTCACCCGTGCGGGCGCGCAGCACGTCGTTCAGGATGCCGTCGCCCCGGGTGCCGGAGGCGTTGACGTGGTTGGCGATGCCGTTGCCCGTGCCGAGCTTGAGGATGCCGAAGCGGGGCACCGGCTGGCCGGCGAAGCGGCCGCGCGGGCCCACCTGCTGAAGCACCTCGTTCACGAAGCCCATGAACGTCCCGTCACCGCCGCCCGTGAAGACCATCGGGTAGCCCCGCTCGAGCACCGTCTGCGCGATGCGGCGCCCGTCCAGCTCCGAGCGCGACAGGAACAGGTCCTGCTCCGGCACCACGTGCGACAGGGACTTCACCACCCGGGCATCCACCTTCCGGGCGTTGGCGTTGAGCAGCACCGCGACCTTGGGTTCGACGGAGACATCCGCCGAGGGGGCGCGGCGGAGGTCCGGAGAGCGCAGGGGCTGAACCAGCATGGGGACATGCTCCAGGGTAGGTGCGGGTGGGGGGACCCGACATCGACGCTGGCCGTACTGTGCACTTTCATTGCCAACGGGTGACGCGGGGCGTCAGCAGGCAGGCAGGCACGTCATTCCAGGGGGTTGCAACGTTGGTTGCTGTGCCAAAGGCCGGCCGGTTGCTACCTCGGGGTGACGGGGGTGTAGAGCGGGTTACGCACCCGTGGCGTGAAGGTGGCGATGGCGTGACGCGGCAGACGGGCTCATGCGCACTGCGCTACGCACCCAGGAGCATCACCTTGAGACGTGAGGAGCCGACACCACTGCCTGGTTTGACACCCGGGGGTGGGTGGTTACGTTGGGCGTACATCAGGAGCTTTTGAAGAAAACGCAGTCATTTCCGGAGGATACGAACCGTGGGCAAGATTATTGGGATCGACCTGGGCACCACGAACAGCGTGGTGGCGATCATGGAGGGTCGCGAGCCCAAGGTCATCGTCAACGAGGAAGGCAGCCGCATCACGCCCTCGGTGGTCGCGTTCACGAAGGATGGCGAGCGCCTGGTCGGCCAGGTGGCGAAGCGTCAGGCCATCACGAACCCCGAGCGCACCATCTATTCCATCAAGCGCTTCATGGGTCGCCGGTTCGACGAGGTCTCCGAGGAGACCAAGCTGGTGCCCTACAAGGTCTCCCGCGGCCCCAATGGCGACGCGCGCGTGGACCTGGATGGCAAGCAGTCCAGCGCGCCGGAGATCAGCGCGCAGGTGCTGCTGAAGCTGAAGCGGGCCGCCGAGAACTACCTGGGTGAGAAGGTGACGGAGGCGGTCATCACCGTCCCGGCGTACTTCAACGACGCCCAGCGCCAGGCGACCAAGGATGCGGGTGAGATCGCCGGCCTGACGGTGCGGCGCATCGTGAACGAGCCGACCGCGGCGGCGCTGGCGTACGGCCTGGACAAGAAGAAGGACGAGAAGATCGCCGTCTACGACTTCGGCGGCGGCACGTTCGACGTGTCCATCCTGGAGGTGGGCGAGAGCGTCGTCGACGTGCTCGCGACCAACGGTGACACGCACCTGGGCGGTGACAACATCGACCAGCGGATCATGGATTGGCTGGTCGTCGAGTTCAAGAAGGACACGGGGCTGGACGTCACCAAGGACAAGATGGTGATCCAGCGCCTGAAGGAGGCGGCGGAGAAGGCGAAGATCGAGCTGTCGAGCGCGACGGAGACGGACATCAACCTGCCGTTCCTCACGGCGGACGCGTCGGGTCCCAAGCACCTGAACGTCAAGCTCACGCGCGCCAAGTTCGAGGCGATGATCGACGACCTCATCGAGCGCTCGCTGGAGCCGTGCCGCAAGTGCCTCAAGGACTCGGGGCTGGACCTGAAGGACCTCAGCGAGGTCGTGCTCGTGGGTGGCACCACGCGCATCCCGAAGGTGCAGGAGGCGGTGAAGCGGCTGTTCGGCAAGGAGCCGAACCGCTCGGTGAACCCGGACGAGGTCGTGGCGGTGGGCGCCGCGGTGCAGGCGGGCGTTCTCTCCGGCGAGGTGAAGGACATCCTCCTGCTGGACGTGACGCCGCTGTCCCTGGGCGTGGAGACGCTGGGCGGGGTGATGACCAAGCTCATCGAGCGCAACACCACCATCCCCACGCGCAAGTCGGAGACGTTCTCCACGGCCGCGGACGGCCAGTCGCAGGTGGAGATCCACGTGCTCCAGGGTGAGCGCGAGATGGCGAACGACAACCGGAGCCTGGGCCGCTTCCACCTGACGGGCCTGCCCCCGGCGCCGCGTGGCGTGCCGCAGATCGAGGTGACGTTCGACCTGGACGCCAACGGCATCCTGAACGTGAGCGCGAAGGACAAGGCCACGGGCAAGGAGCAGAAGGTCACCATCACCCAGTCCTCGGGCCTGGCGAAGGACGAGGTGGAGAAGATGGTCGCCGCGGCCCGCGAGAACGAGGCGGCCGACAAGGACAAGCGGGAGCTGGTGGAGCTGAAGAACCAGGCGGAGGCCCAGGCCTACGGGGCCGAGAAGCTCATCAAGGAGAACAAGGAGAAGCTCTCCGCGGATGTGGCGAAGGGCCTCGAGGACGGGGTGGCGGAGCTCAACAAGGTCCGCGAGGGCCAGGACAAGGACGCCATCAAGTCCGCGCTCGAGAAGCTCCAGGCCGCCAGCTACAAGGCCGCCGAGGAGATGTACAAGGCGACGGGCGGGGCGCCGGGTGGCGAGCCGCCTCCGGGGGCTGCTCCTGGCGCGCAGCCGGGCGCGAAGAAGGACGACGTGGTGGACGCCGAGTTCCGCCAGTCATGATGCCGGGGCCGTGAGGCCCGTGCGTTGAGTCAGAAGGGCCGGTGCCTCCGCCACGCGGGGGGCCGGCCCTTCCGCTTTGCGGGCGCGTGCGGCCGGCCCTCCGGAAGTCGGGATGGGCGTATGTGGAGCGAGACGCGGCGCTGACGCAAACGGCCGAGGACACTGGGGCGAGCGTGGGTGAGGGGGATGCAACGTGGGGCGGCTCCACGCAGTCTCGTGAGGTGCCCGCATGTCCCGAGTCCTGTCCCAGCAGTCGTCCGTCCTCGCGCTGAACATCGAGCCCGAGCCCGGAGCGCTCCCTGTCGACTCGTCGGCCACGAGGAAGACGCAGTCCGCGTCCGCGAGGCAGGAGGCCAGCACGCTGGAGGTCTTCCGGGGGCCTGCCTCGAGCGGTGGCGGTGTCTCGCCTGGGGTGGGGCCCCGATGCGGTCCCATGACGGGGACACCGAACGACTTCGACTTCGCGGTGGGGGGCGCTTTTCCTCCACGCCCCACGGGCAACGTGCGGGAGCAGATGAAGCAGGGAGCCCTGACGGTCGCCCAGTCCGAGGCGGCCGCGGCGAGCCTGCTGCTGGGGAAGGGGACGGTGGTGGACGCCTACGCGCGAGGGCACCTGCGGCTGCTGGACCCGAGTCCTCCCCTCGAGGGGGCTCCCACCTCCCTGACGGACTACACCAGCGTCCTGCCCGGCGTGGCGCCGGAGGTGGCGTGGGACTACCTCGTGCGCAATCCCGGTCCGGTGTTCGAGGCCGCGGGCATCCGGCTCCAACCTGCCACGGGCGCGCTGGCGGACGGGGCGAAGGTGTTCCTGGAGGAGAAGGGGCCTCCGCCCGTCTGGGCGCCCGTGACGTTCCGGCTCGAGCCGGAGAAGCACACCGTGCACATCACCACGCTGGACGGACATCCCCTGCGGGGGACGAACCGCTTCGTCTTCGAGGACGACGGGGCGGGTGGAGCGCGACTGCGCCAGTACTCGGCCTTCCAGGGCAGCTCGCCCGCCACGTCGGTGGGCATGAAGCTGATGGACCCCATCGAGCGGCAGCATGACATCTGGCGCTCCGTGCATGCGCATCTGCATGACACGCTGGCCTCTCGCTGACATAGAACCAGGGTGGAGGTGACACGGATGGTGCTGAGGACGACACCCCCGGGACATGATGTGATCCTCTACGACGGGCACTGCCGCATCTGCAGCGGCGCGGCGCGCGAGTTCCAGCGACTGCTGGGCGGACGGGGCACGGAGCTGCGCTCGTTCCGGGACGAGGGCGTGCTGGAGGCCTTTCCGGGCATCAGCGCGGAGCGGTGTGAGCTGGCCATGCAGCTGGTCCGCGCGGACGGGCGGGTGATGGAGGGCGCCGAGGCCATCGTCCGGGCGCTGGGCCGGCATCCCCTGGGGAAGCTGTTGTACGTCTATTACGTCCCCGGACTGCGGCAGCTGGTGGATGTCGTGTACCGGGCCGTGGCGCGCTATCGGTTCCGGATTGCCGGGCGGACCTGCACGGATGGCGGTTGCGAGGTCCACTTCAAATAGACGGAGGGCGGCGGGTAGCATGGGGCCAACCCCGCTGCCTCCGGATAGTCCGTGCAATCACAGCCGACGACGTACCTCCAGGCCGCCCGGGCCTTTCGCCACTTCTTCAATGAGTTGCGGGATGTCTACCTGGAGCGGGAGACGCTCTTCACGCAGCTGGAGCTGGCGCTCCTGAGCCGGGAGCACGTGCTGGTGGTGGGGCCGCCGGGGACGGCCAAGAGCGCCATCGCCAGCGCGGTGCTGGGGCGCATCATCGACGAGAAGACGGGACTGCCGTCGCTGTTCTCCAAGCAACTGGCGGAGTCCACCGTGCAGACGGACCTGCTGGGGCCGGTGGACTTCAAGGTCCTGACGGAGACGGGGCGCACGGAGTACCTCACCGACGAGGGCATGCTGGGCTCGCAGCACGCGTTCCTGGACGAGGTCTTCGACGGCCGGGACATGCTGCTGCGCTCCATCCTCAACGTGCTGTTCGAGCGCGAGCTCAAGCACGGGCGGCGGGTGACGGCGGGCCGCACCGAGTGCGTGGTGATGACGAGCAACCGGTACCTCTCCGAGGTGCTGGCGCGCTCGCCGGAGCTGCTCCTGGCCTTCGCGGACCGGCTGAGCTTCATCAGCTTCGTGCCCAAGTCCTTCGCCCGGAAGGAGAGCCGGGCGGCCATGCTCCAGCGCTTCGAGCACGGCGCGCGAGCGGACCTGCGCGCGCCGCTCTCGCTGCAGCAGGTGGACCTGCTCCAGGACGCGGTCGCGCGCGTGCGGGTGCCCAGCGTGGTGATGGAGGGCGTGGAGCTCCTGACGGACGCGCTGGAGCGCGCGCTGACGTCGCACGTGTCCAAGCTGCCCGACTACGTGCCGACGAAGTACTTCTCCCAGCGCTCGGCGGTGAAGGCGCTGTGGGCGCTGAAGGCGGCGGTGGTCCGGGATCAGATCTACCGGCGGCCCGAGCGCCCGCTGGAGGCCTCCGTGGAGGACCTGGACGCGCTGCGCTGGTTCTTCCTGCTCGGAGGGCCGCCCTCGGCGGAGACGGACGCGCTGCTCAAGTCCGTGGTCGACCCGAGGGAGCGCGCGCAGCTCGAAATCGTCCGGCTGGAGCAGCGCACGTTCGACGAGGTCATCGCCCAGGTCCGCCAGGAGCTGGGGGGCGGGCTGGAGCGCGAGGCCCAGGCGCTGGCCGCGGCGGACGAGGCCACCACGGTGGAGGCGCTGTCGCGCAACTGGCAGCCGGCCATCGCGTCCACCTCCGCGCGCAGCCTCATGTCCAAGCTGATGCCCGGTCCGCGCCACCTGCAGAACCGGGTGCCGCTGCTGGCCGCCGCGCGCGCGCTGGTGGCGGCGATGGACCAGCGGCTGGCGCGAGGCATGGCGGGGCAGGGCGAGGGGCGCGGCGGCCTGTCCCTGCTGACCTCGTTCCAGGACGTGCTGGAGCTCTGCCGCGTCCTCCCCGAGCTGAAGCCCGGGCTGACGCCGCTGAGCGAGGCCACCGCGCGCTTCCTCGAGGGCGCCCTGGAGATGATTGCCCTGACCGCGGAGAGCGCGGACTTCGAGGAGGGCCTCAAGCTGGAGGGGCTCGTCGGGCTGGCGGACAACCTGGAGGAGGAGCTGTCGCGGATGGCCGACCTGATGGGCCTGCTGGCCGAGGGCGCCCCGGCGACGGTGGAGCGGCTGCGCAAGGTGGAGGTCGACGCGCGCAAGCGGGTGGTGGGCGCGCTGCGACGCCGGGCCACGGTGGCCTTCCAGGGGGCCTCGCCGCGAGGCCGCAAGGAGCCGCTGGAGGCGCTGGCCGCGGACTCGCGTCGGCTGTCCCAGCTGGAGCAGTCCCTCATCGCGCTGGACCCCAGCCAGCGCAGCTTCAAGGAGGAGCTGCTGCTGCCGCTGGGCCTCTCGTATGCGCGCGAGGTCCTGGCCTCCACGCCGTTCGAGCGCGTCGAGCAGTACGGCCGCGCCGTGCAGTCGGTGGTCGAGAACCTCCGACGCGAGGGCCTCCCGGTGGACGTGGTGATGCGCGAGTGTCAGGGCATCCTCGACGGACGTCTGCGGGAGCACGCCAAGGCGCTCACTCGCGAGGTGGCGAGCCCTCCTCCCGCGGCGGCCTCGGTCATCAACGGCGATGCGTACGTCTTCTATCGCGGTGAGTTCTCCGCCCGCGCGCCGGACGGAGAGCTGGCCGCGCTGCTGGGGCTGGACGGACAGCTCGCGTTCACCCGTGGCGGTGGGGCGTCGGCGTTCTTCTCGGAGGAGGCTCGCGCGGCGGTGGCCCAGGCGGAGCTCGCCTTCCTCCAGTCGCGGGTGAAGTTCCTGCGCAGCTGGTTGACCCAGCTGCTCACCTCGCTGCCGGCGCCGGAGGCCTTGAAGGAGCGCAGCGAGGTGGAGCGCACCGTGGACCGGCTGGTCCGCAGCCGCTTCCCGTTGCTGGCGTTGAAGGAAGGCGAGCTGGTGCGGCTCAAGGGCGTGTTGTCACTGCTCGCGGGGCTGCCGGGAGAGGTGGGGGAGAACGCGCGTCGTCTGGGGACGTTGCTCCATGGCATCGAAGAGGACTTCGGGCGCTACAGCCGGCAGGTGCTGGAGCGCCGGGCCGCGGCATGAGCGCACCCGGGCCGCATAGTGCCGAGAGGCGGGGCTGAGCATGCTCTCGCGGCGGCTCACCGAGTTGCGAGCGCGGCTGGACGCGCTTCGTCAGCCTCCACCTGCAGCGGGCGGGCCACGGTGGTGGCCCTTCGGCCGGAAGGTCGCGGGGACCGGGGACCTGTCGCTGCCAGTGCTCGAGGCGTTGGACCGCGAGCTGGACCGCGTGGGAGTCCACACGTCGGCGGATGCCCTGCTGCTCCATGCCCTGGGGGCTCGTCGCGGGCGCGCGGGCTCGCTGTCCCAGGGCCTGCAGGCCCGCGCGGGACAGGCGCTCGGGGAGTTCGAGGAGCGTCTGGTCCGCGTGGAGCGGGCATGGCGGGCGGGAGTGCTGCCCCCGGGGACACTCTCCATCCTCGAGCGGGCCTTCGTCCGGCTCGCTCGCGCGGTGAAGGTGGCCGACCTCTTCCTGCGGCCCTACACGGAGGACCCCCCGGACGAGGACTTCGTCGTCTACGAACGACCAGCGTCCGCGAGCCGACCCCAGCGGCCTCCGAGCAGCGCGCGGATGGCGGTGGCCGAGTACTTCGCGACACGGGCCCGGGAGAATGTCGCCGACGTCGTGCAGAAGCGCAGGGACCTGGACCTGGCGCACGAGATGTTGCTGCGACTGGGGGCGGACCATGACCGGGAGCGGGCGCTGCCGCTGCGTCGCGACGTGGCCGAGGCGCGGGAGCGCACGCGCGCGGTGCCCGCGGTCCGCTCGCTCGAGGAGCTGCTGCGTCACGTGCGGCACACCGCGCGCCACGAGCCCCAGGTGGCCTATCGCTCGCTGCGTGGCCTCTATGAGCGGGCCCTGGAAGCAGGGGACCTGGAGCTGGCCGCCGCGGCCCGCTCGAGCCTGGAGCCCTTGCTCCCCACGCGGACGCACCTGACGGTCATGGTGGAGAACGCGGAGCGCGACGCCCTGGCCGACTGGTTCGGCGAGGCGCCCCAGCCGGCGCGGCCCGAGGTCGACGCACCCCGCCCGGACGAGCTGCTGGCCGACCTGGCCTTCTCGTTGCGCCCCGAACAGCTCGCGACCTTCGAGCTGGCCGCGGGCTGTGCCCGGTATTTCGACGTGGAGGACGCGCTCTCCGAGGAGATCGTCCTGGCGGAGACGAAGACCGCCCGGCGTGTGGCGCGCCGCGTGCCCTATCCCACGCAGACGATGACCTTCGAGACGACAGGCGCCCTGCACGAGGTGAACAACTTCGTGCTGACGGACCCGCGCATGCTCCTGAGGGACCTCGCCGCCAACCGGCAGCTGGTGCGGGCGTACGTCGAGGACGCGCCGCCACCGCAGTCGAAGAAGGTGAAGCGCACCGCCGTGCGCGTCTATGTCTGCGACGCGTCCGGCTCCATGCATGGCGCCCGCGCCCGCTTCCGTGACGCCCTCATCATCGCCGAGCTCAACAACCTGCGCGTCAAGGCCCGCAGGGGCGAGTCGTTCGACCCGCTCTACTTCAGCTTCTTCAACGACGTGCCCACGGAGCTGGCCCGGGTGGACACGGCCGTCGAGGCCACCCGGCAGATAGAGCGCCTCTTCCGCGACTCTCCCGCGGAGGGACAGACGGACATCTCGCTCGCGCTGATGTCCGCCTTCGACTCCATCCGCGCCGCGCAGGGCAGGGACCCGTACCTGGCGCGCGCCACCGTGGTGCTCGTCACCGACGGTGAGGACCGCGTGGACCTGGACCTCATCCGGCGCACGCGCGCGCCCATGGGCTCGCTGGACATCGCCCTGAGCTTCATCTCCCTGGGCGAGGAGAACCCGGACCTGCGCTCGCTGGTGCGCGAGCAGCGGGCCTCCGGGCTGCGCGCCTTCTACCACCACCTCTCCGACGAGGAGATCCTCTGGGCCCGCACCGAGTTCGACACCCCCTGGCGCACGCTGCTGCCGCGTGACGTGCCCGCCACGCCGGACGCGCTGGAGCTGCTCGCGCCGCACCTGGAGGCGCTCGAGGCCGTGGCGAGCGGACGCGGCTCGAACACGCCTGTCGCGGTAGAGGCCTCGTTCGAGGCGCTCTTCCCTGAATCGCCCCCCAGACCCGAGGGCGGGCAGGTTCCTGGCGCGGACGTGGTGGGCCGGGTGGTGGACATCCTCGGCGCGCTGGTGGAGGCCACGTCCCTGGCTCCCGCGGACAAGCGCGCCACCGAGAGCGTCGTGCTCCTCCAGCACCTGCTCACGGTGTATGGGCTGACCCCCGCGCGCTACCTCGCGGCGCTGTCCGTCGGCGGACCCTCGGTGGAGGACGCGCTGTCACGAGTGCGGCTGTTGTGCCGCCCCTTCGGTTAGGCTTGCCGCACGCCATGTTCTTCGGCCTCTGGAAACGCAAGAAGGAGCGCTCCCGGCCAGTGGACCCGCTGGCCGCCTTCGACGAGCTGCTCGAGAACCTGGAGCGGCAGGCCTCCGAGCTGCGCAAGTCCGCGGCCACGCTGCTCGCCCTCAAGGGAGAGCTCACCCGCGCCGTGGAGCGCTACACGCGCCGCCTCACGGAGCTGGACGCGCGCCGCGCCACCGCGGAGTCCCGCTCCGACGCCAAGGCGGTGGCCGTGCTGAAGAAGGACCGCGTCCAGGCCGAGGCACTCCTCGCCTCCACCCGCGAGTCGCTGGAGCGTGCCGAGGCCGACGGTGCGCTGCTCCTGGAGGCCGCCGCGGAGCTGGGCGAGCGCGTGGAGGAGCTGCGCCGTGAGCGGGAGAGCGCCTCCGCGCGCCTGGTGATGGGCGGCATCGTCACCGACGCGCTGAAGGAGCGCGTGGCGCGCTTCGAACAGGCGCTGGTGGTGGACGCGGCGCGCGACGAGGTGGAGCGCGCGCACGCGCTGGCGGAGGTCTACCGCGAGGAGCTGCGGGAGAAGGCGGACTGAGGCTTCAGGTCCGGCGTGCCGTCTGGTGGAGCTCGAGGACGATGTTGCCGCCCTTGAAGAGGCGCACCGCGCCGGACGTCTGGCTCACCACCAGCGCGATGCAGTGCGTGGTGGAGGTGATGCCCGCGGCGGCGGCGTGCCGGGCGCCCAGGCCGAGCGGAATCTTCACCGCCTCGTCCGCGGAGGACAGGTAGCGCCCCGCGGCCAGCACCACGCCGTCCTCGCGGATGACGAAGGCGCCGTCGAGCACGCTGAAGTTCTTGATGGCCTCGCGAATCTTCGGGTCCAGCACGTTCCGCTCCGCCTCGGAGAGGCCCTGGAACGGATTGATGGTCATCTGCCGGCTCTTCTCCAGCACCGTCGTGTGGTCGCCGATGGTGATGATGGTGCCGATGGGGTGACCCTCGAAGCCCTCCTGACCGATCTGCAGCGCCAGCTGGATGAGCGCGTCCACCACCTGGGAGTTGAACTCCTCGCCCAGCTTCACGCCCTCGATGGCGAGCCGGTCATCCAACGAGCCACCGATTCGCATCTGCATCAGCGTGTCGGGAGCGCGGCCCACGCGCCCCGTCATGCAGAGCACCAGGTCACCTTCCTTGAAGGCCCCCTGGGAGAGCGCGGAGACGAGCGCCACCTTCACCCGCTCGGTGCGCGAGTAGTCGTAGGCGGGGATGACGAGCGCGCGGACCTTCTTGAGCTGGTGCTCCTGTGCCAGCTTGTCCAGCGTCACCGCGTACACGAGCTTCTTGCGAGCAGGCCTGCCGCGCAGCTCCTCGGGAGGGATGGGCGTGTCGCAGATGTAGAGGAAGTGATCGACGTCACTCTTCGCGGCCAGGGAGAGGGCCGAGCGCAGGAACTCCCGATCGAACTTCGTGTTCTCGCTCAAACGCCCCTCCCTTCACCCGCAGTTCGTGACCACGTCAGCTTGACACCGAAGGCTCCCTGAATAAAGCTTTCGGGCCCTTTTTTTGGGGGACAGGGCCCAAAAACCCTCGCGTACTGGAGCGAAGGCTGTGAACCAGAAAGATCTCAAGCGTTACAAGAAGATGCTCGAGGACAGCAAGGCGAGCCTGCTCGAGAGCGCCAAGAAGACCCTGGTGGAGGAGTCGAGCTTCGACACCGACGATCTCCCCGACGAGATCGACCTGGCCTCTTCCGAGTATGCGCAGTCGATGGTGTTCAGACTCCGCGACCGCGAGAAGTTCCTGCTGCAGAAGATTGATAAGGCGCTCGAGCGCATCGAGAACGGCTCGTTCGGCGTCTGCGAGCGTTGCGAGGAGGACATCTCCCCCAAGCGGTTGGAGGCGCGTCCGGTGACGACGCTCTGCATCCGCTGCAAGGAAGAGCAGGAGAAGAAGGAGAAGTCCTACGGCTGATGGCCGTGGGGGTCCTTGGGGCCGCGCGGGAGGAGATGTCCCGTGCGGCCCGGGGAGTCAAAGCGCGGGGCGGTGCCTCAGGCCAGCGGTGCCTGGATCTCCACCCTCAAGAGCTGCCGACCGATGAGGTAGTGGTCACCGTTGTCGACGAAGGTCGGCCCGGCCAGCCGCATGAAGGTGCCGTTGGACGAGCCCACGTCGCGCACCGTCAGCCGGTCCTGGCGCACCTGCAGCACCGCGTGCCGGCCGGAGACGAAGCCGTCGGTGGGGAAGGTGAGGTCGCCTTGCTCGCGGCCCAGCAGGTTGTCGCCCTCGCGGAGCGGATAGGCCGCGCCCTTCAGGCCCCCCTCCAGCAGCTGGATGAGCCGCAGGCGGTAGCCGGGATCCGGTGAGCCCCAGACCTGGGTGCCTCCCGGGCCGGGCGTCGCGGTGGGGATGGGCTCCAGCACCAGCCGTTGCCGCCCCAGACGCAGCTCGCCTCCGGGGGACAGCTCCCGCTCCTGGCGCAGGCGGACGAAGACGCCGTTGGCGCCTCCCACGTCCTCCACGGCCAGGCGCGCGCCGGAGAAGAAGAAGCGCATCTGCACGGGCATGATGAAGGGGTCGTCCGGGAGCGGGATGTCACCCTGCTGACCGCAGGTGAGGGTGTCGCGCTGCATGCGGACGACGGACTCGGGGCCGCCATCGGCCCGCACCACGCGGATGGAGACCTGGGGCCGCGAGGACAGGCTGGCCACGGCCATGACCATGGTGCCGGAGCGCAGCGGCGAGCCGCAGGCTCGGCAGACGGTGGCATCCCGGGGGTTCTCGGTGTCGCAGCGGGGGCAGTATTCCATCGCTTCCATGGGGCTGGGCGGGTTCTACCAGGGGTGGGGCGCGGTTGCTCGCATTGCGCGCGGCTTGCTCATCACCCGAGCGACGTGGTGAACTTCCAGCCCCACCCTTCGGGGACGTTTGACTTGCACTGCCCCTCCTGCGGCGCTGACGCCCAAGAATCCTCCCGTTTCTGCCCGGCCTGCGGCGCGACCCTCGTGCGCACGGCGGATGCTGACGATTACGTCGGCATGACGATTGCCCAGAAGTACCGGGTCGAGGCCCTCATCGGCGAGGGGGGCATGGGCAGGGTGTTCCGGGCCCGGCAGATCTCCCTCGACAAGGTGGTGGTGCTCAAGGTGCTGCGGCACACGTTGCTGTCGGACGAGCGCACCGTGGCGCGCTTCCAGCGCGAGGCCAAGGCGGCCAGCCGGCTCAACCACCGCAACTCCATCAGCGTGCTGGACTTCGGCCAGGCCGAGGACGGCGCGCTCTTCATCGCCATGGAGTACGTGGCGGGGCAGGACCTGCACCAGATTCTGAGCCGCGAGTGGCCGCTGGGCGAGGCGCGCGTGGTGCGCATCGTCAGCCAGGTGCTCGGCGCGCTGTCGGACGCGCACGGCGCGGGCGTCATCCACCGGGACCTGAAGCCCGAGAACATCATGGTGGAGCAGCGGCGCAACGAGCCCGACTTCGTCAAGGTGCTCGACTTCGGCATCGCGAAGATCACCGACTCCACGGACGACGGTCCGGCGCTCACCCGCGCGGGCTTCGTCTGCGGCACGCCCGAGTACATGTCGCCGGAGCAGGCGCGCGGGGCGCAGCTGGACCACCGCTCGGACCTGTACGCGGTGGGCGTCATCCTCTACCAGCTGATGACGGGGCTGCTGCCGTTCGAGTCCGACTCGGCGGTGGGCTTCGCCACCAAGCACCTCACCGAGGAGCCGCCGCCGCCGACGCGGCGCCGGCCCGACGCGCGCATCTCCCCGGCGATGGAGCGGCTCATCCTGCGCACGCTCTCCAAGGACCCGGATGATCGCCCGGCGAACGCGGAGGCCTTCCGCGCGGAGCTGCTGGCGGTGGAGAAGGAGCGCCGTCGCGAGGCGGCGGGCTCGCGGCGTCCCCAGCCCTCGGCCGTGCTGGCGCCGCTGCCGCGCAAGTCCGGCGGCCGCCCCGACGATGCCCGGGATGCCACGGCCCCCGGGTGGGGCAGCGAGATGACGGTGGAGGCCACGGTCCGCGCGCTTCCGGACGTGCTCTCGCCGCTGCCCTCGAGCGCCGACGTGATGCCCGCGACGCGGGAGAAGACCGACTCCGTCGTCCCCACGCAGCCCGGCGTCGGTGGGGGTGGACTGGCGTTCTTCTTCAAGTCGCTGACCGTGTTGCTGGTGCTGGGCGCGGGGCTCTTCTACGCCTACATCTATTACACGCAGGGCGCGGGGAAGGGCGGGGGCTCGCCCTTCGCGATTCCCTCCAACGCCCCGGTTCCCGGCAGGACGGGGAGCGTCATCCCCTCGGATGCGGACCAGCCGCTGTACGAGCGGCTGATTCCGGCGCCCGATCGCAACCTGGAGCTGTCCAAGAAGCACGCCCAGGATGGCGATCAGTCCCTGGAGCGGGGGAAGCTCGACATGGCCGCCACCAGCTACCGGCAAGCGTTCGAGGCGAACCCGGACCCGGAGCTGGCGCTGAAGCTCGGCGAGGTCTACTGGCAGCGGGACCAGCAGGATGAGGCCCGGAACTGGTGGATGCGTCACCTGCGCGACGTGCGGGACTCGCGGGCCCGCGCGCTCATCGAGCAGCGGCTGGGCGGCAGCGTGGCCCGCCCGTCGGCTCCGTAGCGTCGGTGCGTGGGTCGGTGGTGTCGGGTGGGGGGCCCGCCCGCGCGACTCCGCCGCTCCGTAGCGTCAGTGCGGTGGCGTCAGGTGGGGGTTGCCTGCCCGCGCCGACCCTGCCTCGTTCCCATGCAGGGCGGGGTGCTCGTCTTCACTGGCGGGGGGCGTGCTGCCACGGACATGCTGAGACCGCGGAAGCGTCGTCCTCAAGAGGTGCCGCTCCGCGGAGGGGCCATCTTCAGTGGCGGCACCGAGCCTCGCGAGGCCCCGGCTTGCTATCGGGCCTCATCGAGGCATGACTCGTCTCGCCCGAAGCGGTCATGCGCTCCCGCGCATGCTCTGATGCGTGCTGCTCGTGGGACGTCCGTGGGCGCCCGAACGGAGCACACCCGCTCGCTCAGGCGAGCGTCTCCACCTGCAGCACGTGCTGGCCCAGGCGGACGCGGTCTCCCGGTCGCAGCGGGCGCTCCTCGCCGGGCGGGATTCGCACGTAGGTGCCCAGTCCTCCGGACAGGTCCCTGAGCAAGGCGCCCGTCGGAGTGGGGGACAGCTCGCAGTGCCGACCCGCGAGGCCCTCGTCGCCCGGGAAGCTCAGGTCGCAGTGGGCCTGTCCCAGGGTGAGCAGGGGCGCCGCCGTCACCACCGCGCGGCCACCTCGGCCGCCCATGATGACCTCCTCGACGCCGTACACCGCCTGCCCGAGCGGCACGGGCGCGCCGTACACCGTGGGCCGACCCGGCACCGGCGCGACGGGCTCCAGGCGCCCCGTGAAGCGGAACAGCCGCTGGCCCGCGCTGAAGTGCGTTCGCGCCGTGATGGCCTCGGTGCCCGCCACCGTGACGAACACCCCCGAGGCGCTGTTCTCGTCGCGCACGAAGAGCGCGCCGTCCTTCACCAGGAACGTCGCATGGAGCGGCGAGACGAACCCGTCATCCGGGAAGAGGATGGCGCCGCGCTGCCGGCCCACCACGCACCCCGTCACCGGCAGCTTGTAGCGCTGCCCCCGCGTGGACCCGGCGATGACCGCCAGCCCGAAGCGCGAGGCCGCCGGTGGAGGGCGGGGCGCCGCCACGGCCGGGGCGGAGGTCCCCGTGCGTCCGGGCATCGCCGCGTCGGGCACCGGCGGAGGCGGCCGGGTGTTCGCGGGGCCCTGCGGCGCGGCTCGGGGCGCCAGGGACGGAGGCGCGTTGCCCGCGGGCTGCGCCGCCGGAGACCGGGTGTTCGCGGGGCGCTCCACCATCAACCCCGCGGCGGCCGTGGGGGGCGGCGTCCGGGCGGACGGCCTCATCCCCGGCGGAATGGCGCTGGGCGGGGGCGGGGTGGTGGGAGGACCCACGGGTTCGGAGCCCCGAGGCCCGGGGAAGGAGGCGACGGCCGCCGGGCGGCCTCCCTGGGGTGTCACGGCGGGCGGGGGGCGGCCCGTGGTGGCCGGCTTGGACGCGGGGGCCTTGGCGGTGGGCGCCTCCCCCGTGGCCTGGCCGCACAGCACACAGGTGGCCGAGCGCGGCGGATTGAACCCGTCACAGTTCGGGCAAACCACGGAGAGAGCCGACAACAAGAGCTGTGACATGGGCGGAGGCGAATCTACGAGCGCGTAAAACGTCGGGTCAACGAAAGCGAACGCGACGGGTGGGACAATCCCGGAAGAGAAATGTGACAGGCACTGTGGGGCAACGTTGCCCCCCCTCCGGCACGAAGTTACGATTCCCCCTGCTTCGATGATCCGCCTGAACGACATCCTCCAACGGGTTTCCTCGTACCACCCGGACCCCGACCTGGACATCATCAAGAAGGCCTACGTCTACTCGGCCAAGGTGCATCAGGGCCAACTGAGGAAGTCGGGAGAGCCCTATCTCGTCCACCCGCTGGAGGTCGCCGGCATCCTCGCCGACCTCAAGCTGGACGAGGCGTCCATCGTCACCGGGCTGCTCCACGACACCATCGAGGACACGCTCGCCACCGCCGAGGAGCTCACGGAGCTGTTCGGCGCCGAGGTGGCCCAGCTGGTCGACGGCGTCACCAAGCTGTCCAAGTTCTCCGCGTCCGCCAGCCTCTCCCAGGAGGAGAAGCAGGCGGAGAACTTCCGGAAGATGATCATCGCGATGGCGCAGGACATCCGCGTCATCCTCGTGAAGCTGGCCGACCGCACGCACAACATGCGGACGCTGGACCACATGAACGAGGAGAAGCAGGCGCGCATCGCCCAGGAGACGCTGGACATCTACGCGCCCCTGGCGAACCGGCTGGGCATCTCCTGGATCAAGACGGAGCTGGAGGACCTGAGCTTCCGCTACGTGAAGCCGCAGGAGTTCTTCGGGCTGCAGGAGAAGCTCAACAAGCGCAAGAAGGAGCGCGAGAAGTACATCGAGGACACCTGCGACCTGGTGCGCACCAAGCTGGCCGAGCGGAGCCTGAAGGGCGACGTGAGCGGCCGCTTCAAGCACGTCTACAGCATCTACAAGAAGATCAAGGCGCAGGGCATCGACTTCGATCAGATCCACGACATCATCGCGTTCCGCATCATCGCGCCCACCGCGCCCGCCTGCTACGAGGCGCTGGGCCTGGTGCACGAGATGTGGAAGCCGGTGCCGGGGCGCTTCAAGGACTTCATCGCGATCCCCAAGCCGAACATGTACCAGTCACTGCACACCACGGTGATTGGCCCCTTGAGCGAGCGCGTGGAGGTGCAGATCCGCACCGCGGAGATGCACAAGATCGCCGAGGAAGGCATCGCGGCCCACTGGAAGTACAAGGAGGGCAAGGCGGTCATCTCCAAGGATGACGAGAAGTTCGCCTGGCTGCGCCAGCTCATGGAGTGGCAGCAGGACCTGAAGGACCCCAAGGAGTTCCTCGAGACGGTGAAGGTGGACCTCTTCACCGACGAGGTCTTCGTCTTCACGCCCAAGGGCGACGTGCGCTCGCTGCCTCGCGGCGCGACGCCGGTGGACTTCGCGTACGCCATCCACTCGGACGTGGGCAACCGGTGCGTGGGCGCCAAGGTGAACGGAAAAATCGTTCCCCTGCGCTACAAGCTGAAGAACGGCGACACGGTGGAGGTGCTCACCAGCCCGCAGCAGCACCCGTCCAAGGACTGGCTCACCTTCGTCAAGACGAGCCGCGCGCAGCAGCGCATCCGCGGCTTCATCAAGCAGCAGCAGCGCGAGAAGAGCCTCCAGTTGGGCCGCGAGCTGACGGACCGCGAGCTCAAGCGCTTCCAGCTCAACTTCAACCGCCTGCTCAAGAACGGCGAGGTGAAGCGCGTCGCCGAGGAGCTGGGCTTCCGCGTCGAGGACGACCTGCTGGTGGCCGTGGGCTACGGCAAGGTGACGCCGCAGCAGCTGGTGCAGCGGCTGGTGCCCGAGGAGAAGCGCAACGAGGCGGAGGCCACGCCGCGAGGGGAGTCCTCCGGCAACGGCGCGCCCTCGGGGGGCTCGTCCATGCTGCCCGGCCTGTCGCGCGTGACGGACCTGGCCAAGCGCCTGGTGGGCCGCAGCAACCGCAGCGGCGTGCAGATTGGCGGCGTGGATGACGTGCTGGTGCGCTTCGGGCGGTGTTGCAACCCCGTCCCCGGCGACCCCATCGCCGGCTTCATCACCCGGGGACGGGGCGTCACGGTGCATACGGTGGGGTGCGAGAAGGCGCTCGCGACGGACCCCGAGCGGCGCGTGGACGTGAGCTGGGATGTGCGCGGTGACTTCAAGCGCCCCGTCACCCTGCGCGTGCTCACCGCGGACCGCACGGGCCTCTTGGCGGACATCTCCAACATCTTCTCGAAGAAGGGCGTCAACATCTCCCAGGCCAACTGTCGGGCCACCGGGGATGACCGGGCCGTGAACACCTTCGAGGTCATCATCTCCGACCTGAAGCAGCTCACGGACCTGATGCGCACCATCGAGCGCTTGAGCGGCGTGTACTCCGTGGAGCGAATCTAAAGGGCCGCCATTCGTGGTAGAGCGCCCAGGAAAATCCGGCGGCCACCTCCGGCCGCCCGACTCCTCGAGGTGCGCTCCATGGCTCGACAGACCATCCACTCGGATCAGGCCCCCAAGGCCATCGGTCCGTACTCGCAGGCGGTGCAGGTGGACTCGGGGAAGATGACCTTCCTCTCCGGGCAGATTCCCCTGGACCCCGTCACCATGGAGATGGTGCCGGGGGACGTCGTCGCCCAGGCGGAGCGGGTGATGCTCAACCTCCAGGCGGTGCTCAAGGCGGCCGGGCTGGACTTCAGCCACGTGGTGCGCAGCACCATCTACCTCACGGACCTGGGTGACTTCGCCCGCGTCAACGAGGTCTACGGCCGCTACTTCACCGGCGCCCCGCCGGCCCGCGCCACCGTCCAGGTCGCGGCGCTGCCGCGCGGCTCCAAGGTGGAGATCGACGCCATCGCCGTGTCCTGACGTCCCAGGCCCCGTGACGTGAAAGCAAGAGGCCGTCGGACCCAAGCGGTCCGACGGCCTCGAGTGCTTCAGGGCTGCGAGGAGCGGACTACTTGCGGTCCGCCGCCACCGCGCCGGCCTTCTTCAGCTCCTCATCGATGACGCGCTTGAAGGCGTCGAACGGCTGGGCGCCCACCAGGGTGCGGCCGTTGATGAAGAACGTCGGGGTGCCGGTGGCGCCCAGACGGCCGGCGTCCGCCGCGTCCGCCTCGATCTGCTGGGCGAACTTGTTGCTGTCCAGGGCGGCCTTGAACTTGTCCACGTTCAGGCCCAGCTCCTGCGCGTACTTGTCCAGCGAGGCCCGGTCCAGAGCGCGCTGGTTGGCGAAGAGCTTGTCGTGCATCTCCCAGAACTTGCCCTGCTCGTGCGCGGCCAGCGCGGCGGCCGCGGCGGCCTTGGCGTTGGCGTGCATGGGCAGCGGCTGGTTGCGGAAGGCCACCTTCACCTTGCCCTGGTACTGGTCCTCGATCTGCTTGAGCGTGGGGACCACGCGGCTGCAGAACGGGCACTCGAAGTCGGAGAAGGCGACGATGGTGACGGGCGCGTTCGCGGGGCCCTTCACCGGGGCGTTGCCGACGTCGACCTTCTGGACGGGCGGCTCGGCGGGGGCGCCGGGGGCGGCGGCGGCCGGGGCGTTGGCCACGTTGTCCGCGTTGAGCTTCGCGTACAGCTCCTCGGGCTTGGTGCCGGAGGCCAGCAGCTTGTCGGCCTTGGCGATCTCCTCGTCGATGAGGCGCTTGAAGGCGTCGAAGGGCTGCGCGCCCACGAGCTCGCGGCCGTTGACGAAGAACGTCGGGGTGCCGTTGGCGCCCACGGCGCTGCCAGCGGCGCTGTCCGCCTCCACCTTCGCCTTGAACTTGCCGGAGTCGAGCGCGGCCTTGAACTTGGCGACGTTCAGACCCAGCTCCTGCGCGTACTTCTCCAGGGAGGCGCGGTCCAGGGCCTTCTGATTGGCGAAGAGCTTGTCGTGGTACTCCCAGAAGCGGCCCTGCTCACGCGCGGCCTCGGAGGCCTCGGCGGCCGCCTTGGCGTTGGCGTGGAAGGACAGCGGCTGGTGACGGAACACCACGCGCACGTCCTTGGGGTAGTCCTTCTTGATCTGCGTCAGCGTGGGGACGGCGCGGCTGCAGAACGGGCACTCGAAGTCGGACCACTCGACGATGGTCACCTTGGCGGTGGCCGGGCCGAAGGAGGCCGAGTCGGCCGGCACGTCGATCTTCTTCACCGCGGGGGCCTGCTGCTGCTGCTGGGCCGCCTTGGGGGCGGCGCGCTCGGCGCCCTTCTCGATGATCTTCGCGTAGACCTGGGCCGGGCGGACGCCGCCCTTCACCAGGGCCTCGGCCTTGCCGAGCTCCTCGTCGATGAGCGCCTTGAAGTTGTCGATGGGCTGCGCGCCGGAGAGGAAGCGGCCGTTGATGAAGAAGGCGGGCGTGCCGCTCGCGCCGAGCTGGCCGGCCAGCGTCTGGTCCTTCTGGATGACCTCGGACAGCGCGGGGCTGGCCATGTCGGCCTTCCACTTGTCCAGGTTCAGGCCCAGCTCCTTGGCGTACTGCTCCAGGGAGGCGTCATCCAGCTTCTTCTGGTTGGCGAAGAGCTTGCCGTGCATCTCCCAGTACTTGCCCTGCTCGCCAGCGGCCAGCGCCGCGAGGGACGCGGGCTTGGCGCGAGCGTGGAAGGAGAGCGGGTTCTGCTTCATCACCACGCGCAGCTTCTTGCCGTACTCCTCCTCCAGCTTCTCCACCGTGACGTTCGCACGGCTGCAGAAGGGGCACTCGTAATCCGAGAACTCGACCAAAGTGACGAGGGCCTCGGGGTTGCCCCGGGTGGGGGAACCCTCGACGGGAACCTTGAACACGGTGGGGTCCACCGGACGGCGCGCGGGGTTGGCCTGACCAGCCTGAGCGGCGGGCTTGGTTTCGGCCTTCGTGGGAGAGCCGCTGTAGACGCGGCCGCCGACGAAACCAAGCACCAGGCCGACCAGCAAGGCCACGATGATATTGGGCTTCATGGGTGGGTTCTGCTCCTTCGCCATAGGTCCGACTCCGGCCCCGAGCGTGGATGTACGAGAAAAGTCGAGAGGGCCGGGGTACTTAACAGAGGGATTTCCAGACACGCAAGCCGAGTGGAAGCCCTCCGGGCTCGCCACCAAGGCCCCTCAGGGGCCCGAAAACTGGGCGGTTCTCGGAAAAATTCCGCACGCTCGGATCTCACCCATGGGAGACAGTTCGCGGATGGACAACAGCGTGCGAGTGGACACCTCCGGCAGGCCTTGTCCGGTGCCCATCCTGGAGATCGCCAAGGCGATGCGGCGGCTGCCCGTCGGCACGCTCGTGGAGCTGGTCTCCACCGACAGGGGCCTGGAGGCGGATCTGCCCGCCTGGTGCGAGGCCACGGGCCACGAGCTCGTCCGCCTGGAGCGCAGGGAGACGAGCTACGTGGGCTGGGTCCGCAAGGTGGGTTGAAACCCGGTGGCTACAGCAACTGGAGGACGCGATCCTCCAGGCGCCGGCCGCGGCTGACACCGAGGATGAGCACGCCGCTCTGGAGCAGGTGGGCCACGACGCGGCTGATGACCTCCTCGGGAGGTACCTGACCGCCGAAGCGCACCACGAGGACGTGCTCGCCCTCCAGGCGCGCGTCGGTGACGTGGGGGAGGGTGGCGATCTCGGGCGGGATGACGGTGCCGCGGGCGATCTGCACGCGGAACTCCGCGCCCTGGCCGGTGAGCTCGGACATGCTGCCGTCCTGCGCCAGCGTGCCCTTGTCGAGGATGGCCGCCGCGTCGCACAGCTCCTCCAGCTCCTGGAGGTTGTGGCTGGAGACCACCACTGTCTGGCGGCCCTTCATGTCCTTGATGACCTGGCGCACCTGCGCGGCGATGCGGGGGTCCAGTCCGGCGGTGGGCTCGTCGAGCAGCACCAGCGGGGGCTGCCCCATGAGCGCCTGCGCCATCGCGGTGCGCTTGGCCATGCCGTGGCTGAGCGCCTGCGTCTGGACGTTCCAGGCCTCCATCAGCCCGACCTTCTCCAGCGCCTCGCGGGCCTCGCGCTCGGGGGCGTCGAGGTCGGACAGCTTCGCCCAGTACATCAGGAGCGCGCCCACCTCCCAGCCGGGGGGCAGCACCGCGTCCTGGGGCAGGGCGCCCAGCCGGCCCTTGAGGGCGCCGGGGGTGGTGGGGTCCACGTCCATGACCTTGAGCGTGCCCTCGGACGGATAGAGGTAGCCGCACATCATGGAGAAGGTGGTCGTCTTGCCAGCGCCGTTGGGGCCGATGAGGCCGTACACCGCGCCCCTGGGCACGGAGAAGCTGACGTTGTTGACCGCGACCTTGGGGCCGAAGCGCTTGGTGATGCCGAACAACTCGATGGCCAGCTCGCTCACAGGTCCCTCGCGCGCAGGGCGCCGTAGGCCCCCAGCAGGAAGATGGTCGCGAAGCCCGCGTAGGCCGCGCCGCTCACACCGAACTCGGTGAAGCTCGGGTGCAGCAGGTCCCCGGCGTAATAGGAGGGCGACAGGTAGCGCAGGAACCGCAGCGCTCCCTCCTGTTGGCCCGACGCCGCGTCCACCGCGCTGGAGGCCCGGCCCACGGTGTCCATCAGCCAGAAGACGAACAGCAGGATGAAGTTGAAGACCAGGCTCACCGCGGGGCTGCGGAAGAGGCTGGAGCACAGCGTGGTGAGCGCCACGTAGGACAGCGAGAAGACGATGGCGGCCATCCAGAACTTGAGCAGGTTGAGGCTCAGCGCGGCGAAGCCGAAGTCCGGGTTGGCGATGCGCGCGTAGATGAAGATGGCCAGGTCGATGACGAGCACCAGGCCCACCAGCAGCGCCGCCTGGGACAGGAACTTGCCCAACAGCACCGAGGAGCGGCGGGCGCGCACCGTGAGGTAGCGCATGGAGCGCGGGCCGACTTCACCGCTGATCTGATCGAACCCCATCAGCGCGACGTAGGCGGGCAGGAAGAAGAGGGTGACCTTGAAGACGAGCAGCACCTCGATTGGCACCTGCGCCAGGGCCTCCATCATCGCGGTGTCGTTGCTGGTGAGGAAGCCCAGCACCCCCTTGCGCATCTCCTCGGCGAAGCGAGCGGACGTGTCCGCGTCCGCGCCGCCGGCCTCGGCGAGCTTCTGGTTCACCGCGGCGCGGACTTCACGGGCGAGCCAGCCGACCACCAGCAGCACCAGCGCGGAGAACATGCTGTAGAGCCCGAGCAGCACCACCGCGCGCCCGCTGCGCACGGCCCGGCGCAGCTCCGCGCTCCAGATGACCAGGGTTTCTTTCAGTCCGTCCAAAGTGTGGGGGACCCTACTGGGGAGGTGCACACGCCGTCGCCTGGTTTTTGACGAGGGCGCCGTTCGGGCGGGCAGGGAAGCGTCCGTGGACAGCGGGCCGCCAGCCGCTAGGATTCGCCTGCCTCCCCCCTCCTCGCCCCCCTCGCGCCGCACATGACGATTCGCCGACGACTCCTGTTCGCCGCCGCCCTGCTGCCGCTCTCCCTCCTGCTGGGCGCGAACGCGTCCCCGCCCGGGAGCGCTCCGGCCGTGGGCCCGGAGGACGCGGGCGTCGTGGCGTCCTCCCCGGAGGCGGGGAGCGTGGCGATGGCGCCCGAGGACGCGGGGCCCGGGGCCCACGCGGGCGGCGGCGGTCCGCTGGAGGCCCAGGGAATTCCGGGAGAGGACGGCGGCTCGGACTCGGAGGCGGTGGCGGCGGCCGCGGTGCAGGGCGGGGCGGACGGTGGGCTGGCCACGCTGGTGACGGTGCCCGGGCTGGTGCCGCCCTCGCCGGTGCCCTCGCGGCTGACGGCGCCTCCCATCACCACGCTGCGGACGATGGCGAAGTCCCAGGACCTGCTGGCGCGCGCGAAGCTGCAGGGTGAGCGACTGGTGGTGAAGGAGAAGAACGGTGAGGAGAAGGTGCTCACCGTGGACCCGGTGCTCCAGGCGCAGTTGACGAAGATCCTCCGCGACTACGAGGTGCCGTACGGCGCGGCCGTGGTGCTGGAGCCGTCGACGGGGCGGGTGCTGGCGCTGGCGGAGCACTCGGCGGCGCAGCCGGAGCTGCGGGGGCTGCCGTTCCGCGCGGTGTTCCCGGCGGCGAGCATCTTCAAGATCGTCACGGGCAGCGCGCTCCTCGAGGCCGGTGTCTCGCCGGAGATGGAGGAGTGCTTCCACGGCGGCAAGCGGCGGCTGACGGAGCGGCACCTGGAGGACAGCGAGCGGGACGGGGCCTGCTATTCCCTGGCGATGGCGATGGGCAAGAGCGCCAACGTCATCTTCGCCAAGCTGACGCAGAAGCACCTCTCCGCGGAGGTGCTGCGGCACATGGCCGCGCGCTTCCGCTTCAATCGCGCCATCGACTTCGTGGTGCCCACGGACGTGTCGCTCGCGGCGGTGCCGGAGGAGGGCTTCGCGCTGGCGAACACGGGGGCGGGGTTCGGGGATGTCTACCTCTCGCCGCTGCACGGCGCGCTGGTGGCGTCCGTGGCCGCGAACGATGGGCTGTGGGTGGACCCGGTGCTGGTGGAGCCCGAGCCTCGGCCCGGCGTGTTGCTGCCCCCCGAGGAGCCCGAGCGCGTGCTGACGTCCGAGGCGGCGAAGGCGCTGACCGACATGCTGGAGACGACCGTCACGCACGGCACCGCGCGCGGCGTCTTCCGGGAGCGGCACTTCCGCGTGGACGACGCGGTGGGCAAGACGGGCACGCTCGCGGACCGCAATCCCTTCCGGGACTACTCGTGGTTCGTCGGCTTCGCGCCCCGGGACAACCCGCGCGTCGCCGTGGCCGCGCTCGTGGTCAATGACCCGAAGTGGCGCATCCGGGGAACGTGGCTCGGACGTGAGGCCATCCGGCTCGGACTCGAGCGAGTTCCCGCGCCCGTCGAAGTCACCGCGCCCGCGTCCGCCGCGGGCAAGCACTGACCGCTCTGCCCGCGTGGCCTCCTACCGCGTGGTGAGCTTCACCAGCCCCATGTCCACGAAGCCGTGGAGGAACTTCAGCGCGTCGAGCTCCTGCAGCGGCGACACGTGGACGATGGCGGCGATGTCCCGCCGTCCGTCGATGCGCGACAGCAGGTAGCGCTCCGGCGCGGTGAGCTGGAGCGTCTTGAGGTTCGCGGGCGCCACCAGCAGCGCCGGCACCTTCGCCGAGTCCATCAGCTCCCGCCGCAGCTCGGCCAGCAGCTTCTCCTGCGCGGACTTCACCAGCGCCGCGGAGCGGGGCGACGGCGACATCTCATGTGCCTGCCGCGCGAGCGCCTCGCCATCCCGGACATTGCCCGCGTCCAGGAAGAGCTGCGCTGCCTGCAGCACCTCGTCCGAGGACGACTCCGCGCCGATGACGCCGCCCTCCTGCTTCTCCTCCTCCACCACCGCCGCCGTGACGGGGACGGGCGCCTCGTCCGACACCTTCACCGCGTCCAGGCGATAGAGCGCGTACAGCCGCTGGTACAGGAAGAAGTCCGTGGCGTGCAGCGCCCGCGCCATCCCGTCGATGCTCAGCCCGTCATGGATGAGCTGGATGATGCGCTCGTCCATGCTGCCGGGCTTGCGCTCGGGCAGCTTGCGCTCGTCCACCGCCAGCCGCGTGCCGCCCGTGGGGAACACCGCGCGGATGGCCTCCCACGCCGTCTCCCGGAACTCGCCCTCGCGGTGGATGTCCACCAGGTCCACTTCCACATCCAACCCGGCGATGTCCGGCGCCGTGTCCGAGGCCTCGAAGGTGAACTCCCCCTCCTGCCAGTGGAAGGCGTCCAACATCATCTCCCGGAACTTGTGGCTCAACGTCGAGCGCGCCATCGCCTCCGGCACCACTCCCGACGTCGCCAGCACCTTGCCCAGGAACACCCGCGTCTGGGCTTGCGTGGCGAAGGCCTTCTCCAACTGGGCCTCCGTCAGATGCCCCATGTTGATGAGGAATTGACCGAAGAACTCCCGAGGCTGATTGGAGCTGGCGCAAACGACCTGCCCGTCACGCAGGACCCATTGCTTGCGCACGTCCCCGCGCTCCACCTTGAGCGAGCCCGTGGCCCGTCGGTTCCCGAGGTAGACGACGAGGTCCTTGAGGGGCATCGTCGAGAAGTCACCAGTCAGGCCGCGCATCGGCCGTCCATCCTGCACGCCATGAGAGTCGAGATCTACTCGAAACCCAAATGCTCGCTCTGCGACAAGGCAGCCGACGTCGTGGAGGCCGTCCGCGCTCGCATCCCCTTCGAGCTGCGGCTCATCTCCATCCTGGAGTCCCCGGAACTGTTCGAGCGGTGGCGCTACGACATCCCGGTGATCGTCATCGACGGGGTGCCCGCCTTCAAATACCGCGTCACGGAGGCCGAGCTGGAGGCCCGGCTGCGTGAAGTCCAAGGTGGCATGTCCATTGCTAAAACCGCTGCCCAGGATGGGTAGCCGAATGCCCTTCCCCAGGAAATCCGGGGGGATGAAGAGGTCAGGGAAGGGCTGGAGACTGTAATTCCGGGCACGCGCCGGAGGAGCGGTGGAGAAAATTCTGGTGGGGAGGCGGATGTGGTGAGCGTTCGACGCAAGCGGGTGGGGAAGGCGGGACAGCCGCCCACCGTGCTGCTCATCGAGCCGAGGGCGGACGACCTGGAGCGGACCCGGATGCTCCTCGGGGAGGCCGGCTTCCGTGTGGTTCCCGTGACTCGCTTCGACGCGGCGGTGCCGCTGTTCGAGGTCATCCGGCCGGAGGCGGTGATCCTCGCGGTGCAGGCGCCCGACTTCAGCGCCGTGCAGGTGGCCCGGCGGCTGCGGCAGCTCAGCCGAGGCACCGTGCCCCTGCTGTACATGGTGGACCCCCAGGACGCGGGGGCCTACCAGCACTGCCTGGAGAAGGGGCAGTGCGTGGACGTGGTGCCGCGCGGGGGCAGCGGGGCGGAGCTGGCGGTGAAGCTGCACGCGCAGCTGCGGCTGAAGGCCGCGGTCCTGCGGGCCGCGGCGGGTGAGGAAGAGGACACGGCGCTGGCGCTGCATGACCCGGTGACGGGCGTCTACAACAAGCCGTTCCTGCTGGCGCTGATGGGGTTGGAGGTGCGCCGGTGCGAGCGCTACGGCGGGACGTTCTCCGTGGTGGCGGCGGAGGTGGGGGGCTGGAGCGCGCTTCGCAAGGAGTACGGGCGGGGCATGGCGGAGCGTCTGCTGGTGTACAGCGCGGTGGTGCTGGGGCAGACGGTCCGCGAGGCGGACGCGGTGGCCCGGGTGGGCGACAGCCAGTTCGCGCTGATGTTGCCGGGCACGCCCGCGGAGGCGGTGCCGGTGTTGTTGTCGCGGGTGGCCGCGAGGTTCGAGGCGGCCCGCTTCCAGGTGGATGGACGGGTGGTGCGCACCACGTTGGAGCTGGGGGCCGTGAGCTTCCCGGACACCGTGGGGACGCCGATGCAGCTCTTGAGCGCGGCGCAGCAGGAGATGCGGCGCACGCGTGAATTTCGTCGACTGACCGGGTCCATGACCCGGCTCTCGGTGTGAGGATGGGCGGAGGTTCGATGCAGAGGGCGAGCGGAGGCGAGGGGATGGATCGGATCGCGGTGCTGGTGGTGGATGACGAGGAGTCGGTTCGCACCTTCCTGTCCGAGTTGCTTGGGAGCGCGGGCTATCAGGTGCGCTGTGCGTCCAGTGGCGCGCAGGCGCTGGAGATGCTCGCGGGAGGCTCGTTCGACGCGGTGTTGCTGGACGTCGTCATGCCCGAGATGAGCGGCCTGGAGGTGTTGCGCCGCTACCGGGGGCAGGGGGGCAATGCCCCCGTCGTCGTCCTCAGCGGCCTGACGGGCGCGGACGACGCGGTCCGGGCGATGAAGATGGGCGCCAGCGACTACCTGTCCAAGCCGTTGGGCAATGACGAGCTGCAGGACGCGCTGGCGCGCGCCCTGGGGACGCGTGCCCCGGAGCGTCAGCCGGTGGTCCAGGGCGTGGCGCCCCGGCCGGTGGTGGACACGGGCGCGGACGCGCGCGTGCTCATCTCCACGTCGCCGTCCATGCGCCGGGCGCGCGCGCTGGTGGAGCGCATCGCGAACGAGAACGTCCCGGTGCTGCTGTTGGGCGAGTCCGGCACGGGCAAGGAGGTCATCGCGCGTGAGATCCACGCGCGCAGCCAGCGCCGCGGTCGTCCCTTCATCAAGGTGAACTGCGCGGCGCTGCCGGGCGAGCTGCTGGAGAGCGAGCTGTTCGGCCACGAGCGCGGCGCCTTCACGGGCGCCACGGCGGAGAAGCCCGGCAAGTTCGAGCTGGCCGACCAGGGCACCATCTTCCTGGACGAGATTGGCGAGATGGCCATCCGGCTGCAGGCCAAGCTGCTCCAGGTGCTGCAGGACGAGGAGTTCTTCCGCGTCGGTGGCAAGAAGAGCGTGCGCGTGGACAGCCGCGTGGTGGTGGCGACCAACCGCGACCTCGAGAAGGAGATTGCCCTGGGCAACTTCCGCGAGGACCTCTACTACCGCCTCAACGTGGTGGCCATCCGGCTGCCGCCCCTGCGCGAGCGGCGCGAGGACGTGATGCCGCTGACGGACCACTTCCTCAAGAAGTACGGCCGCCAGTACATCTCCGGCGTCAACGAGCTGCCCACCGAGGTGCTCCAGGCCTTCGCGGACTACGACTGGCCGGGCAACGTGCGCGAGCTGGAGAACATGGTGCGCCGGCTGTGCGTGCTGAAGGACCCGACGCTGGTGCTCGACGAGCTCCACGGCGAGGGCCGCGCTCCCGCGAGCGCCCCGTCGTTGCCCACCGCGTACGCCGGCGACGACAGCGTCTACGGCGGCCGGGGCATGGAGGAGCCCGTGCGCGCGCCGCCGGCCTCGTCCGTCCAGGTGCTGGAGATGCCCTCGCGCAACGTGGCCGGCGCCACGGCCCTGTCCCACATGCAGCCGCACGCGCCGACGCCCGTGGTGCACGAGCCGCTCAACACGGTGATTCCGGCGCCGCGCTACGTCAACCCGTTCGACGTGCCCCAGCCGCCGCCTCCGCCCCCGCCGACGGGCGAGCTGTCGCTGAAGGACATCGGCAAGCGCGCGGCGATGCTGGCCGAGCGCGAGGCCATCCTCGCGATGCTCCAGCGCACCGCGTGGAACAAGCGGCGCGCGGCCGGCAAGCTGCGCATCAGCTACAAGGCGCTGCTCTACAAAATCAAGGAGTGCGGAATCATCGACCCGCGCGCCAGCGCGGAGCTGTAGTCGACACGTCCCGCCTTGCGTTCGCCCCCCGCTCCCGTTATCGCGGGGGGCATGACGCCACCTCTCGTCCTGCTGGGCTCCGGATACACGCTGACGAGGCTCGCCGTCAGCCAGGCCCAGTCGGGGCGAGAGGTGCTCGCGACCACCAGGGACACCGCCCGCCGCGAGGAGCTCCAGCGCGCGGGCGCCCGCGTCGCCTCGCTGGAGGCCGCGCTGCTCCAGACGAAGGGCGCGCACGTGGTCGTCTCCATTCCGCCCGAGGCCGGGCTCGACGTGGCCCTGGCCCAGGCGCTCTCGGCCCAGCCCCCCGCGCGGCTGATGTACCTGTCCTCCACCGGCGTCTACGGCGGCGCGCGCGGCGTGGTGGATGAGGACACGCCGGTGGACGTCACCTGGCCCGCGTCGCTGCCGCGACTGGAGGCCGAGTCGCGCTACCTGCCGCTGGGCGCGATGGTGCTGCGCATCGCCGGCATCTACGGCCCGGGGCGCGGCGCGCACTCGCGGCTGCTCTCCGGCAACCTCCGGCTCCCGGACAAAGGCGGGCGCATCTCCCGCATCCACGTCGATGACCTGGGCGCGGCCATCCTCGCGGTGCTCGAGCGCGGCACGCCGGGCGCGCTCTACTGCGCGGCGGATGACCGGGCCGCGCCGCTGGAGGAGACTGTCACCTGGCTGGCGCACCGGCTGGGCATGTCGCCTCCACCCCGCGTGCCTCTGGAGACGCTGCACGAGTCGCTCCGGGGAGATCGGGCCATCTCCAACGCGCGGCTCAAGGAGCTGGGCTGGACGCCGCGCTACCCGGACTTCGTCCGGGGCTTCACCGCGGTGCTCAAGGAGGAGGGGCGCTCGAGCGGGGAGGGGGACATCGCCCTGCGCCCCATCTTCCCCTCGGAGGTGGAGGCCTTCTTCGCCCTGCGGCTGCGCGCGCTCAAGGAGCACCCGGAGTCGTTCGGCACCTCGTTCGAGGAGGAGTCCCTGCGCTCGCTCGACGAGATGCGCGCGCGGCTGGAGTCGAGCGACTCGCAGCGGGTGCTCGGCGCCTATGACGGGACGAAGCTGGTGGGCATGGTGGGCGTGCGCCGGGAGCCTCGGCGCAAGAGCGCGCACAAGGCCGTGGTCTGGGGCATGTACGTCCCGGCGGAGGCGCAGTCGCGCGGGCTGGGCCGCCGGCTGCTCCAGGCCGCCATCTCGGAGGGACGCAAGCTGCCCGGCGTCGAGCAGCTCCTGCTCGCCGTCGTCGCCGGCAACACGTCCGCGCACGCGCTGTACCGCTCCGTCGGCTTCCAGACCTACGGCGTGGAGCCCCGGGCCTTGAAGATCGGCGGCGCCTACGTGGACGAGGAGCTGATGGTCCTCACCTATTAGCCCCCGCCCGAGTCGGGGCCCACATCCGCGCACCTGCGCCACTCGACGCCGGGGCGTGTCCTCACGGGCAGGTGACAGTTCCAGGGCAGGGTGGTGTTCCAGTGGGCGGAGGGCGCGGCGGAGGCCTGGAGATGGGGCTTGTGGACCGCGCTGGAGGCTTCGTGAGCATGGCCCTGTGCACCCCTGACTGGCTGCTGGAGCGGATTGCCCTGGGCGAGCTGACCCCGGACGCGCTCGCCGACGCTCGCGCCCGGCTGGAGCGCGAGCCTCACGGGAGGGCCCGGCTGGCGCGGCTGGAGGCGGACTCGGCCCAGACGCTGGCCCGTCATCCCCCCGAGGACTTCGCCCGGGAGGTCGCCCGCCGCGCGCGCACCGCGGACGTCCAGCGCGAGAGCGCGGCGCGCGACCCGGGCTGGCATGGGCTGTCCATGGGGCTGCCCGTGGCGGCGTCCCTGGTGCTGCTCATGCTGTCGGCCCAGCCGGAGCGGCTGGCGGAGCCCCCGGCGCTGGTGCCCGCGCGGGTGGAGCTGATGGAGGAGACGGTCGGCATCAAGGGCGACGCGCGGCTCCTGGTGTACCGGCAGCATGACGGCTCCACGGAGCTGCTCGCGGACCGCACGCGCGCCCGGCGCGGCGACTTGCTCCAGCTGAGCTACCTCGCCGGCGGACGGCGCTACGGGACGGTGGTGTCCGTGGATGGCCGGGGGGCGGTGACGCTCCACCACCCCACCACGCTGGTGGGCAGCACCCGGCTGCAGAAGGGGGACGCGGTATCGCTGGCGCACGCGTACGAGCTCGACGACGCCCCCTCCTTCGAGCGCTTCTTCTTCGTCACCTCGGATTCACCCATCGATGTGGGCCTCGTGCTGGAGTCCGCGCGGAAGCTCGCACGTCAGCCCACCGAGGCGAGCACCCGGCCGCTCCCGCTTCCGGGTACCCTGGCCCAGACATCCTTCACGTTGGAGAAGGTGCCGTGATGGCGCGGTCACTCCTGTTCCTGTCCCTGTTGCTTCCCACCCTGGCCACGGCGGCCCCAGCCGGTACCCCTGCGTCCAACCCCGTCGCCGTGCGCCGGTTCGCGCTGCTCGTGGGCGTCAACGACGGCGGCGCGGGCCGCGCGAAGCTGCGCTACGCCGTCACCGACGCGAACGCCTTCGGCCAGGTGCTGGAGGAGCTCGGCGGCGTGCAGCGGCAGGACCGGATGATGCTGCTCGAGGGCGACCGCAAGGCGCTGGAGAGCGCGCTGGCCCGCTTCAAGGCGATGGTCGCCGCGGGCAAGACGCCGGGCGGACGCACCGAGGCGCTCATCTACTACTCCGGCCACTCCGACGAGGAGGGGCTGCTCCTGCATCAGGACCGCTTCGGCTACCGCGAGCTGCGGCAGGCGCTGGAGCAGCTCCCCGCGGACGTGCGCATCGCCATCCTGGACTCGTGCGCCTCCGGCACGCTGGCGCGCTCGAAGGGCGGCGTGCGCCGTCCCGCGTTCCTGGTGGACACGTCCACCGCCGTGCGGGGCCACGCCATCCTCACCTCGTCGTCCGAGGACGAGGTGTCGCAGGAGTCGGACCGCATCGGCGGCTCGTTCTTCACGCACAACCTGGTGTCGGGCCTGCGCGGCGCGGCGGACGCCACGGGGGATGGCCGCGTCACGCTGCACGAGGCCTACCAGTTCGCCTTCCACGAGACGCTCGCGCGCACGGAGCGCACGCGCGCGGGCGCGCAGCACCCGGCCTATGACATCGAGCTGGCCGGCACGGGCGAGCTGGTGATGACGGACCTGCGCACCACCTCCGCGGTGCTCGTCATGGACGAGAACGTGGAGGGGCGCCTGTTCATCCGCGACGAGCCCGGGCGCCTCGTGGTGGAGCTCAACAAGCTGGCGGGCCGCTCCACCGAGCTGGGGCTGCAGCCGGGCCGCTACACGGTGACGCGGGAGTCGCGCGGCGCCAGCTCCCAGGCGGTGCTCACGGTGGGCGACGCGGGCCGCACCGTGCTGGCCCACACGGCGTTCGTGGCGATGCAGGGCGAGCTGACGGCGATGCGTGGCGGTGGCGCTCCGGTGGCCGGCGCGCAGGGGCCGATGGTCGAGCCCCTGGCTCCCGCGCGCGGCAACTTCCGCTTCGTCAACCTGGGCCTGGCCCCGAAGCTCCAGACGAACGACCTGTGGGGCGGCGGGCAGCAGATGGACAACGCGCTCTCCATCTCCCTGGGGCTGGCGACCATGGGGCGGCTGGATGGCTTCGCGATGGCGCTGGGGGCGAACTGGGGCTCGGGTGAGACGCACGGCGTGCAGACGGCCCTTGGCGGCAACGTGGCGCGCGACATCATGGAGGGCGCGCAGCTCGCCGTGGGGGGCAACTGGGTCAGCGGCAGGGCGGAGGGCCTGCAGGCCGCGGTGGGCCTCAACATGGCGAGCCAGGGCGGCTTCCTCGGTCAGCTCGCGGTGGGCGCCAACGTGTCGCGCGCGTCCATGAGGGGCGTGCAGATGGCGGTGGGCAGCAGCTGGGTGAACGGCGACATGGACGGCTACCAGGCCGCGGTGGGCATGAGCTGGGTGGCCGGGACGATGCGCGGCGTGCAGATGGCGGTGGGCGTCAGCCGCGTGAACACCCTCCATGGCGCGCAGCTGTCGCTCATCAACGTGGGCGGAGACGTGACGGGCGCGCAGGTGGGCCTGATCAACGTCGCCGGGAAGATGAACGGCCTGCAGCTGGGCATCGTCAACGTGGCCAACAACCTGGAGTCCGGCGTGCCGGTGGGCCTGCTCAACATCGTGCGCAACGGCCAGTTCCACGTGGAGGCCTACGGCAACGACTTCAACTACGCCAACGTCGCGCTCAAGGTGGGCAGCCGCTACCTCTACACGACGCTGGTGGTGGGCATGGGCGCGGTGCCGGACCACCGGGGCCCCAGCCACTGGACGACGGGCGTGGGCCTGGGCGGCCACGTGCCGCTGACCGAGCGGCTCTACTTCGACGTGGACGTGGTGTCGAACACCATCCACGAGTGGGGCGGGGCGCTCGCGGACAACCGGATGCTGCACCAGGGGCGGTTGATGGTGGGCTACGCGTTCGCGCCGCGCTTCGCCATCTTCGCGGGTCCCACCTTCAACATCCTGCACGCCACGGACGGCGAGCCGGTGACGGCGCTCAGCCGGTTCTCCAAGTCGTCGGACCGCGACGTCCTGATGTGGGCTGGTGTCCAGGCGGGTCTGCGCCTCTGAACGGAGCGTCAAGGGAGCCACTCATGGGGTTCGAGCCCCGGGGTGGCCCCGAGCGGAGCGGATGGCTCCCATCAGTCGGACGAAGCCGGGACGACCTGGAACGGCTTTCCACTGGGTGCTCCACGGTGCGAGGCTGGATGAACGGCCAACGGCATGGCCGGGCAACCCTTGCCCTGGGGGCACGATGTCCAAGTTGCTGTTCGCGGCGTTCAACGAGGGCTCCAGCCTCTCGATGTCAGGCCAACACGAGGCCGCGATCTCCGCCTTCGACAAGGTCCTCGCCGTGGACCCGAAGCACTTCCCGGCCCTGACGGCGCGGGGGTCGTCCCTGGCTCGGCTCGGCCGCGCGGAAGAGGCCCTGCACTGCTTCGAGCGCGCCATCGAGGTGGACCCGTCCGCCGCGGACCCGCATCGCGAGGCCGCCCTGTGTCAGCTCGAGCTCGGGGAGCCCGAGGCCGCCGCCCAGCTGATGGGCCGCGCCACCCAGCTCAACCCGGAGCCCGGCTACCGCGAGGCCGCCGCCATCGAGGTCTACGAGCGCGGCAACGCGCTGCTCACCCGAGGCTCCCGGCGTCCCGACAAGGCGCGCTATCGGCTGGCCCGGTACACCTTCGAGCTCGCCCTGGAGCTGTCTCCCGCGTACGTCGAGGCCGCCAAGGCCTTGTCCGACATCTGGGAGAACCTGGGCGACACGACCCAGCGGGACCACTACGCGCAGCTGGCCCTGCGGCTGCGGCCCGCGGGCCATTGAAGCAGGCAGCGGGGCAGGGGGCCGCGTGCCCCGAGGCGTCCGCTCGCTCGGGGCGGGCCGCGTGCCCGCGCGTGGACGCATCCGCGCGTCCCCGATGTTACAAGTCGCGCGACCCGGTCCGCGCCCACTCAAAGACCTACAAGACAGAGCTGTCTGGAGATTCCGAAGATGATCGTCATGCTCGAGCCGGACTCACCCGAGTCCGTGGTGTCCGCAGTCCTCCAAGCCGCCGCCCAGTACAAGGGGGTGACGCCGCGTCCTCACGTCATCGAGGGCGCGGAGTTCACGGTGACGGAGGTGTACCTGCTGGGCTCCACGGCCCAGGTGCCCACGGAGGTCTTCGAGCAGATTCCGGGCGTGCGGCAGGTGGTGCGGGTGTCGCAGAAGTACCGGGTCATCGGCCGGCACAAGGGCCAGCGCACGACGACGGGCTTCGAGTACAACGGCGTGACGTTCGATGAGCGCTCGGTGCAGTTGTTCGCGGGCCTGTGCGCGGTGGACACGAAGGAGAACGTGGAGACGATGATGGCGGCGCTCGCGCGCCACGACATCCGCACCACGCGCATGGGGGCGTACAAGCCTCGCACCAACCCGTACGAGTTCCAGGGCCTGGGCGCGGCGTGCCTGCCGTGGGTGTTCGAGTCCGCGGGGAAGCACGGCATCAAGGTCGTGGCGATGGAGGTGACGCATCCTCGCCACATCGACGAGATTCGCGACGCGCTGGAGCGCTCGGGCAACGCCACGGGGGTCATGCTCCAGGTGGGCACGCGCAACGCGCAGAACTTCGAGCTGCTCAAGTCCATCGGTCAGCAGCGCGTGTTCCCGGTGCTCTTCAAGCGCGGCATGGGCATCACCCTGGAGGAGTCCCTCAACGCCTGCGAGTACATCGCGAGCGAGGGCAACCCGAAGATCGTCTTCTGCCTGCGTGGCGTGAAGACGCACCTGGGTGACCCGCACCGCAACATGGTGGACTTCGCGCACGTGCCCGTGGTGCGGCGGCTCACGCGCATGCCCGTGTGCGTGGACCCGTCGCACGCCATCGGCCGCGCGGACCTGCCGCCGGACGGCTTGCCGGACATCTTCCACGCGATTGGCCAGGGGCTCATCGCGGGCGCGTCCATGGTGCTGGTGGACTTCCACCCGCAGCCCGAGGCCGCGCTGTGCGACGGCCCGCAGGCGCTGCGCATGGAGCAGCTCGGCGCGCTCCAGCGCTACACGCAGATCATCCGCGAGGCGTACCAGTCCGCCGTGAAGAACGGCGACGGCCTGACGGCCTGATGACGCCCGCGCGGCGTGGCGCTCGCCTCAGGCCACGCCGTCGCGACGGCGCATCCGCGAGGCGTGCCCATGCGCGGGGAGCCATCGCGACGGGCTGATGAAGCCCGCGCGGCGAGGTGCTCGACGCAAGCCACACAGTCTCTGGAGAGCGCCCGCGTGGCGCTCGACTCAGGCCACGCCGTAACTGCCGAGAACGCGCAAGGTGATGCACGCCGCCTGCGCCGCCTGCACCGCCTCGCGCACGCGCGCCTCCTCCAGCGCGCCCTCCACATCCAGGCACCAGACGTACTCCCACGCGCGACGCTGGGGACGCGACTCCAGTCGGGACACGTCCAGCCCGCGCGCGGAGAACGCACCCAGCACGCGGTACAGCGCCCCAGGCTCATTGGGCACAGTCAGGGCGAGCGCCGTCTTGCGCCGCTTCCACGTGTGCTCGGGCTCCTGGCCCAGCGTGACGAAGCGCGTGTGGTTGTCCGACGAGTCCTCCACGCCGTCCTCGAGCACCACCAGCCCGTACAGCTCCGCCGCCAGGCTGCTGGCGATGGCCGCCGTGCGCGGGAGCGCCTCGCGAGAAACCCTTCGCGCCGCGATGGCGGTGTTCGTCTCGGGCACGGGCTTGAGGCCGCGCCGCCGCAGATAGCCCGCGCACTGCGCCAGCGCCTGCGGATGCGACAGCACCTGCTCCACGTCCTCCAGCGCGAGTCCCGGGGGCGCGACGAGGCAGTGGTGGATGCGCAGCGACAGCTCACCTGAGATGGGCAGGTCATGCTCCAGCAGCAGGTCCACGCTCTCCGCCACCGGCCCGCCCAGCGAGCTCTCCACCGGAATCACGCCGCTGTCCACGAGGCCCTCGGCCACCGCCTCGAACACGGCGCGGAAGGTGGGGCAGGGGACCGCCTCGACGTCCGGCCCATACAACACCCGCAGGGCCTCTTCCCCATACGCGCCCGGCTCTCCCTGGAACGCGACGCGAATCTCCGAGGGCGACAACTCATCCATGGCTTCCCTCGGCCCGGGCATACGTGCCCAGCACGCGCAGGAAGGACGTCAGCGGCCGGATGTCCTCCAGCGCGGCCGTCAGCGGCGCGGAGGCCGCATGTCCCTCCACGTCGACATAGAACCGGTACTGCCACGGCCGCCCCGGGATGGGCCGCGACTCCAGCTTGCTCAGGTTCACCCCCCGCAGCGTCAACCGCTGGAGCATCTCTCCCAACGTGCCCGGCTTGTGCTCCAGCACCATCAGCAGCGACGTCTTGCACGGCACGCCCGGCGCCAGCGGCGTGGGCTCGCGGCCCACCTCCACGAAGCGCGTGTAGTCGAACTCCGGCTGGAGCTCGCGCGCCAGGACCTCCAGGCCGAAGCGCTGCGCGGCCGTCTCGCTGGCGATGGCGGCCACCGTGGCGTCGTTGCGCTCACGCACCTTCTGCGCCGCGCCACCCGTGTCCGAGTCCGGCACCGCCCGCACCCACGGCAGCTTCTCGCGCAGGTACGCCTCACACTGCGCCAGCGCCTGCGGATGCGAGATGACCTCGCGCAGCCCCTCCAGCTTCGCGCCCGGCAGCCCGAGCAGCCGGTGGTCCACCTGGCTCACCAGCTCCGCGGTGATGACCACGCCACCCTCGGCGAGCAGGTCGTACGTCTCGTTCATGCTGCCGGCGGTGGTGTTCTCGATGGGCAGCAGCGCCAGGTCCTGCTCGCCGCGCCGCACCGCCTCCACCACCTCGCGCGCATCGTCGAACCCGGTCAGCAGCACGCCGCCCGCGCGGCCCGTGTAGAGCCTGCGCGCGGCCAGGTGGCTGTAGGAGCCCTCGACGCCCGGATAGCCCACGCGCAGCGGCGTCGTGTCCAGCCGCGTGACGAGCGCCTGCTGCCGCGCCACCGACATGTCGATGACCAGCCGCCAGATGCGCTCCGTCTCGTGCGGGTCCAACCCGTGCTCGGACGCGCGCGTGCGGATGCGGCGCAGCAGCAGGTCCTCACGACGCTGGTCCCGGAACGGCGCCGCGGTGGCCAGCTTGGAGCGCGCCACGTCGTCCGCCAGGTCCATGCGGCGGCGGAGCGCGTCGAGAATCTCCTCGTCCAGGTTCTCGATGGCGCTGCGCAGCGCGTCCAGGTCCGGCGAGGTGCTCATCGCCCCGGCTCCCTCAGCTCGCGGGACATCAGGTGGTGGGGCCCGATGCCGGGCAGCTCGAACTGCTCTCCGTGCTGGATGAACCCGAGCGAGCGATAGAAGCCCGAGGCGGTCGACCGCGCGTTGCACCACACCTGCGTGCCCTTCTGCGTCACGGCGTGCTCCATGCACGCCTTCAACAGGGCCGCGCCCAGCCCCTGTCCCTGGCGTCCGTGCTCCACGGCCATGCCCCGCAGGCGCCACGCGGTGATGGCCTTCAGGGCGTAAGGTGGCGGCTCCCGATAGATGGAGGCCACCCCGAGCAGGCGGCCTTCCGAGTACAGGCCCAGGTGCACGGTGTCCGGGTCGTCATCTCCAGGATAGACGACGGCCTCGGGAGGCTGGTGGGGGCGAAGCACGGCGCGGCGCAGGCCACGGGTCTCCGCGGCGGGAATCCGTCGGATTTCGGAGGGGCTCACGCTTTCGAGTATGCCGTTTTCCGACCTCGTGCGTCCTCATTCCGTGGAAGCCGTCGAGGAGGTCTTTCCGCCGTGAAGGGTACCGCCATCCTGGAGGAGCCTGGAACTCCAGCGCGCGCCACCGCCGCGCCCGGGTTCGAGTCGCTCCTGGAGGCGGAGCAGGCCGGGCTGCTGCGCCTGGCCCGGCGGCTGGTGTGGGACGCGGAGGAGGCGAGGGACGTGGTGCAGGCAACCCTGGCTGATGCCTACGAGAAGCGCCACGGTTTGAAGGACTTGCAAGCGGGGCCCGCATGGCTGCGGCGCATCCTGGTGTCCCGCGCGATGAGCCACCTGCGCAGGCGGCGCGTGTGGAACGTGCTGCGTGATGCGTTGGATGGGGGCACGCCCCTGGAGCTGTCGCCGGAGGAGCGCTTCGTCGGCGCCGAGCGCTGGCGGGCCCTGGGCCGCGCGGTGCGGGCGCTCCCGTCGCAGCAGGCCACGGCCTTCAGCCTTCGCTACCTGGAGGGACTCGAGTTGGACGCTGTCGCGGAGGCCATGGGCATCGAGCGGGGCACCGTTCGCATCCACCTGTATCGCGCGCTCAAGAAGCTCAAGGCCGAGCGGGCCCTCGAAGGAGAAACGCCATGAGATGCCACGACGTGGCCCCCATCCTCCTGGAGTCCTCGCCCCCGTGGCCTCCCGAGGCGCGCGCCCACCTGGAGGGCTGTGAGGAATGCCGGACGCTCGCGGCCGTGCATGCCTCGGCGTCGCGGCTGCGCCTGCCCGTGACGCCGCCCCTGACGCCGGTGACTCGCGAGGCCGTGCTGGGCGAGGTGCGCCGCCGCAGGGTGCGCCGCCGTGTCGTCGCGGGAGTGGTGGCGTCGTGCTGTGTCCTCACCCTGACGTGGCTGACGCGGTCCGAGTCGCCGGCGCCCCGCGTGTCGGAAGACACCTACGTCCAGGTCGACGACACCGCGCCCCGGTCCGAGCTGGAGCTGCGCCGCGCGGACACGGAGGCCGAGCCGGAGCCGGAGGCCCTGGCGCAATGGGGCCGCACCTCGCTGTCCGACCTCTTCACCGAGGTCCGTGGCTACACGCGGCGCGACGCCGTGTACCGCGATGACCTCTACCGACCTTTCGGGGCGATGGCCGCGTGGCTGCGCCCCCCGGATTCCCGCGCGCTGGAAGCACCGCCGTTCCGAACGGCGATTCAACCCATCAGTTACCAGGAGTCGATGCCATGAAGCTTCGCACGTCCATGTTGTTGGCCGCGGCGGCGTTGAGCCCGCTGCTCGCATCCTCGCCCGCACAGGCCCAGTCCGAACCGGAGAACGTCGTCATCCACCGCTCCGGCCCGGGAACGCTGCACGTCATGGGGCCCGCGGACAGCACGCTCCCGCTGGGCCCGCTGCCTCCCGCCGCGCACGGCATCCCGCCGCAGGTGGTGGAGAAGCTGGGCATCCCCCGGGACGTGGCGAAGCAGATTCAAGACCTGACGTTCGACGCGAACGAGGCCGTCATCCCGCTGGAGGCGGACCTCAAGCGCGCGCAGCTCCAGCTCGAGCGCCAGCTGCGCGCGGACTCCACCGATGAGAACGCGGTGCTCAAGCAGGTGGAGGAGGTGGGCCGCGCGGAGACGGCGGTGCGCAAGAACCGCCTGTCGTTGATGGTCCGCATCAAGCGACTGTTGGGGCCCGAGCTGTGGCGCAAGGTGGAGGCGGAGATGGGCACGGTGCGCATCCAGAAGCGCATCGAGCTCCGCAAGGGCTTCCCGGGCGAGGACGGCCCCAGCCCCAGCGGCCCCTTCCCTGGTGGCCCCTTCCCGCGCAAGCCGTAGCGTTCCGGACAGACGCGGGCTCTTTCGGTGGACCCCTCCAGGGAAGGACGAGGGGGCCCGCGTATCCTGGGAGGCATGGCCCACCTTCCGGATTCGGAGCGTCAGCTCGAGGAGGATGCCGCCCAGCTCCAGCGGCTGGGGTACGCGCAGGAGCTGTTGCGCGGCATGGGTGGCTTCTCCAACTTCGCCGTCTCCTTCTCCATCATCTCCATCCTCACCGGCGCCGTGACGCTGTATGGCCATGGGCTGCGCTTCGGCGGGCCGATGGTGATGGGCGTGGGCTGGCCGCTGGTGGCGGTGATGACGCTCACGGTGGCGGCGAGCCTGGCGCAGCTCGCGTCGTCGTTCCCCACCGCGGGCGCGCTGTACCACTGGGCCGCCATGCTCGGCGGTCCCCGCGTGGGCTTCTTCACCGCGTGGCTGAACACCCTGGGCCAGTTCGCGATTACGGCGGGCATCGACTACGGGCTCGCGGAGTTCCTCGCGGACATGCTCGGCTGGCCCCGCGAGCGCATGTCCGTGCTGCCGCTGTACTCGGGCATCCTGCTGTCCCACGCGGTGCTCAACCACGTGGGCGTGCGCGTCGTCGCGTGGCTCAACGATTTCTCCGCCTGGTACCACGTGGGCGGGGTGGTGGTGCTCATCGGCGCGCTCGCGCTGTTCGCGCCCAAGCAGGACGCGGCCTTCCTGATGACGCGCTTCAGCTCGGAGACGCCGCTGTATGCCTATGGCTTCCTCATCGGCCTGCTCCAGGCGCAGTGGACCTTCACCGGCTATGACGCCAGCGCGCATGTCTCCGAGGAGACGAAGGACCCCACGCGCAATGCTCCCTGGGGCATCTTCCTGTCCGTGGCCGTCAGCGCCGTCGCGGGATACCTCCTGCTGGGCGCGGTGACGCTGGCCATCCAGGACCTGCCCACCACGGCCGCCGCCGCCAACCCGTTCCTCCATGTGCTCACGCAGGGCCTGGGCCCCGCGCTGGGCGGCGCGCTGGTGTGGGTGGCCATCGGCGCCATGTGGTTCTGTGGGCTGTCCTCGGTGACGTCCAACTCGCGCATGCTGTTCGCCTTCGCGCGCGACAACGGCCTGCCCGCGTCGAAGTGGCTCGCGAGCGTGTCGCCGCGCTTCCGCAGTCCCGCCGTCGCCGTCTGGGTGTCGGTGGCGGGCAGCGGCCTGGTCGCGCTGTGGAGCGAGGCGTACGCGGCCATGGTGGCGCTGAGCACGCTGGCGCTCTACGCGTCCTATGCCTTGCCCGTCTGGGTGGGCCTGCGCGCGCGCCGCTCCGGGACGTGGTCGCACCGAGGGCCGTGGGACCTGGGGCGCGCGTCGTCGTGGGTCAACGTAGTCGCGCTGGTGTGGTGCGGGGTGGTGATGGTGCTGTTCGTGCTGCCGCCCAACCAGCTCGCCGGCTACACGTTCGCCGGCGCGCTGGGGCTGTTGGGCCTGTACTGGGCGCTGGTGCAGCGGCACAGCTTCACGGGGCCGAAGGTGACGCTGCTGCGGCCCCCGGAGGCCGCGGCTACTTCGGCAGCGCCGTCTTCCCCATCTTCAGGATGAGCTTGAAGTGCTCGGCGGTGACGGGGGCCACGCTGAGCCGGCTGCGGGTGATGAGCGGGAAGTCCTTCAGCGCGGCGGTGGCCTTGACGGTGGCCAGCTCCACGGGCGCCTTGACGGGGACGACGGCGGCCACCTTCACGGAGGCCCAGTCCTCACCCGGGGCGGTGGAGTCCTCCGTCGCCAGCGTGAGCACCCGGGCCACGCCCACCACGGCCTTGCCCTCGTTGGAGTGGTAGTAGAGGCACAGGTCCCCGGGCTTCATCGCCCGCAGGTTGTTGCGGGCCTCGAAGCTGCGGATGCCCGTCCACTCCGTCTGCGTGTCCTTCTCGAGCTGCGCGTACGGGTATACCGACGGCTCGCTCTTGATGAGCCAGTACTGGGTCTTCGACATGGCGGCGCACCATAGAGCAAGGCCGCGTCGCCGCGCGCGGTGTTCCTCAGTGCAGCAGGTCCGACGCCTGCCTCCCGGGCCCCGAGGACGTCAGGCACTGGGCCGCCCACGTCAGCCGCTCCACCTCCCGCAGGCTCGCGAGCATGGCGGCCGCCACGTTCCGCGGACTCTGGAAGTGGAAGTCCCCCCGGCGCGTGCCCTCGGTGAAGACGGACTCCAGGAGGGCGAGCTCCCGCGCGTGCAGGTCCACGACGTACAGGTCGATGAGCGGGAGGATGTCGAGCAGGGCATCGAAGGAGACGTTCAGCTCCCGGAGGATGCGCTCGGTCTGCTCCTGGCGGACCTCCACGAAGGTGCGCACCTGCTGCTCGGGGGAGGGCGCGCGGGCGACGGCGCGCTCCAGCGCCTCCATCGCCGGCACGCCGTGCTGCCGCACCACCTCGATGAACAGCGCCTCCTTGGTGGAGAAGTGGCGGAAGACCTGGCCGTGCTCCAGCCCCGCGCGCCGCGCGATGTCCTCCAGTGACACCCGGGTGAAGCCGAGCTGGGCGAAGTGCTGCGTGGCGGCGGTGAGGATGGCGGTGCGCTGTTGCGTGCTCAAGAGGGACCTCGCGGTCTGGGGGACGACACGACTACATGGAGAGGCCCGCCGCGAAGCTGACGACGAGCTCTCGGGTCTGGGGAGCCCGCGTCACATCCAGGCCCAGGGCGGGAACAGCGACACTGCGCAGGTACATGCGGAGCCCGGCGCCGGGGGCGACGTAGCGCGTGACTGTATTCCTCCACTCCACGTGCCCGGCGTCGACGAAGGCATGCGCGGTGAAGGTCGCCAGGCTGGGACTCCAGAGGGGGACCTGGTACTCGAGCGTGGCGATGGCGGCCTGCTCCGCCCAGAGCGTGGCCAGCGTGAAGCCGCGCGTGCCCGTGCGCTGTCCCAGCAGCACCGCGTCCAGGGTGGAATCTCCATCCACGTATTCGAGCGTGCCCGACAGGGTGAGCGCATGGTTCCCGAACAACGCATGGGTGTAGGCGGCCGTGAGGGTCGCCTGTCGGTAGTCCCGGGAACCACTCCCCAGGTCGAACCCCTGACGCAGGTTCAGACGCGCGAACAGCCCTTCATTGAAGAAAAAGTGGAAGTCCTGTCCCAGATACTCCGCCACGGCGCTGACGCCCTGCGCGTGGCTCCGTTCAGGAGCGGGCTCGTCCTCGCTCGCGCGGAGCGGCCGGTTGAAGATACCGAACAGTCCCGCGCCCACGTTGAGCTCGGGCGTGAGCTGGTGGCCGAGCACGCCGGACACGTCCAGGCGTCGGTCCGTGTACTCGTCGACGACGATGTCGCGCACGCGACGCTCGCGGTCCAGCTTGGCGTACTGCCCGAAGAGCGTGCCCGTCCACCGGCTGCCGCGGATGCCCGGGTCCTTGTACAGCGAGAAGACGTTGCCGCCGCGGTTGCCCGCCATCGCCCCGAGCACGAAGAGTTTGTGCAGGCCGAAGACGTTGCTCTCCAACAGGAACAGCCCCGCCTGCCACTGGCCATTGCTGGAGGTGAACATGGGGATGGGCAGCAGCGTCCAGCGCTCCTCCACCTTGATTCGCAGCGCCACGCCGTCGCCCTCCTGACGCGTGCGCACCTCGACGTGCTCGAAGAGCTTCAGGTTGAGCAGCCGTCGCTTCAGCTCCTCCGTCGCGCCGGCGGTGAGCAGCTCCCCGGGCTGGGTGCGCAGCGCGCGCAGGATGACGACCTCCTGGGTGCGCTCGTTGCCCTCGATGTCGATGCGCTCGATGCGCCCCGTCAGCTCCGGCTCGGGTGCGGGCGGTGCCTCGGGCGGGGGGACGGCGCGGGACAGCTCCTGGGTGGGCGCGTCCGGGGGCGGCTCCTGGGCGCGCGCGTCCGAGGGCATCAGCGCGGTGTTCAGCGCGAGCACCAGCCACGCCGGTGGATACGTGCACACGCAGGAGGAGAAGGGCTTCATGCGCGGGGTCTCCTGAGCGCGTCGAGGCGCGAGGCGCGGGCCCGCGCGCGAGCGGGCGAGGGCGGACGGTGGAGCGGCTTCATGGTGGGAGCCAGGCGGGCGGGTGGAGGTCGTCCGAGCCTCCGCCTGGGGTCGGAGAAGAGGTGAGGGGCGCCGGGGGTGTCTGTCATGGCCCGGCTCCGGAGTCAGTCGTGAGGGACGCGCACGGTGTCGTGCAGGCGGTCCAGGAGGCGGAAGAGCGTCTCCAGCTCATCCGGGGGCAGCGTGGCGAAGAAGCCCGCGAGCGCCGTCTCGATGCGCTCGCGGATGCCCTCGTAGATGGACCGGCCCTCCGGGGTGAGGGCGTTGACCACGCTGCGGCGGTCCGAGGGGTGGCGGGTGCGCTCGACGAGCCCGCGGGCCTCGAGCCGGTCCACCACTCCGGTGATGCTCTTGTCGTGGATGTCCGCCAGGCGCGACAGGGCGCCCGTGTTCAAGGGCCCTTCGTGGCCCAGCCAGATGATGACGTGGCTCTGGGGAGAGCTCAGCTCGTGCGCGTCGCAGAACTGCTTGACGGGGTCGCGCAGCACGGAGCGGTCCCGATTGAAGTCCAGCAGCTTCCCGAAGAACCGCGCGCCCTGCTCGCGCAGCCCCCGCGAGTTGTCGACGGCCGCCTTCGTCGCCTTCTTCCGCATGGAATCGCACCCACTCCCGCCGGACGCTCCCCTGAGGGACTGCCCCGGGCGCGGCACGCGTCATGCCCCGGAGAGATACACCACGTTGCCGATATTCCGCAATGTGGAATATCCGTGATGCGTCGGGATGGGGGTTTCCCTGGCGTGGCGGGGCGTGAAGCGGGCTGGCGGGGTCCCACCGCGCGCGTTACCTGTGGCCGCGCATTCTCACGAGGGAACGAATGGACCTGGACTTGAAGGACAAGGTGGCGTTGGTGACCGGCTCCACGGCGGGCATCGGCCTGGCAATCGTTGAGGCGCTCGCGCGCGAGGGAGCGGAGGTCATCGTCAACGGCCGCACCCAGGCGCGCGTGGACGCGGCCATCGCCGAGGTGCGCCGCAAGCAGCCGGAGGCGCGCCTGCGCGGCGTCGCGGTGGACCTGGGCACCGCCGAGGGCGCCGGCCGCTTCATCCAGCAGGTGCCCCACGTGGACATCCTGGTCAACAACCTGGGCATCTTCGAGCCCAAGCCCTTTGAAGACATCTCCGACGAGGAGTGGCTGCGCACCTTCGACGTCAACGTGATGAGCGGCGTGCGCCTGAGCCGCCACTACCTCAAGGGCATGCGCCAGAAGGACTGGGGCCGCGTCGTCTTCATCTCCAGCGAGTCCGGCGTGCAGATTCCGGTGGAGATGATTCACTACGGGGTGACGAAGACGGCCCAGATTGCTCTCGCGCGCGGCATCGCCGAGGGCCTGGGCGGTACGCAAATCACCGCCAACTCCATCCTCCCGGGCCCCACGCGCTCCGAAGGCGTGGAGGTGTTCCTGGGCGAGCTGTCACGCCAGCAGGGCGTGGACGTGGCCACGGTGGAGAAGGGGTTCTTCAAGAGCGCGCGGCCCTCGTCGCTGCTCCAGCGCTTCGCCACCACCGACGAGGTCGCCGCCCTGGTGGCCTTCGTGTGCAGCCCCAAGGCCTCCGCCATCAACGGCGCCGCGCTGCGCGTGGACGGCGGCGTGGTGCGCGCCATCCCCTGAGGTCGTCGCGTGGACGACATCCAGCCACCCCCGAGTCTTGGGCGAGGCTGAAAAGAAGAAGGCCCGGCGTCCCAGGGGACACCGGGCCTTTTTACTGTCACGGCGTCGGGCGTCAGGCCTGGTTGGCCATGCCGCGCGCCGTCTCCTCGCCAGGCTTGCCGCTCAACAGCGCGCTGCTCGCGTACAGGGCCAGGCCCACGACACCCAGCGCCGCGGCCTCCGTCTGCGCCATGAAGGCCACGCCCATCCACGCCATCACACCGGTTCCCATCGCGAACGCCGCCGCCACCGCCCCCGCTGCCTTCCTCATCCGCTGGCTCCCTGTCTGCTGGGCCCACTGGCCCGTTGTGGAAACAAAACTCCTCCCGCTCAACAGACTTCAAACCGCGTGCCGAGCACCCACCGTGCGGATTGAGAACCCACATGCCCCGCGGTGGGAAATCGTCTTCCATCAACAGGGCCCGGACTGTCGAAAGGACCAGACTCCTACCCTGTCGGATGCCAGTAATTCTTCCCGACCCGCGCGACGCCACAACGTGGGCAGTTTCGTAACCCACGGCGATCCATGGGCTTTCCCTCACAGGGCTCAGTGGCACACCCGCTGCTATGGCAACCGCGCCGAGAGCGACGGTCACCGCGAGGTGCGGGACCTCGGACGACATCCGCAGCGAGACGAGGGAGAAGACGATGGGCAAGACGAGCGCGGGGTTCTGGACGGTGTTGGGGGTGATGCTGCTGGGCGGGTGCGCGCACCAGCCGGCGGTGAAGGTGGACAACTCCGAGCAGCCCTACCGCATCGGTCGTGAGGACGTGCTGGACATCGCGGTGTGGCGGGACGCGGAGCTGAGCCGCACCATTCCCGTCCGTCCGGATGGCTTCATCTCCATGCCGATGGTGGGCGAGGTGCAGGCGGCGGGCAAGACGCCCACGGAGCTGGCCGAGTCGCTGAAGCAGAGCTTCCAGTCGTATGTGCAGGAGCCCCGCGTGACGGTCATCGTCCGCGAGGTCAACAGCAGCCGCGTGTTCGTCACCGGCGAAGTCACGCACCCGGGTGCCTATCCGCTGCGCGGCCGCGTGTCGCTCATCCAGGCCATTGCCCTGGCGGGCGGCTTCACGGACTTCGCCAACTCGGACGGCATCGTGGTCATCCGCAGCGACGGCAACGGCGGGCAGATTCCGGTGCGCTACAGCGACCTCATCTCTCCGGACGGCGGTCAGGACGTCATCCTGCGTCCCGGCGACACCATCGTCGTGCCGTGAAGGGGCGTCGAGGGCAGTCGGGTGGCGGTGGGTCCATGGGTCGAGGGTGGCGTAGGCGAGGGAGGACGACGGTGAAGGGCGACTGGAAGAAGTGGTTGCTGACAGGCCTGATGCTCACCGCGCCGGCGGCATCCGCGGCGACCGTGTGGGAGCCTCGGCTGCGCATCTCCGCCGAGGAGCGCTACGACGACGACCTGCGCCTGGGCGGCCCGGATGCGACGGGCGGCCAGTTGATGACGAAGCTGTCGCCGCGCGTGGGCGTGCAGGGGCGCGACGGGCGGCTGGACCTCAACAGCTTCTATGCCGCGGACGTGCTGATGCGGCATGGCTCGGGCAAGGTGACGCTGGACCACCGGGGTGGGCTGGAGTTGCGCCACCTGCTGTCTCGCAGGCTGCGGGTGGACTCCAACGTGCGGGTCTTCCGCGTCACGGACCCCATGTCCCTGCCGCGTGACGGCCTGGCGCGCTCCACGTCGCCCACGTTCTACACCCAGGCCCGCGTGGGCCTGACGGGCCGCGCCACGGACCGCATGGACGTGCGCGTGGGCTACGGGCTGGAGGCGGTGCGCATCCTCGAGGATGGCCAGAAGGCGGGCTATGCGCATACGCCGTCGCTGGAGCTGATGTATCGCACCACGCGCCGGCTCACCCTGGGCATGGAGTACCGCTACCAGGGCTTCCTGTATGACAATGAATTGTCCCAGTCGCACGGCGTGGCGGGGACGCTGCGCTACCGGCTGACCCGCCCGACGACGTTCATCGCCCGGGCGGGCCCGGTGCGCTACCTGGCGCCGACGGGGCAGGAGGGCGGCTGGGTGCCTCGCGTCAACCTGGAGCTGGCGCGCGAGGGCGAGCTGTTCGACCTGGGAGTCGCCGTGGGACATGACCTGGTGGGCGCGAGCGGCTTCGCGAACGCCCTGTGGGCGGACTACGCGACGGTGTCGCTGGCGCGCAGGTTCAACCACCAGCTGTCGGCGTTCGGCGCGGCCAGCTTCTTCCGCAACGGGCGGGCGCCCGGGCGGGACTGGTCGACGTTCAGCAGCACCCCCCTGGTGTCGCAGGGGTACGCAGTTGGAGGCGGAGTGGAGTACCGCTTCAGCCGCCAGGTGGCGGCTCAGGGGGCGGTGGATCGGATTGCCCAGGTGGGCGTGGCGGACTCGGCGGGCGTGGCGGGCGACCTGACGCGCAACGTATTCGCGGTCCGTCTCATCGTGACGGCGTGGTGACAACACGTGAGTGGGTTGGAGGAGGAGCGAGTCATGGAGCGTGGGATGACGGCGGACCAGCTGCTGGCCTCACTGTGGCGCCGCAAGGCGTTGGTGGGAGCCATCGCGGCAGTGGTTTTCGCGGTGGGCGCGGCCATCGTGTTGACCCGGCCGAGCATGTACGAGGCGTCGGTGGTGGTCCGCGTGGAGCCGCAGCGGCCCGGTGAGGAGATGGTGCAGCGCACGGTGAGCGAGCTCATCGAGCAGCGGTTGCTCACCGTTCGACAGGAGCTGCTGGCACGGCCCGTGCTCCAGAAGGCCATCGAGGAGATGAACCTCTACCCGGACATCGTGTCCGAGAAGGGCATGGAGGCGGCCGTCGCGCAGATGCGCAAGGATTTGACGGTCCGCGTGGAGGGTGAGACGGCGTTCGAGCTCACCTATGCGAACCGCGACCCGCAGGTGGCGTCGCAGGTGGCCAACCGGCTGCCCACCATCTTCTCCGAGGAGACCCTGAAGCTGCGCCAGGCGCAGGCGGCGCGCGCCACGGACCTCTTCAACGAGGAGATGGTGCAGATGGGCAAGGCGGTGTCCAACTGGGAGCACAAGATTGCCCAGTTCAAGGTCGCCCACCTGGGCGAGCTGCCCGAGCAGATGGAGATGAACATGCGCGGGCTCGAGCGGGTGTCGCACGAGCTGCAGACCAAGTCGGAGGAGCTGCGCGTGGCGGAGGCGCGTCGCTCGGACCTGGCGCGGGCTCGCAACGCGGTGGACAGCGAGGCGGGGCGGCTGGAGGCGGCGGAGAGCGGGCTGACGCGGGCCCTGGTCAACGCCCGCACCACGTGGACGGAGGACCACCCTGAGATCAAGCGCATGTCGTCGGAGCTCGCCGGCATGACGGAGCGCCGCAAGGAGGCCGAGGGCCGGCTGTGGGCCGAGCGCGCCGAGCGCACCCGGGTGGCCAGCCTCATCGGCAGCATCCAGAAGGAGATCGTCGACCTGCAGGGCAAGGCGGAGGCCTACCAGGCGCGGCTGAACAACACCCCGAAGTGGGCGCACGAGCTGGCGGTGATGAACCGCGACTACGAAATCGCGCGCACCAAGTACCAGAGCGTGGTGAGCCGCAAGGTGGAGGCGGAGATTGCCCAGGAGCTGGAGGCCAAGAGCGCCAAGAGCCTGTTCAACGTCATCTCCCCGGCGGGGGTGCCGGTGACGCCCGCCCGGCCGGACAAGTTCGCGGGGATGGTGATGGTGCTGCTGGTGGCGCTGGGCCTGGGCGTGCTGGCGGGAGCGGTGCTGGAGATGCGGGATGACAGCCTGCGCGACGGGACGGAGGTGCGCCAGCGCCTGACCCTGCCGGTGCTGGCGGTGGTGCCGGACATGCAAGGCAAGACGGAGCGGCGGGTGCTGATGCCTTCGTCGGGGTCGCGCAACAACGTGTCGAACCCCACCTCGTTGAACTGACACCCACGGAAAGGACGGAAGACGGACATGGATCAGACGATGGAGCGGGCGGGAAACTTCCTCCCCCGGGTGGATGACAACGCGGCGAATCCGAACGCGGTGGACCGGCGGGTGGTGACGCTGACGGCGCCGGCCTCGGCGGCGGCGGAGCAGTACCGCAGCCTGTACTACCGGTTGGAGCGGATGCGGGAGCTGCGGCCGATGAAGGTCGTGGCGCTCACCTCGGCGATGCCGGGCGAGGGCAAGACGGTGACGAGCGTCAACCTGGCGATGGCGGCCGCCCGGGCGAACCCGGACCGGCGCATCCTCCTGGTGGACGCGGACCTCCGGCGCGGCGGGGTGGCGAACACGCTGGGGGTGCGCAACAAGACGGGCCTGGCGGAGCTGCTCACGGGCGAGGTGGAGGTGCGCGACGTGGTGCGCCGCTTCAACTCCACGCGCCTGGCGCTCATCCCCGCCGGCGCCACGCCGGAGGAGCCGTCGCAGGTGCTGGCGAGCCCTCGCATGAAGCAGTTCCTCAAGGCGGTGCGTGAGGGCTTCGACGAGGTGTACATCGACCTGCCGCCCACGCTGCCCTTCGCCGACGCGGCGATCCTGGGCCACCAGGTGGACGGCGTGCTGATGGTCATCCGCGCCAACGTGACGCCGGGCAAGACGGTGCACCAGGCGGTGGAGCAGCTGGCCGGCGCGCCCATCCTGGGCTGCGTCCTCAACGGCGCGGAGGTGCACGCGACGCCGTATCTGAAGAACTACGAGAAGCAGAAGTAGAGAGGCGGAAGACCCTCCGCCCCGGCTCCCGGTGACGGGGCAGGGGCGGAGGGCTTTGTCGGGGGGGCGGGTCGTCGTGAGTCGGGCGGGTTGGTCGGAGGGGCAAGTGCTCCGGGTCTTTCACCACTATTTTTCAGCCAAGAAGCTGACGTTTTTTCTCGCCGAGAGCTCGGCAATCGCATTGGCCTGCGTGATGGGCGCGGCGGCCTGTGCGGCACTCTTCGCGCCCGAGGGCACCCGGCCGCCGATGGCGGCGCTGTGGCCCACGTTGCTGGGGCTGGGCGCGGCCTTCGTCGTCACGTTCCAGTTCACGCTGTACCTGTTGGACCTGTACGACCTGCGCGTCGCCGCGGAGGACCGGGCGCGCGGCTACCGCTTCCTGAAGGCCGCGGGGGTCACCGCGATGGTGACGGGCGGGCTGATGCTGGTGGCCCCGCTGCTGTTCCCCGTGGCGCTGCCGCCGGGGGCGCTGCTGGGCGGGGCGATGGGCGCCCTGGCCGGAACGCTGGTGGTCCGGGTGTCCATCCGCGCCCTGGTCGGCGCGCCGGACTCGGTCCTCATCGTCGGTGACGGCCTCAAGGCCCGCGCGGTGGCGAGCGCCATCGAGGCGGGCGGCGAGGGCAGCTACCGCGTCATCGGCATGGTGGACCCGCGCTCCAGCCAGGAGCCGCTGGACCAGATGGCGGCCCGATTGGGCGCGGCATATGTCGTGCAGGCTGCTGACGACATGCGCGGGGCCAACTGGGTGGACTCACTGCTCATCTGCCGACTGCAGGGACGTCGCGTGTACGACGCGACGGGGTTCTGCGAGCGCGTGCTGCGGCGGATTCCCGTGCAGTTCCTCCGGGCGAGCGACTTCGCCTTCGCGGACGAGCTCACCGTGTCGCCGCTGCGCCGGGCCTTCAAGCGGGCCTTCGACCTGGCGGTGGCGTCGCTGCTGCTCACGCTGTCGGCACCGTTCCTGCTTCTGGTGGCGGTGGCCATCAAGCTGGACTCGAAGGGCCCGGTGTTCTACCGGCAGGAGCGCACGGGCCTGGGCGGCGCGACGTACTACTTGTGGAAGTTCCGCAGCATGCGGACGGACGCGGAGAAGAACGGCGCGGTGTGGGCGCGGGCGAACGATGACCGTGTCACGCGGGTGGGCAAGTTCATCCGCCGCACGCGAATCGACGAGATTCCGCAGGTGTTCAACGTGCTGATGGGGGAGATGAGCTTCGTGGGTCCGCGGCCTGAGCGGCCCGTGTTCGTCGAGCAGCTCAAGCAGCAGATTCCCTTCTATGGGCTGCGCGAGGCGGTGAAGCCGGGCCTGACGGGCTGGGCCCAGATTCGCTACCCCTACGGGGCTTCGGTGGAGGACGCGCGCAACAAGCTGGAGTTCGACCTGTACTACGTGAAGAACGGCAGTTTGTTCCTCGATGTGGGAATCATCTTCCACACCGTGAGACATGTTCTTCTCGGTCGTGGAGCTCGGTAGGTACACCTCCCGCGGGCCCTCCTCCTCGTGAAGGGGAGGGGGCCCTAGGGGACCCGCCAGGGGTGGCGGGTCGGGCGTCGTGGATGGGGGTTGGGACATGGTGGGGATGGACATGGATTCGCCGCTCCCGGAGTCGTGGGAGGAAGCGCGTGCCCGTCGGGAGCGCGAGCGGGAGCGGGAGACGGAGCGCAACGAGCTGTTGCAGTCCCAGGTGGACCGGCCCACGCGCATCGTCGCCATCGGCGGCGGCACGGGGCTGCCCATGGTGCTCCGGGGCCTGGCGCGGCGCGCGACGCCGAAGGCGGGAGATCCGGGCGTGGACATCACCGCGGTGGTGGCCATGAGCGACGACGGTGGCAGCTCCGGGCGCCTGCGCCGGCTGCACGGCGCGCTGCCGCCCGGTGACATCCGCAACTGCCTGGTGGCGCTCGCCGGCGGCAAGAGCGCGCTCAAGGACGTGTTCCAGTTCCGCTTCGGCGGGGCGCGGGGCCTGGCCGGGCACGCGGTGGGCAACCTGCTCATCGCCGCGCTCGCGGAGCTGAAGGGCGACTTCCTGGAGGCGGTGCGCATGTCCGGGGAGCTGCTCGGCGCGCGGGGCAACGTGCTGCCGTGCACGCTGGCCTCGGTGCAGCTGGTGGCGCAGATGCACGACGACACGGAAGTGGTCGGCGAGCGCAACATCTGCCGGGCCCAGGGCCGGGTGCGCAAGGTGTCCCTGAGCCCGCGCTCTCCGCCGCCGGTGGACGGCCTCCTGGAGGCCATCTATGCCGCGGACCTGGTGGTGATCGGCCCGGGCTCGCTGTACTCGAGCCTGCTGCCCAACCTCTTGGTGGACGGCGTGGCCCAGGCGCTGAAGGAGACGCGCGCGCTGAAGGTCATGGTGGCCAACCTGATGACGCAGCCGGGTGAGACGGACGGCATGTCCTGTCTGGACCACGTGCAGGCGGTGCGCGAGCACGTGGGGCCGGTGCTGGACGCGGTGCTCGTCAATGGCACGGAGCCCTCTCCGGAGGCCATGCGGCGCTACGGGCGGCGCGGCTCGTTCACGGTGAACGTGGACACGCGCGAGCTCATCGCCGCGGGCGTGGTGCCGGTGCGGGCGGACCTCCTGAAGGAGGGGTCCAGGATCCGACACGACAGCCGCAAGGTCGCCGCCTGCCTGCTGAAGATGGCGCGCAGCGGCTTGTAGCCGAGCAACCCCATCACCACCTTGGGCGCCCGAACATGGAAGCAACCCTGAGCAGTCCCGGGCCGCGTGTCGTCGAAGTCGATGACCGCGCGGCCTTCATGGCCCTGGAGTCGGAGTGGAACGCGCTCGTCGAGGCCACGACGGACGAGCTGTTCTACCGCCACGAGTTCATCCGCATCTGGCTGGACAACTTCGCGCCGGGGGCGCGGCTGCGCGTGCTGACGCTGCGAAACAGCGAAGGCCGGCTCTCCGCCGCGCTGCCCCTGTGGGAGGAGCGCACCAACCTGTACGGCGTGCCGGTGCGCCAGCTCTCCGCGGCGGCGAACACGCACTCCTGCCGGTTCGACCTGCTGGCCCGCGAGCCGGACGCGGCCGCGGCGATGTTCCTGTCCCACCTGCGTCAGCAGGGTGGGTGGGACGTGCTGCGGTTGACGGACGTGCCGGATGGCGGCGCGGCGTGGCGGCTGCATGCGGCGGCGCAGGCGGCCCGCATGCCGGTGGGGGCGTGGGAGTCGCTCCAGTCGCCGTACATCCCGCTGCCGGGCACGCGCGAGAAGTTCCAGGCGTCGCTCCAGTCCAAGTTCAAGGCGAACTGCAGGCGGCGTCGCCGCAAGCTCGAGGAGAAGGGGAAGGTCACCTTCGAGCGGGTGGACGGTGGCCCGGGCCTGGAGGGCACGCTGGAGGAGGGCTTCCTGCTGGAGCAGAGCGGCTGGAAGGGCGAGCGCGGCACGGCCATGGCGCAGGACACCGCGACGCGGGGCTTCTACACGGAGCTGGCGCGCGACGCGGCGTACCGGGGGAAGCTGGCGCTGTACTTCCTGCGGCTGGACGGCCGGCCGGTGGCCTTCCACTACGGCCTGGAGCACGGCGGGCGCTACTTCCTGCTCAAGCCCGGCTACGACGAGCAAATGCGCGAGTGCAGCCCCGGCCAGCTCCTGATGGAGGAGGTGGTGGGGACGTGCATCGACCGGAAGCTCGGCGAGTTCGACTTCCTGGGGCCGGACATGGTGTGGAAGCGCGACTGGACGGACCAGGTCCGGCGCCACACGTGGCTCTACATCTTCAATGACTCCGCCTTCGGCCGGGCGCTGTGCGCGGCGAAGTTCCGGTGGACCCCCGCGGTGAAAGAGGTGGTGGCGAAATGGAAGCGATGACTCCCTCGGGCCGGCTGTTCGTTCCGTCGCTGCCCACGCTGTGGCCCCACATGCTGGTGTCCAAGCCGAGGCCCGGCTCGCTTCCGCCGTTCTCCTCGCCCAACGTCCGCTACTTCTACTTCGCCCGCAACGCGGTGTGGTTGACGGTGAAGATGCTGGGGTTGGACAACGGCGAGGTGCTGATGCCCTCCTACCACCACGGCGTGGAGGTGGAGGCGCTGGTGGACGCGGGCGCGACGCCGCGCTTCTACCGCGTGGGCAGCCGCTGGGACGTGGACCTGGAGGACGTGGCCCGGCGCATCACCCCGAAGACGAAGGCGCTGTACCTGACGCACTACGCGGGCTTCCCGGGACCGGCCGCTGAGATGCGCAAGCTGGCCGACCAGCACGGGCTGGTGCTCATCGAGGACTGCGCGCTGTCCCTGCTCTCGTCCGACGGCGCGGTGCCGCTGGGGACGACGGGCGACGTGGGCATCTTCTGTCTGTACAAGACGCTGCCGGTGCCCAACGGGGGCGCGCTGGTGGTGAACGGGCCGCGCTCGTACAGCCTGCCGGAGCCTCCGGCGCCGCCGTCCGCGTCGACGTTCAGCCACACGGTGTCCGCGCTGTTGCAGAACCTGGAGCTGCGCGGCGGCGCGGTGGGCCGCGGCCTGCGCGGGCTGGTGCGCACGGTGGGGCACGGCACGGTGAAGGCGGCGAGCATCGAGCGGGTGGCCACGGGCACGCAGCACTTCGACCGCAAGCACGTGGACCTGGGCATGAGCCCGCTGACCAAGCGCATTGCCTTGGCGCAGGACCTGGAGTCCATCGTCGAGAAGCGCCGTCGCAACTACTTCTACCTGCTGGGCCGGCTGCGCGACGTGTCGACGCCGCTGTTCAACCAGCTGCCGGCGGGGACCTGCCCGCTGTTCTACCCGATGGTGGTGCAGGAGAAGGCGGAGGTGCTGGCGCGGCTGAGGGCGAAGGGCATTGACGCCATCGACTTCTGGAAGCGCTTCCATCCTGCGTGTGACGCGGGGGCCTTCCCGGAGGTGGCGCAGCTGCGGCGCAGCATCGTGGAGATTCCGTGCCACCAGGACCTGTCGCCGGAGGTGATGGCGGACGTGGCGTCGGTGGTGCGCGACGCGGTGCGGTCGGAGAATCGGTCGAAGAAGCGCGCGGGTTGAGCCGGACGGTGGGTTGGGAGGGGCGTGAAGCCCCCTCCGAGGAGGCGGGGCGGTGATTCGCGAGGACGAGCTGAGGCAGGGGCCCAAGGCCGCGCGGCGGCTGGACGTGAGCGCCGTGGGCAGTCTGTCCGCGCTGGCGGGGATGAGGGCCGAGTGGGACGCGCTGCTGGATGCCAGTGACGCGGGCCCCTTCAATGCGTGGGAGTGGCTGTATCCGTGGTGTCGGCGCATCGCGCCCCAGCGGCGCCCGCTGGTGCTCACCGCGCGCGACGCGGCGGGCACGCTGGTGGGACTGTTGCCGCTGGGCCTGGAGACGCGCCGCGTGGCGGGCGTGCCGGTGCGCCGCCTGGGCTTCCTGGGCGAGACGCACGTGGGCAGCGACTACCTGGACGTGGTGGCGCGGCGCGGGCTGGAGCGCGACGTGGCGGAGTCCTTCGCGCGGATGCTGGTGGCGCTGCGCGAGGAGTGGGATGTGCTGGACCTGACGGACCTGCGAGAGGACTCCGTCACGGTGGACGTGCTGCGCGAGGTGTTCCGCGGGCACGACGTGCGGCTGTCGGAGCGGTACGTGTGTCCCTACGACGTGTTGGACCCGCGCGAGCCGTTCGACGCGTTCCTCAAGCGCACGGGCCGGCGCGACAACTACCTGCGCCGGCGCAAGTGGCTGGAGAAGCAGGAGGGCTATCGCATCGAGCGCACGGAGGCTCCGGGCGAGCTGGCCGGGCCGATGACGGACTTCTTCCGGCTGCACTCGGCCCGGTGGGCGGAGGACGGCGGCTCGCAGGGCATCAAGGGCACGGGCGTGGAGGCCTTCCACCGTGACGCCACGCAGTGGCTGGCGGAGCGCGGCCGGCTGTGGCTCTACACGATGAAGGTGGGCGGCAAGGCCGTGGCGTCCGTGTACGGCATCGTCCACGGCCACCGCTTCGTCTACTTCCAGTCGGGATACGACCCTGAGTGGCGCAACCGCAGCGTGGGCCTGGTGCTGGTGGGGGAGAGCTTCAAGGACGCGCTGGCGGCGGGGCTCACCGAGTACGACTTCCTGCGCGGCACGGAGACGTACAAGTCCGACTGGGTGTCGAAGCAGCGGCGCACGGTGTCGGTGCGCGTGCACTCGGGCACGAAGGCGGGGCAGTGGTACTCGCGCGCGGAGGAGCTGGCGCGCAAGGCGCGCAACGCCGCCAAGCAGGTGCTGCCGGGCACGTGGGTGGAGAAGGTCCGCCGGCTGCGTCGGCGCCGCGCGGCGGTGCACTGAAGACAGCGTCGGGTCGGCGCCCCGGAGTGAAGCGGGGCGCCGAGGGGGGCGACTAGTTGCAGTAGAAGTTGAGCGTCTGCGAGTAGCGGCCCGACAGGGTGCCGAACTCGGTCAGCGTGCCGTCGCAGTCACAGTACTCGCGACCCACCTCGACGCCGTTCACCGTCCAGTAGCGGTTGAAGGAGCGACGCCCGTCGCAGGCCCAGATGAGGCCCTGCTCGCTCGACTCGAGCGTCTCCGTCTCGGACGGCGGCTGCTGCTCCGGGGCACCACCACAACCACTCAGGACCAACGCGACGACACAGGCCAGCTTCGCGGAGTACTTGAACATGTCGAGCTCCCTACCAACGACGGGGGGACGGCGAGACATGTCTACCATGGAGATGACATCAGACCCGGATAAACTGTAGTGACTGTGTTGCGTGAGCCGTGTCTCAGGGCACGTTGGCGATGTCGGCCCGGAGCTGGGCGATGGCGGGCCCCAGCTGGGGCGGCTGCATGTTGCGCGGCACCTCGACGGAGAAGCGCTCGAAGTGCTCCAGGGCCTTCTGCTTGTCGTCGCGGCGCAGGGCCAGGCTGCCCAGGAAGATGAGGGCCTCCTGCGCGTCGGGCCAGGTGTTGACCAGCTCGGTCAGCTCGGCCTCGGCGCCCTGGAGGTCGCCCTGGGTGGCGCGCAGCACGCCGCGGTGCACGCGCAGCTCGACGTGGAACGGGTCCACCGCGAGCCCCTTGGCCGTCACCTGCGCGGCCTCCTCGAACTGCTGGCGGCGGATGAGCTCGTGGCTGAGCATGGACGCGGCGTCCAGGTCGCCGGGGTTGGACTCCAGCCGCGCGCGGGCCTGGGCGAGCTCCGGGTCCTGTGACTCTCCCATGCCGCCCTGCTGCGCCTGCTGACCGGCCGCGGCGCCCGGGGGCATGCGGCCGGTGGCCTCCTGGCCGTCGACGCGGGTCTGCTGCTCGGAGACGAGCAGGTAGCCCAGGCCGCCGAAGAACAGGACGATGCCGGCGCCCCACAGCGCGCCGGACAGCTGGGGGTTGCGCGCGGACCAACCGGTGGGCGCGGGCAGCTCGCGGGCGCGGGGGCGGCCGTCGCCGCTGGAGGTGGCCTTGCGCTTGAGGTGCTCGTCCTTGGCGCGCAGGGCGCCGGCGGCCTCGCGCTCCAGGCGGGACTTCTCCGTGGCGTACTGCTCGGGGGCCAGGTTGTGCTTGTCGGCCTCCAGCGCGCGGAGCTGGTCGATGAGGGACTGGGCGCGCTGGCTCAAGTCGTCGAGCACGCCGTCCTTGGACGGCTCGGGCGGGGTGGCGGCGATGGCGCCCCGGCTGCGCATGTAGAGCAGCCACGCGGCGGCGGCGACGAAGGCCACGGAGAGGACGATGATTCCGGGCAACCAGTTCGTAGGCTGAGGCTGCATGGCTTAGCGCTCCAGCTCCCGGCGCACGGCCTGGAGGTAGGGGTCGGCGTCATCCGCCGCGGAAGGGGGGCCGCCCGGCGCGGCGGGGGCGGAAGGCGAGGTGGCCTGGGCGGTGGGCTCCAGGGCGGGGCCCTGCTGCAGCTGTCTCCAGATGACGAAGCCGCCCACGACGAGCAGCGCGACGGGGCCCAGCCAGACGAACCAGTTGAAGCCCTCGGCCTTGGGCTCCAGGAGGACCCACTCGCCGTAGCGCGACACGAAGAACTCGACCACCTCCTGGTCGCTCTTCCCCTCGGAGACGAGCTCCCGGACCATGTCCAGCTGCGCGCGGGCCATGGAGGACGGGCTGTCGGAGATGGAGAGGCCCTGGCACACCGCGCAACGCAGCGTCTTGCCGAGCTTCTGGACGCGCTCCTCCAGGGCCGGGGCGAGAGGCTCGCTCGCGGCCTGCTGGGGCGCGAACTGGCCGGTGACGAGGCCGAAGGCGAGGGTCAGGGACAGCAGGGCGGCGGTCATCGGAACTCCCGGAAGCCGTCTTAACTAGCGCTACCGCCCGGTGTTGGACAGCGAAACCTGAGCGCCGGGCGCCTGCCCCGCTTCCCGGACTGTAGGTGGGCATCCGTCACGGCCGGGCCGGCGGCGGGCCCGGGCGGGGCACGGCCGCGACGCAATGGTTGGTCGCCCGGTTCGTTCCCGGTGGAGCATGGGACGCCGCCGGGCCGGCTCGGATGGAGCGGGGCGATTCAACTTCCTTGGAGAGCGGAATGAAGCTGGCTTGGATGGATGCGGGTGTCGCGGTGGGCCTGGGGTTCTTGTTGGCGGTCTCCCCGGCGGACGCGGCGAGCCGCAAGGACAAGGAGGCGATGGAGCGGCTGGCGGCGAGGTACCACGCGCTCAACCAGTTCAACGGGAGCCTGCTGGTCGCGGACGAGACGGGCATCGTCCTCAAGAAGGGCTACGGCCAGGCGAACATGGAGTGGGGGATTCCCGCGGGGCCCGACACGAAGTTCCGCATCGGCTCCGTCACCAAGCAGTTCACCGCCACGCTCATCCTTCAGCTCGTGGGTGAGGGCAAGGTGGGCCTGGAGGACCCGGTGACGAAGCACCTGACGGACTACCGTCAGGACACGGGCTCGCGCGTCACGGTGACGCACCTGTTGAACCACACCTCCGGCATCCCCAGCTACACGTCGAACCCGAAGTTCGGCGACGTGGCCAGAGACCCCTTCACCGTCGCCGCGTTCGTGAAGGAGCACTGCTCCGGAGATCTCCAGTTCGAGCCGGGGACGAAGTACGCGTACAACAACTCGGGCTACTTCCTCCTGGGCGCCATCATCGAGAAGGTGACGGGCAAGACGTACGCGCAGGTGCTGGAGGAGCGCATCTTCAAGCCGGCGGGCATGAAGAACACGGGCTACGACGTGTCCGCGACGGTGCTGCCCAAGCGCGCGTCGGGGTACGACTTCAAGTCGGGCCAGTACGTCAACGCGGACTACCTGGACATGGGGTTGCCGTACGCGGCGGGCTCCATCTACTCGACGGTGGAGGACCTGTACCTGTGGGACAAGGCGCTGCAGGGCACCTCCCTGTTGTCGGAGGAGCTGAAGAAGAAGATGACGACGCCGGGCCTGGACCAGTACGGCTTCGGGGTGTCGCTGGAGCCGTTCAGGCTGGATGACGGCAAGACGAAGCTGACGGCCGTCTACCATGGGGGGGGCATCAACGGGTTCAGCGCCTTCTTCGTGCGGGTCCCGGAGAAGAAGCAGGTCGTCGTCGCGCTCTCCAACGTGGGACGCGGCGCCAGCCCCCGGCCGCTGTCCGCCGGCGTGCTGAGCATCCTGAACGGCGTCGCGCCGAAGCAGCCGCTCAAGTCCATCGCCGACGAGGTCTCTCGCATCCTGGCCACGGGCACCGCGCAGCAGGCGCTCGCCACGTACCAGCAGCTCAAGGGCAGCAAGGCGGGCGCCGAGTACTTCTTCGGCGCGGGCGAGCTCAACCGCGTCGGGTATGACCTGTTGCGCGGGGGCCGCGTGCCGGAGGCGATTGAAGTCTTCAAGGCCAACGTGGAGCAGTTCCCCGAGGACGGGAATGTCCACGACAGCCTGGGCGAGGCGTACCTGGCCCAGGGGAACAAGGCCCTGGCGAAGGCGAGCTATCGCCGCTCGCTGGAGTTGGATCCGTCCAACACGAACGCGGAGAAGGTGCTCAAGGAGATGGACGCGCCCGAGGCGAAGAAGGCCCCCTGAGTCGCGCGGCGGCTTCATCGGGCTCGCGTGATGACACGTCACGCGAGCCTTTGACGTGTCTGGCTCCAGGGCGGACACGCCAGGATGGTCGGACTTCGCGTGGCGCGCGGGGGCTGACAAGCTCAGCGCTTCGCCACCAGCCGGTTCTCGCGTCCGCGCTCCTCGTAGTCGGGCCAGCCGAAGTGGCCCTCGGACTCCTCGACTCCGAGCTCCGCGGTGTCCGATGCGCGCAGGGCCTCGAGCTGGCCGCTGTCGCGCAGCTCGAGCAGCATCGCGACGAGCATCTTCCCGAGGTGCTCCTCCAGTCGCGCATGCGCCTCGGGGGTGCCCCACGTCCCATCCTCGCGGGCCGCGAGCTTCACGCCGCCGAGGCCCACCAGCGCCGGCTTGTGCTCCTTCACGTCCGGCCAGCGGGGGACGAGCAGCTCCGCGAAGTCGTCATGGGTCATGCCTTCGCCCGGCTCGGACTCCGGGTTCAGGTCGAAGCCCACGTTCAGCGCCCCATTGTCGGTGGAGTACCGCAGCGCCAGCCGCTGGACGGGCCGCGGGTCCTTGTGGCTCCGCGCGAAGTCCTTCACCGCCTTGGCCAGGAACCTCGAGACACGCGCCTGCTCCTTGCCCAGGTCCAGCGGGGCGACCTTCTTCTTCGGCGGAAGCTCGACGTAGTACGACGCGCGGAAGGCGCCCTCGGTGCCCTCCCACGGCGCCAGCGCGATGAACGCCTCCGTCTGGTGGCCCTTGTCGCTCTTCAACACCAGGTCACACCAGTACGTGGGTTGCGGGTGCAGGCGCGTGGTGCGGAAGATGGACCACTTCGGCTGTACGAAGGGCTTCAGCTTCGCGCTCGCGACCCGGTAGCCGCTCGTGCCGAGCCCGCGGATGAAGCTGTCGTTCTGCTTGGGCGGGCCTGACCCCGGGAAGTCGGGATGCTCGTGGGCCCGCAGGGCGGCCCAGTCCCGCGCATCGAACAGCTCACGCCAGCGGTCCACGAAGGCGACCGCGCCAGGGGGGAGGGGAGGAGAGGACGACATGCCTCCGCTCTACCTCAACGGCCGCGAGGCTTGGGCTCCTCCTCGTCGTCCGGGCCCATGTCATCCGGGTTTCCCTCGTCGTCCGGGCCCATGTCATCCGGGTTTCCCTCGTCGTCCGGATACATGTCATCGGGGTTCGGGTCCTCGACACGCTCCGTCTCGTCGAGGCCGTCGTCATACGCGGGCGCGGGGACCAGCGCATCCCTTGACTCCCGCAGCTGACGGACCACCTGGACGCCCATGGCCGCCAGGCCCACGACGAAGATGAGCGGCCCGGGTGACAGCTTCAGGTGCAACAGCGCCCACAAGAGCCCCACGCCCAGCACGCCCACTGGCGCGAAGCGCGTCCACGCGGGGCGGGACACCTCGGGCCTCAGCGCGAGCAGCGCCAGCACCGACAAGAGCAAGAGCTCCACCAGCACCGCGCCGGACAGATCCCAGCCCGTCAGGGTGATGGTGCCCGCGTTCGCGGAGTACAGGACGTCATCCGCGGCCCGCTGCGCGCCGATGACCCGCAGCTCCGGCGGACCCGAGGGCACGGGCGCGTCCGGCACCTCCGGCAGCGTGCTCAGCGTGGCCCACGGCGCGAACAGCGTCAGCAAGGCCAGTCCCACGCCGCCGAGCGTGAGCACCGACGGCATCACCAGCAACTGGCGCAGGTCGAACCAGCGCGCGAGCACGCCGTCGGGGCCGGCAATCACCTTCCGCCACTGGTCATGGATGATGAGCCCGGAGGCCAGCAGCCACAGCACGGGCATCACGCCCATCCCGAGCATGCGGAAGCTCAGCGCCGCCAGCAGCGCGCAGAAGGCCGCGGGAATCTCCGGGCGGTAGAGCACCTCCGGCAGGAGCTTCGTGACGCCCTGGGCCTCGCCCGCGAGCCTCAGCTCCCGCGCCAGCGTCAGCACCGCGCCCACCACCGCGAGCAGCGCGCCCACCACGCCCACGCCATCGAAGGAGGGGAGGATGGAGAGCGCCAGCGCGAACGACAGCACCGCGAGCCCCACGATGCTCTGCGAGTGCGCCGGCACGCTCGCCAGCCACCTGGGGCCGTCGTAGCCGGGGCGCGACTGGCCCGGGTCCGTGTCCTCCGCGGTGTCGCGGCTGCCCGCGGGCACGTAGGCGGCGCCCTGGCTGTGGGCCTCCGCCTCGTCGAGGATCTCCGCCGCGTAGGACGGCTCCTCCATGGCCCGTCGCGTGGAGTTCGTCCGCAGCGCGGGGCGCGAGCCCGTCAGCCCCTGGGGGCTCTCCGGCATCTTGCCGCCGCAGTTCTCGCAGTACTTCAGCCGCGCGTTCGAGGACTCACCGCACTCCGGGCACCGCATGAACCCACCTTGCTGTGCGGAGGGCGGGGGGAGCCCTCACGGTCAACGCAAGTCGTGGAATAACACGAGGTTTTCACCGGAAGCGAGAGGCCCCAGGTGAAGCGCGGGTGACGGTTGCAGCTCCTACGGACGCTGGGCCTCGGCGGCGGACGGGCTCGCCGTGGTCAGCTCGCGGATGCGCCGGGTGAGCGACTCCGGGTCGATGGGCCCCACGTGCTTGCCACGGATGGTGCCCGCCGGGTCGATGAAGTACGTCTCCGGCACCCCCGCCACGCCGTAGCTCACCGCCATGCGCGAGCGCGGGTCGATGAGCTGCGGGAAGCTGTACCCCTGGCGCCGCAGGAAGGCGCGGGCGTTGTCCTCGGAGTCCTCGAACACCACGCCCAGGAACACCGCCTGCGAGCCGTACTCGCGCTGGCCCCACTCGAGCACCGGGTGCTCGTACTGGCACGGCCCGCACCACGACGCCCAGAAGTTGATGACCACCGGGCGGCCCTTCAGGTCCGCCAGGCTCACCTTCTCGCCGGTGTCCAACGAGCGCAGCACGAAGTCCGGCGCGGGCTTGCCCGTCAGCATGAAGGGCACCTCGTGCGGGTTTCGCCCGAAGCCCTTGTAGAGCACCGTGAGCAGCGCCACGGAGAGGACGACGAAGCCCAGCGTGTAGCGCCAGCGCTTCATGCCGCCCCCCGTTCCGCGTCACCCCCGGCGAGGCTCGCGCCCACCTCCGCGCTCGACAGCGCCACCGCCGCCTTGCGCCGCGGCCAGATGGCGATGAGCGTGCCCAGCACCAGCAGCGGGATGCTCCACCAGATCCACCCCACGAGCGGGAAGACCCAGACGTTGAAGCTCGCGTTGCCGGCCTGCTCGGAGAACGCCATCAGCGAGACGTAGAAGTCCTCGCCGGCCGTCTCGCGCACCGCGGGCGTGCCGATGGGGTCCGTGCTCCGCTCGTAGTAGTTGAGCCGGGGCTTCATCTCCGTGACCTTGCCGCCCGGCGTCGTCACCTCCACGCGCGCGGCGACGAAGGTGCGGTGCGGCTCCTCGCCGCTCATCAGCCCCAGGTACTTCAGCTGGTAGCCGTCGAGCTGCATCGTCTGGCCCTTCTTCAGCGTGCCGGACGTGTGCTTGACGTACGCGGACGACGCGGCCACCGCGACGATGATGAGGACGATGCCCAGGTGCACCACGTAGCCGCCGAAGCGGCGCTGCGCCTTGGTGGCGCTGGTGACGAGCGCGGTGAGCAGGCCCTCCTTGCGCTCCGACATGCGCACGCGCACCGGCGCCACCAGCTCGCGCACCGTGATGACGGTGACGAAGCCCGCGAGCCCGAAGGTGAGCAGCGGGTAGACGCCGCGCAGCCCCACCGCGAAGCACACCGCGGTGACGATGAGCCCCACCACGGCGGGGATGATGAACTGCCGACGCAGCGTGGCCTTGTCCGGCGTGCCCCACGGCAGCACCGGGCCCACGCCCATCAGGAACAGCACCGCGATGCCGCCCGGCACCGCCATCTTGTTGAAGTACGGCTCACCCACGCTGACGCGCACGCCGCGCACCGCCTCGGACACCAGCGGATAGAGCGTGCCCAGCAACACGGTGAAGGTAATGGCCACGAACACCAGGTTGTTGACCAGGATGCTCGCCTCGCGTGACACCAGCGAGCTCATCCGGCCCTCCGGCACCAGCAGCGGCCCGCGCACCGCCAGCAGGCCGATGCACAGCACCAGCAGCACGCCCAGGAACACCAGGAACGTGGGGCCGATGTCCGACTGGGTGAAGGAGTGCACCGAGTTGAAGATGCCCGAGCGCGTCATGAACGTGCCCAGGATCGTCAGCACGAAGGACGCCAGCGCGAGCGACAGCGTCCACAGCTTCAGCATCCGCTTGCGCTCCTGCACCATCGTCGAGTGCATGAACGCGGTGGCCGTCAGCCACGGCAGGAAGCTGGCGTTCTCCACCGGGTCCCACGCCCAGTAGCCGCCCCAGCCGAGCACCGCGTAGGCCCACCACGCGCCGAGGATGATGCCGATGGACAGGAACAGCCAGGCGACCAGCGTCCAGCGCCGCAGGGGCGCCATCCACGCCTCGCCAATCTCCCCGCGCAAAAGCCCCGCCACCGCCACGCCGAACGGCACCGTCATGCCCACGTAGCCCAGGTAGAGGAAGGGCGGGTGGATGACCATCAGGATGTGGTTCTGCAGCAGGGGATTGGGCCCCGGGCCGTCCGGCGGCACCGGCGACACGGCGCCCCAGGGGTTGGCGGGGCCGGCGATGAGGAACGTGAAGAACACGCCCACCGCCAGCATCGTGCCCAGCGCCAGCGACATGTAGCGCGCGTGCTCGCGGCGGTGCAGCCACGCGAAGGCCGCCACGTACGCGCCCATGATGAAGCCCCAGAAGAGGATGGACCCCTCCAGCGCGCTCCACAGCGACACCACCGTGTAGAGCAGCGGCGTGTCCCGGCTGCCCACCTGCGCCACGTACTTCACGCTGAAGTCGTGCGAGACGAGCGCGTACACCATCACCAGGTTCGCGGCGATCATGCAGCCGGCGAAGCCCCACACCGCGCGCATCACCCACGGGAAGCCCGCCTCGCTGCGGCGCAGCCCCGTGACCAGGCCGACCAGCGCGCCGAAGGTCGCGAACGCGAGCCCTCCGAGCACCAGTCCGTATCCAAGCGAGCCGTTCACCGCGCCTCCGCTCCGGGCGTCGCGCTCGCCGTCGTCGAGCTGTCCGACAGCGTCTCACGCCACTTGTTCGGGTCCTCGCCCTCCTTGGGGGCGCGGTACTCGTTCGAGTGGTTCACCATCAGCCGGTTGGAGCTGAACACGCCGGAGGCGTCGTACGTGCCCTCCACCACGACGCCAATCTTGTCGCGGAACATCTGCGGCGGCGTCTCCGTGGAGCGCACCAGCACGCTGGCGGCGCCCTCCGTCACGTCGTTGGCGACGCGGAAGTGCAGGGTGGTGTGCTCGGCGTTCCACTGGATGCTGCCCGGCTGCACCACGCCGCCCAGGCGGATGGTGGCCGTGTAGGCCTTGTCCCCCTGGGCCAGCATCTCCGACGGGCTCCAGTAGTAGACGAGGTTCTCACCGATGTTGCCGAAGGCGACGAAGCCCAGGCCAGCGGCGGCCACCAGCAGCGCTCCCAGGGCGAAGATCCGATTACGGGCGACAGGCGTCATGACCACTTACTCCTTCGCGTCCTGCGAGGCCTGGGGCCGGCGCAGCCAGAGGGACAGCGAGTAAAGCACGAGCGCTGCCACGGTGATGCCGTAGCAGGCCCAGACATAGCCCCAGCCCCCCTGGATGCGGCCACTTCCCACCTGGCCCGCGGCCTGGGCGAGGACTCCCAGCGTCGTCAGCGTCGTCATGGTCAGGCCACCTTCGGGGTGTTGTGGACATCCGGCGCGCCCGCACCGGGCAGCGCGTCCGGCAGCGCCACCTCCGCCCGGCGCTCGGCCAGGGCGATGCGGTAGCGCTGGATGAGCAGGGCGATGGTGACCAGCAGCATGCCGATGGCCGCCACGCGCAGGGGCAGCACCATCTGCGGATCCACCGTCTTCGGGCTCGACTGCACCTGGTGCAGGCTTCTCCACCAGCGCACCGAGAACCAGACGATGGGCAGGTTGATGGCGCCAAGAATCGCCACCACCGCGCTCCACGTCGCGCGCTTGTCGGGGTCCTCCACGAAGCGCCGCAGCACCAGGTAGCCGGTGTACGTCACCAGCATGATGGCCTCCGACGTCAGGCGCGGATCCCACGACCAGTAGACGCCCCACGTCGGGCGGCCCCAGATGGCACCCGTCACCATGCCCAGCGCGCCCAGCACCAGCCCCACCTCGGCCGCCGACTCCGCCAGCGAGTCCAGCTTCCAGCCCGGCTTCGACTTGAGCAGGTGCGACACCGCCATCACGAAGTTCAGGAACATGGCCAGCATGGCCATCCACTGGAGTGGGACGTGCACATACATGATGCGCTGCACGTCACCCATCTCCCGGTCCGGAGGTGCCCACGCCAGGCCCAACCACCAGCCCGCCGCGAGCACGCCCAGGCCCACCACCGGGAGGCCCCACTTGATGAGCTTGTTCATCCGTCAGTCCTCGATGATGCGAGGGAAGAGCATGAAGCCCACGCCCCAGTAAATCAGATTGAAACCGAGCAAAAGCCCCAGCCATGAGCCCAACTGATTCATGGGGTCTCCCTGCAATACGAGGGTGGTCGCCTTGGCCGCGGACAGCAGGGCAGGGATGACCAGCGGGAACAATAGCAGAGGCAGGAGCACATCCCTTGCCCGGGCATTGCTGGAAATCGCGGCGTACACCGTCCCCGGTGCGCTGAGGGCCAGGCTGCCGAGCAGCAGGACACTGCCCAGGTCCACCGCGCCCATGACCACCCGCACGCCGTACAGGGCGACCATGACGGGCAACAGCAGGATGCCCAGCGCGACGAGGAGCAGCGCGTTGCCCAGGGCCTTGGACAGGTAGATGGCGCGGGGGTCCGCGGGGGCCAGCCGCACGCCGTCCATGCAGGCGTTCTCGGACTCGACGCGGAAGGACTCGCCCAGGGCGAGCACGCTGGCGAAGAGGATGGCCAGCCAGAAGTAGCCGCCGGCGTTCTTCTCCAACAGGCGCGTGTCCGGGCCCAGCGCGAAGGAGAACATCAGCAGGGTGGCCAGCGCGAAGAAGACGATGGCGTTGAGGCGCGCGCGGGTGCGCCACTCGATGAGCAGGTCCTTGCGCAAGAGGGCCAGCGTGGCGCCCATGAGTCCGAGGGGCCGGGGGCGCTGGGGGCTTGTTGGCAGATTCACGCCGACACCGCCCGTCCGTCCTGCAGGTGCAGGCGCTCCTCGCACAGGGACAGCCCCTGGTCGATGAGGTGCGTCGCCAACACCACCGTGACGCCGCCCGACTTGAGCTGGGCGATGATGCCCTCCATCTCCCGGATGCCCTCCGGGTCCAGCTCGCCGAAGGGCTCGTCCAGCAGCGCGATCGTCGGGGCCTTCATCAGCAGCCGGGCGATGGCCAGGCGCTTTCGCATGCCGGCGCTGAAGCCGCGCACCGGGTTGTCCGAGCGCTTGCCCAGGCCCACCCGTGCGAGCAGGCCCTCCGCCGCGTCCTTCGGCGAGGGGTGTCCCAGCAGCCGCGCCAGCACGGTGAGGTTCTGGTGCGCGGTGAGGTCCTCGTAGAGGAAGCTGGCGTGGGACAGGAGCGCCACGTCGCGGCGCAGCTCGTCGCGGTGCACGACGGCGTCCTTGCCCAGCACCTCCACGCGGCCCGCGGTGGGGCTCAGCGCGGTGGCGAGCATGCGCAACAGCGTCGTCTTTCCGGAGCCGTTGTGGCCGGTGAGCAGCAATGAGCGTCCGGCGGGGAGCGCGTACGTCAGCCGCGCCAGCGCCCAGCGACGTCCATAGCGCTTGCTGACGTCATGCAACGCGAGCGCGGCAGCGGCGGAGTGGGGAGTCATCGGGATGCTCGTTCGTATCCGGAATCGCAACTGTCATCCAGTGAAACCCGGGCGGCTGGCCGGCCAGGGGTGGGGCGACCCTGAAGACAGGAAAGTTTTTCCAATGGGTGGGGCACGGTGTGCCCGCGTGGTCCGCCGTGTTTCCCTGGTGCAACGTGTCCAGCCGTCGTCATCCCTCTCGTCCCGCCGGGCGTCCCCCCGAGCGCGGACGTCAGGCGCCTGAATCGGCTATGGCATCACCCCTGCAATGGCTCCCGCGCGAGTTGGAAGTTCCCTGAGGGGAACGTGGGCCAGGGGTTCCTTTTCCGCGGAGGGCGTGATGGCAACGGCGAGGGTCTTGCGGAGGGCGGTCAAGGCGGCGACCGCTGGCGTGCTGCACTACAGCGGCATGCGTCGGGCGATGGCGGCCTATCGGAGGGTGCAGTCGGGTGGCAGGCGCATCCTCATCGTGAGTTATCACCGCGTGGTGAGCGACTTCACCGGGGAGCTCCAGCGCTCCATCCCGGGGTTGCTCATCAGCCAGGAGACGTTCCGGCGTCATCTCGAGGAGGCCTCGGCGGCCGGCTTCGAGCTGGCGTCGATTGGCGACGCGGTGGACGTGATGTCGGGCCGGAGGGTGGCGAAGAAGGACCTGTGCGTCATCACCTTCGACGACGGGTACCGGGACGTGTACCGGTACGCGTACCCCATCCTGAAGCAGATGGGCGTGCCGGCCATCACCTATCTGCCAACAGCGTTCATCGGCACGAAGCGGCGGTTCAACCATGACCGCCTCTTCCACCTGCTCAGGCGCGCGCAGGAGCGGCACTACCACCCGGTGTACGCGGCGCTGCCGGAGGCGTCGATGGAGCTGCTGGGCCCCATCCTCTCCGGACAGAAGACGGTGTCCGCGGCGCTGGATGACTTCATCGGGGAGCACCCCACGCGGGTGCTGACGGCCATCATCGACGCGCTGGAGCAGCAGCTCGGCGGTGGCCAGGACCTGGTGCCCGAGCAGGGCGACGTCATGAACTGGGACGAGGTGCGCCGCATGGCGCGCGACGGGTTCGAGTTCGGCGCGCACACGCTGGGGCACACGGTGTTGACGCTGGAGCCGCAGGCGGTGGTGGAGCAGGAGATCCTCGAGTCCAAGCGGACCATCGAGGCGGAGGTGGGCATCCAGGTGCGCGACTTCGCGTACTGCAACGGGTGGTACTCGGACGAGGTCATCCGCGTGCTCGCCGCGAACGGCTTCCGCTCGGGCGTGACGACGGAGGACCTGCCCAACCGCATCGGCGGGGACCCGTTCACCCTCAAGCGCAAGGTGCTGTGGGAGAACTTCAGCCTGGGGATGCTCGGGGACTACTCGTCGCCGCTCACCGGCTGCCAGCTGGATGACTGCTTCGGGTTGCTCGGCGTGAGCCGCCCGGTGCCGGGGCGCAGGACGCACTCCTTCCGCGGCAGCCTGATGGGCAACGTGCTGGCGACGCCCGACGGAGCGGCCCTGAAGGAGGCTCCGTGAGCGGAGCGGCATCACCGGCGGCGGCGGGGGGCTCGTTCCTCGGCCGCGCCGGTCCCCTGGTGTTGGCCCGGCTGTTCACCGCCGGGCTGACGCTGTCCATTCCGCTCGTGCTCGCCCGGGTGCTGAACCTGGACGAGTACGGCACGTACTACCAGCTGTTCCTCATCGCCACGACGCTCTACTACGTGCTGCCGTTCGGCGTGGTGCAGAGCCTGTACTACTTCCTGCCGCGCACCGGCGAGAAGCGGCCGTACCTGGGACAGACGCTGCTGTTCATGTCGGGCGCGGGCGTGGTGGGCGCGCTGCTCGTCTTCGCGTTGATGGGCCCGGTGGCGGGGTGGTTCTCCAACCCGCGGCTGCTCGACTACCGCTGGGAGCTGGCGGCCTACACGGCGTTCCTGCTGGGCAGCTTCCCGCTGGAGGTGTCGCTCACGGCGCAGGGGCGCACCAAGGCCTCGGCCGTGGTGTACCTGGTGTCGGACGCGGTGCGGGCCTCGGTGATGGTGCTGCCGCCGCTGCTGGGCTTCTCGTTGCATGGGCTGATGGTGGCGGTGTGCGGCTTCACGGCGCTGCGCTTCGTGGCGACGTGGGTCGTCTGTCTGCGCGGTGTCACGGGGCCCCTGGTGAGCGGGCCGCTGCTGCGCGCGCAGCTGGCGTACGCGGCGCCGTTCGGCGCGGCGATGTTCCTGGCGATTCCGCAGCAGAACGCGCACCTGTACATGGTGGCGGGCGCGGTGGCGCCGGCGATGTACGCGCTGTACCGCGTGGGCTGCTTCCAGCTGCCGGTGGTGGACCTGCTCTACACGCCCACCAGCGAGGTGCTGATGGTGCGCCTGGGGGAGCTGGAGCGGGAAGGGCGCCTGGAGGAGGGCGTGGACGCGTTCCGCGAGGCGGCGGGGAAGCTGGCGTACGTGTTCCTGCCCTTCGCGGCGTTCCTCTTCGCGGCGGCGCCGGAGTTCATCGGCGCGCTGTTCGGCGAGAAGTTCCTGCCGGCCGTGCCCGTGTTCCGCATCAGCGTGCTCGGGGTGGTGCTCTCCATCCTGCCCATGGACGGGACGCTCAGGGCGCGCGGGCTGACGCGGGCCATCTTCGTGTCGTACGCGGTGAAGGCGGCGGTGACGGTGCCGCTGGTGTACTTCGGCGTGAAGCACCTGGGGATGCTGGGCGGCATCGGCTCGTGGGCGGTGGCGGAGGTGGTGGGCAAGGTGCTGCTGCTCACCCGGATTCCGGCGGCGCTGTCCACGCCCCGACGCTCCTTGCGTCTGGTGGACGTCATCCCGTGGCGGGAGCTGGGGCGCGCGTCGCTGGCGGCGGGGGCGGCGGGGCTGGCCGTGTTCGTGCTCCGGGCGGCGGCGCAGGGGGCGTGGGGGCACCTGCCCCAGGGCTTCTTCTGGCGCGTGCTGCCGCTGGCGGTGGCCGGGGTGCTCTTCTCGGTGGGCTACGTGGTGATGCTGTACGTCGCGGGGGTGCGGCCGCTGGCGGTGCTCGCGGGCCTGCGTCCCCGGAGGACGGCCTGAGGAAAAGTCGGGATGCGCCTGGGGCCTACTTCCCTCTCGGGGGAACGGTACCTAGGTTGCTCCCCGTCGCGAGGTTGGGTCAGGGGAGGCGTGGATGGGTGTCGATGCGATGACGTTGTACCGGATGGCTCGCGGTTTGCGGCTGAAGAAGGTTCCGCTGCTGCCCGCGCTCTTGCGCAAGGCCATCTACTACCTGCACAGCTCCTACGTTCCGGACGAGGCCGACATCGGCGAGGGGACGCAGCTGGGCTACGGCGGAATCGGCGTCGTCATCCACAAGGCGGCGAAGATCGGCCGCCACTGCCTCATCTCGCAGCAGGTGACGATTGGTGGACGCTCGGGCATCGAGGGCGCGCCCATCATCGGCGACTACGTGCGGGTGGGCGCGGGCGCCAAGATTCTCGGCAACATCCACATCGGTGACTTCGCGGTCATCGGCGCCAACGCCGTGGTGCTCAAGGACGTGGCGCCGGGCTCGGTGGTGGCGGGCATCCCCGCGCGGGTCATCCGGCAGGATCCGGATCCGCTGACCACGTATCAGCGGGAGATGGGGCTCTTGCCGCGTCGCTCGCCGCTGTCGGCGGTGCCTCCTTCGGCGTCGGTGCCGAGCTAGGGCCTGCCATGCGCGTGCTCCTGGTGGGAGACCATCCGCCTCCGTTCGGGGGCGTGGCGATTCACGTTCAACAACTTCATCGGTTCCTGCGCAGCCGTGGGGTCGAAGCGAAGGTGCTGGACATCGGGAAGGGCGGCCGGCCGGTTCCGGACGTGCTCCCGGTGCGAAGCCCCGCTCACTTCGGCCTCAGGCTGACCGGGTTTCTCGCCTCGGGGTGGACGGTGCATGTCCACACCAGCGGGAACAACCCCAAGGCCTGGCTGCTCGCGGCCATGGTGGCCGGGGTGCCCGCGGGTCGGGCGCCCCGCTTCATCACGCTGCACTCGGGGCTCTTGCCGGACTACCTGGCTGCGTCCGCGGCGCGGCGCGCGTTCGCCCGGGTGGCGCTCGCGGGCTACACGCGCATCATCGCCGTCTCGCTGGCGGTTCGTGAGGCGCTGCTGTCGTGCGGCGTGCCGGCGGAGAAGGTCCTGGTGCAGCCCGCCTTCTGCGCCTCGCAGGTGCAGGCGGGCGAGGTGCCCGTGAAGGTGGAGGCCGCGCGGGCCCGGCGGCGTCCGTTGCTGACGATGGCGCACCACCCCTCGCCCGTGTACGGGCGCAAGGTGGCCTTCCGGGCGCTGCGGAAGTTGATGGAGTCCCATCCGGACGTGGGGCTGGCGCTGTTCGGCCCCGGGACGGACTCCGAGGAGTTCATCCGCGACGCGCGCGAGCTGGGCGTGGCGGGGCAGCTCGAGGTGCTGGGAGAGCTGGACCACCCCGCGGCGTTGGGGCTCATCGCGCGCGGCGATGTCTTCCTGCGGCCCACGACGCATGACGGGGACTCCATCTCCGTGCGCGAGTCGCTGGCCCTGGGCGTGCCCTGCGTGGCGAGCGACGTCTGCGCGCGGCCGGAGGGGACGCGGCTGTTCCGGGCGGGGGACGCGGCGTCGCTCGCGACGAGCATCGGCGAGGCGGTGGCGGCGGGGCCGGCGAAGGTGGCCTCGCCCGACGTGGGGCCGGTGTTGCTGGAGCTGTACGAGGCGCTGGCGCCTCGTCGGTCCGCGCCCGTGCAGGCGGCGCCCGCGGCATGAGCGGTTCTTCACACGAGATTCGCGGGACTCCCGCGAGGACTTCAGACACAGGGGAGATGAGAGATGCGTCGCAGTGATGACCTGGATTTGACGCGCCGGGCGCTCCGAGGGCGCGACCTGGTGGTGTTCTCCAACGACTGGGACGGCGACCCGCTGTCGAAGGTCCACATCATGCGGATCCTCTCCAGGGACAACCGCATCCTCTGGGTGAACAGCATCGGCAACCGCGCGCCGAAGGCGAACGCGCACGACGTGAAGCGCATCTTCTCCAAGCTGGAGCGCTTCACACAGGGCCTGCGCGAGGTGGAGCCCAACCTCCACGTCCTGTCGCCGCTGGCCATCCCGTTCTACGGCTCGGAGATGGTGCGCGGGGCGAACCGCGAGCTGCTCCGGCTGCAGGTGCGCCGGGCGATGAAGCAGCTGAACTTCCAGCGGCCCATCTCCTGGAGCTTCCTGCCCGCGTCGGCGCCGGTGTCGGGCACGCTGGGTGAGGAGTTCGTCGTCTACCACTGCGTGGACGAGTTCTCCGCCTTCAGCGACACCAACGGCCGGCACATCGCGGAGCTGGAGGACCGGCTCCTGCGTCGCGCGGACCTGTGCATCACGTCCGCCGAGCGCCTGAGGGACAACAAGTCCCGCGTCAACCCGCGCACGGTGCTGGTGCGTCACGGCACGGACTTCCGCCACTTCGTGAAGGCGTGTGATCCGACGACGGTCATCCCCGCGGACATCGCGAACCTGCCCAAGCCGGTCATCGGCTTCTTCGGGCTGGTGGCGGACTGGGTGGACCAGGACGCCATCATCGCCACGGCGCGCGCGCATCCCGAGGGCTCGGTGGTCATCATCGGCAAGACGACGCCGGACTGCGATGACTCCCGGCTGAGGGCGGAGCCGAACATCCACATGCTCGGCCGCAAGGCGTACGCGGACCTGCCGGGTTACAGCCGCGCGTTCGACGTGGCGCTGATGCCGTTCAAGATCAGCGAGCTGACGCTGAACGCCAACCCGCTGAAGGTGCGCGAGTACCTGGCCTCGGGTCTGCCGGTGGTGTCCACGGACCTGCCGGAGGTCCGCAAGGTGGGCCTGTGCAAGATCGCCAAGTCCACCGAGGACTTCGTGGCCAAGGTGGACGAGTGCCTCGCGGAGGGCCCGGGCCCCAGCCGCGAGCGCGCGGAGAAGATCTTCAACGAGAGCTGGGACGCGCGCGTGGACGAGATTCGTCACCACGTGGGCACGGCGATGGTGGCCGCGGGCAAGTCGCTCTGAGTGTCGGGGCTGCCGGGCGCGGTGGTCTCGCGCCCGGTGTCCACGTGAGGACGGGACTCAGGAGCGGCTGAGCGATTGTCGGCCCGCCACGGTGCGCTCCAAATGCGCATAGAGGCGGGCCACTCGCGCGTAGTCCGAGGGCTTGACGGTGGCTTGTCCGAGCAGTCGGTTCAGCTCCGCCTTGGCGTCCAGGTAGTGCGACGCGGGGATGCCGCCGTCCTGGTCGAGGAGCCGCGCGGCCTCCGCGTCGGCGAGGGTGGGGGAGATGCCCAGGCGCTCCTGCAACTGCTGACGCAGGGAGGTGTCCAGCTCGGGGAGCAGGGACTTCTCCACCTTCGCGCGTCGCATGAGCCAGCCCATGCTGCGCACGTACTCCAGCGCGGAGCGGTGTTTCTCCTCCCGCTCCGGCCTCGGCGCGCCGAAGCGCGTGCCGCGTGAGAACGCATAGAGGCCGCTGACGACCAGGACCTGCGCGACGAAGACCCAGATGCCACGCGACAGCGGAGGCGGGGGCGCGAGCTGGTGGTGGTGCTCGTCGATGACGAGCGGGCCCCGGGCCGCGAGCGCGTTCCAGAAGCGCGCGTTGTCGAGCAGCTCGATGCGGCGGTTCTCCAGGAGGTCCGCTCCGGCGAGCACGTAGATCTCGCCCTGTCCGAGCGCACGTCGCCACACCGTCACCGCGCCGCCGAGCCCCGCGAGCGGAATCGCGTCCGGGTGCTCCATGAGGATGCCGCGGTCCTGGGAGACGCGCAGCGTGCTGAGTCCGCGAAGGGGACCCGCGCCCAGCCACACGTCCACCGTGGTTCCACCCGCGTCCGCGAGGTCCGTGGAGAGCCCGCGCTCGCTCGCGGGCAGCAGGGGACCGGGCTCCAGACGGAGCCACTTCTCCAGCGCGGCCTGGTGCATGCCGAGCTCGCGCGTCGACAGGTACACGAGCGTGCCGCCCTGCTCGACGAAGTGCTCGACCTTGCGCACCTCCTCGTCCGTCACGGGGCTGCCGATGGGGGAGGCCAGCACGAGCGTCCGGGTGTCGGCGGCGAGTGACTCCAGGGAGGCGAGGTGCGTGCTGACCGCGCGTCCTCCTTCTTGGAGGAACAGGTAGAGCGCGCGGGCGCCTTGGGGGCCCGTGTTCTCCACGGAGGGAACGGGCGAGTCGGGTGCATCCGCGCGTGTGGACAGGCCCATCGCCAGCGCGATGGCGATGAGGACCCCGAAGACGATGAGCGTCCGTGCGTTCTTCACGGCGTGACCTCCTGCTCCCCAGGCGCGGTGCCCGCGATGGAGCGGGCACCGGGCCGTGCAGAGGGGGCGTGAGGACGCGCACTTCGCGCGGGATGAAACAGGCTCCCGACTTCAGCGGCGAGGCTGTCGCGTGTCGTCGACCCGCCGAGGTCACGCGGTCGCAGCGACGAAAGAGGTCCGGCTTCAGCCGCCGGAACGAGCTTGCGTGTCGTCGGCCAGCTCATGCCGCCGCCTCCGCGCCGAGCGTGCCGAGGAGCCGCTCCACCGCTTCGAGGAACCGCGTGGCCTCGTCCACGGGGACGGGGGCCAGGGAGTAGAAGGCGTGGTCGTACCACTCCACCAGACGCTCCACCTCCCGGGTGAGCGAGGCGGGGGCCCCTCGCGACGGCAGCTCCGAGGCCAGCTCCCGGTTCGTCTTCACGCGATCGGGGCGCGCCAGCCGGCGCTCCTCCAGCGCGGACAGCATGGCCAGCAGTGCCTCGCGAATCGCCTCGCGTGAATCGTTCGCCAGGGCCGTGCGCGCGCGTCGCAGGTGCTCCGGTGGCGCGTCCAGCACGAGCGGCGCCGCGGGCCCGACACCGTCCTGTGCTCGCCCCGGAGCGCGCCCCCGACGCATGGCGCGAACCTTCAGCACGCCCCACAGCACGAGCGCCATCGCCAGTCCCAGCATCACCGTGCGAGTCGCCACCGCGAAGCCCTGGGCCTCGCGCGACTCGAACAGTCCCTCCAGCCACGCCTCCAGCTTGCGCAGCCACTGCTTCACCAGATCTCCGTGCCGCTGCCGCGCGCGAGCGAACTCCGGCCGGTCCAACACGGACTTCAGTCGCTGCTGCTCGCTCCCGGGCAACTCCGTCACCGGCTCGCCGGAGCGGGCCTCCTGTTCACGCAAGCCACACGCGCGCTCGAGGAACGCCGTCACCTGCTCGACGCGCTGAGCATCCGTCGCGTCCTCGGGTGCAGGCGGCAGCGGGATTCCCCCGAGCCTCCGCTCCAGTCGCTCCAGTGACGCGGACACCTCGGAGGGGCCCGCGCGCAGCGCCTCCTCGAGCGAGCGCGCCGTGTCCTCCCGCTCCTCGCAGGGAAGCGCGGTCAGCAGGAGCATCAAGGGCAGGAAGGACACGGACACGGGCGCGCGAGGTCAGGCGGCGAGCGGCGACGTCGGTGAGGTATCACCGCCCAGCCGCTGCTCCAGGTCCAGGGCTTCCCGGCGCACGCGCAGGTCCAGGTAGAAGAACGCGCAGACGACGAAGTTCACGGGGGAGAAGAAGGACTGGGCCATGACCTGGAGCAGCTCGACGGGCACCAGCAGCCACTGGGGCGTGCGGGCGATGGTGTCCGCGGAGAACGGGTTGCCGTAGGGCAGCATCACCAGCCAGGAGGGGATGCCGAACAGCAGGTGCACCGAGAACAGGATGAGGCTGACGACGGTGAAGAGAATCATCCCCCGCACCACCACGCGCCCCATGAAGCCCGGCTCCACGCGCCCCGACAGCAGCGTCCCCGAGCGCTGGAAGGCGGCCCACGCGCCCAGGTCCTCCATCGCCAGCACCGGCGGCAAGAGCAGGAAGCGCAGGAAGTACCAGAGCATGGCACCCACCATGCCCAGGCCCAGCACCAGCGCACCCAGGATGAGCACCACCGCGCCCAGCGCCTGCGAGCCCATCGCCGACACGACTCCGCCCACGACGAGCACGATGATGCCGGGGACACACGCCACCAGCATCACCAGCAGCGACCAGCCCAAAGACAACACGAACGCCCCCGTCACCGGCCCCACCATGGAGAGGCTGCGGCGCAGGCTGTCCGCGGGGCTCACCGGCGTGCCGAGCTGCGTGGACACCACGAAGCGGGAGGTGGCGACCATCGCCAGCCAGTAGCTCCAGATGAGGAACGAGAACATCCCGCCCCACAGCACCATGGCGAGGGCGGACTGCCCCAGCATCTCGAACGGCTTCTGCTGGGCCAGCACCTGCTGGTCGGGGGAGTACAGCATGGGCGTCAGCACCCGCGTGAGCTGGAGCACGCCCTTGGTCGCGATGTAGTTGACCAGCGAGTAGCCCAGGCTGAGCACGAAGAGGGGCTTGAGGTGGCCGCGCCAGAAGGTGACGGAGCGGTCGATGAGCTCCCCCAGGGCCAGGGGACGCAGCGCGGATGCGGAGGCAGGTGAAGTCACGGGACCGGCAGCATAGCCCGGGGCGGGCAGGCCGCGAGCAGCGTGCGCGCCGCGCGCGCCGGGTCCTCCGCCTCCAGCACCGCCGAGATGACGGCCACCCCCGCCGCGCCCTCCAGCGCAAGGGCCCGCTCGCTCGTGATGCCCCCGAGCGCGAGCGCCGGGCACCCGAGCCTGCCCGCCAGGGCACGGAACCCCTCGGGACCGAGCGGTCGCCGCGCATCCCCGGGCTTGGAGCCGGGCGCGTGGACGGGGCTCACCAGGGCCAGGTCGGCGCCGCTCGCATCCAGGGCCTCGGCCTCGTCGTGCACGGCCACGCTGAGGAGTCGGCCCGCGGGCAGGCGAGGGCGGACCTGCGCGGGCAGCAGCCCGTGGGCGGGCAGGTGCAGATGGGCGTCCACCAGCAGCGCCACGTCCAGCCGCCCGTTGATGAACAGCGGATTGCCCCGGGCATGGCAGAGCGCGGCGAGCACCCGGGCCTCCTCGAGGAACCCGCGCGAGGTGGCCTCCGGATGGCGGTGCTGCACGGCGACGTCCGGTCCCGCGTCCAGCGCGCGGGACAACGCCTCCAGCAGGCGCCCCCGAGGAAGGCGCCAGTCGGTGATGACGACGAGCCGGGGGAGGGTGGGCGCCACGGGAGCGTCCTGTCCGTCCGCGGAGAAGGCTACTGGACGATGCCGTCGATGGGGCTGGACGCGGAGCCGTAGGCCTTCCGGGGGATGCGGCCGGCGAGGTACGCGTCGCGGCCCGCCTCCACGGCCTTCTTCATGGCCACGGCCATGCGCACCGGGTCCTGCGCGCCGGCGATGGCGGTGTTCATCAGCACGCCGTCCACGCCCAGCTCCATGGCGATGGCCGCGTCGGACGCGGTGCCCACGCCTGCGTCGACGATGACGGGCACCTTCACCGTCTCCAGGATGAGGCGCAGGTTGTGCGGGTTGCGGATGCCCAGGCCGCTGCCGATGGGCGCGCCCAGCGGCATCACCGCCGCGCAGCCCGCGTCCTCCAGCTTGCGCGCGGTGATGGGGTCATCGCTGGTGTAGGGCAGCACGGTGAAGCCCTCCTTCACCAGGATGCGCGCCGCCTTCACCGTCTCCTCGACGTCCGGGTAGAGCGTCTTCTCGTCGCCGAGGACCTCCAGCTTCACCCACTTGCTCATGCCCAGCTCCTCGGCGAGCCGGCAGGTGCGCACCGCGTCGTCGGCCGTGTAGCAGAGGGCCGTGTTGGGCAGCAGGCGCAGCTTCTGCCGGTCGATGAAGCTCATGAGCGACGCCTCGCCCGTGGCCTTCAGGTCCAGCCGGCGCACGGCCACCGTGACCATCTCCGTGCCCGAGGACTCGTGGCACTGCTTCATGATGGCGTGGCTGGGGTACTTGCCGGTCCCCAGGATGAGGCGGGAGGAGAACGTCACCCCCGCGATGGTGAAGGGCTTGTCCTGGATGCTCATGGCCATCTCCTCGCTACCCGCCGCCGACGAAGGTGACGATCTCCACGCGGTCCCCCGGCTGGAGGCGGTGCTCGGGGTGGCGGGCGCGGCGCACCACCTCGGCGTTCACCTCCACGGCCACGCCCGGGCCGCCGACCCGAAGCGACTCCAGCAGCGCCGAGAGGGTGATGGCCTCCGGCACCTCGCGCGTTTCTCCGTTGACCCAGACCTGCACGGCGTCACGGCTCCTTGCGATGGGGACCCGGGCACGCACTACAGGGGCCCTCTCGTGCTGTCAACGCACACTCCGGCAGTACGTCCGCCAGCGTCACCGCTATACTCGGCGCCATGCTCATGGCTCCCAGCAGGCTTGTCTCCACCGCGCTCGTCGTCGCGCTCGGGCTGCCCGTCACCGCCGCCGCCGCGGACCCCGTCGCGACCCTGGATGCCCCTGTCCGCGCGCCCCAGCCCCTGCTGCACGGTCACCGGTATGCCTTCGTCGCGGGCGGCGTGCTGGCCGTGGGAGGGCTGGGCCTGGGCTTCTTCGCGCAGGGAGAGGCGAAGCGCGCGCAGAGCCTGTCGTCCGCCCGGGAGGCGAGGAGCACGCTGGACCGCGCCCGCTCGGCGTCCACCGCGGCCAACCTGATGTACGCCGCCGCGGGCGCCGCCGTGCTGTACGGGCTGGTGCTGGAGCTGCTCCCGGACGAGGCCGCCGACACCGCCAGCCTCACCTACCACTTCTGACCGAGCCCCCCGTGGCCCTCCGCTCTCCTGTCCCCCTCCTGGCCTGCGGTGCCGTGCTGGTGGCCGTGGCCTGCTCCATCAACGTGGACGACCTCGCCGGGCGCGCCTGCACGGACGACACCGAGTGCCCCTCCGCGTATGCCTGCACCGCCGTGGCCGCCGACGGCCAGCGCACGTGCGAGGTCATCTATCCCCCCAGCTACGCCGAGGCAGACGGCGGCACGGACGCGGGGCCGGTGCCCACGTACTGCAAGGACGTGGCGCCCATCCTCGCCGCCAGCTGCGTGAGCAGCTGCCACGGCGCGGACACCAGCGGCAGCGGCCAGTCCTCGTTCCGGCTGGACTACTACGAGCCCACGGGCAACGGCGCGCCGGGCGCGCGCGCCAAGGCGCTGCGCATCCGGGTGCGCACGTCGGACCTGAAGGACATGCCTCCCTCGGGCAGCGGCGTCACCCAGCCCACCGCCGAGGAGCGGGCCCTGGTGGCGCGCTGGGTGGCCGGTGGTGCTCCCTTCTGTGACAGCCCCGATGCCGGGCCCTGACGTCGCGGCCGTTCCCCCTCGCTTCCTTCGTCCCCGGTTTCTCCCGAGCCCAACATGAAGAAACTCCTCGCGGGCGCCACCGGCGCGGCCGCCCTCCTCGTGGCCTGCACCATCGACGTGGCGGACTTCACCGGCAAGACGTGCGAGACGGCCGGCGACTGTCCCGACACGCACGTCTGTGTCGCGGTGAGGCAGGGGCAGGGGCGCACGTGCGAGGTGCTCGGCCTGCCCGGGTCCGACGCGGGCCCCACCGACGCGGGGCCGGTGCCCACGTACTGCGACGACGTGCAGCCCATCCTCGCCGCCAGCTGCGTGAGCACCTGCCACGGCGCGGACACCAGCGGCAGCGGCCAGTCCTCGTTCCGGCTGGACTACTACGTGGCGCCGGATGGCGGCGCGGACGGTGGTGGACTGCCGGGCGCTTTCGCGAAGGCGGAGAGAATCCGCGCGCGCACTTCGGTGTTCCAGGACATGCCGCCCTCGCCGACCACCGTCCCGTTGCCCACGGCGGAGCAGCGTGCCCTCGTCGCCCGCTGGGTGGAGGGCGGCGCTCCGTTCTGCGATGACGCCGACGCGGGCGGCGGCGCGCCGGATGGCGGTTCTCCGGACGCTGGCGGCGACGCGGGGCCGTAGTCCATCAGCGCCTGGAGCACGGGGAGAAGCCGGCGCCTCTCAGGAGGCAATCCGTTTCTCTCCGATGGGCCGTGTCGGGGAATGTTCCCACGCAGAGCGGCCGGGCGAGCAAGGCCCGGGCGCACGCCGAGGGCCCCCTGTGTCCTCCCGCGCGTGTGCGCAAGCCCTGTGCAAGTTCGAGGGGAGCGCTCACTTTCTGTCCAACACCGGGGAACACTCACTCCGGACAGCCTACCGAAAGGGGCAGGACGAACATGCGCAAGCTCATGATGGCGGTCGGTGCGGTCGCGGCGATGGCGATGGTGACCGGTTGCAGCAAGCGGGACAACGTGGCGGAGCAGCGCCAGGACGTCGCCGAGGCGCAGAGCGAAGCCCGCCAGGAGGTGGCGGAGATTCGCCAGGACGAGCAGCAGGACATCGCGAACACCCAGCGCAACGCGCAGGAGGACATTGCCGAGTCCCAGCGTGAGGCGAACGAGGAGATCGCCAGCGCCCAGGAGGACGTCCGCGATGAGCAGGCGGACCTCGCCGAGGCGCAGCGTGATCGCAACGAGGAGCTGGCCCAGGGTGGCTCCGGCACGGCGGGCGCCATGGCGGCGACCACCAACGTGTCCGGTCGCGTGCTCTCCACCAGCGGCAGCTCGCTGACGGTGGTGGACACCTCCAACAACCGTCAGCTCAAGCTGAAGACGAACGACCAGAGCCGCATCCTCCAGAACAACCAGGAGGTGAAGCTGGGTGACCTGAAGGAGGGTGACCAGGTCCGCGCGTCGTACGTCATGGATGGCAAGGACATGGTGGTCCGCGAGCTGAACGTCACGCAGAACGTGACGCCCACCAAGTAACCCACGGGGCGCGGTCGGGCGGCTCGTCTCCTCACGGGCGGCCCAGGGACGGCTCCCACTCCGGTGGGGGCCGTTTCCTTTTTTCCCTGAATCCATTCTGAAGGGTCGGAAGTGCGTGTCGGACCTGGATGGTAGGGAGGATGCGTGAGGTTTCCTCACGCCTTCCCAACCCTGGGGAGGTCCTTCGCACCAGGAGCCGTCCTTCGCATGGGCACCCACCACCCGGACCAGCCTTCCCTCAAACCCTTCATCCTCTTCTCCGCGGGCGCCACGTCCTATGAGTTGATCCGCTACCTGGGCTCGCGTGGCTCGGGGGAGCTGCTGCTCGCCCGCAGGCACTACGCGGACTCGCCTGGCGACCTGGTGCTCATCAAGCGCCTGATGGACGCGGAGGACGAACTCGGTCGGGCGCGGCTGCGCGAGGAGGTCAAGCTGCTGATGCGGCTGTCGCACCCGTCCATCGCGCGGGTGTTCCTGGTGCGCGTGCACGACGGCTCGCCCCACCTCGTCATGGAGTACGTGGAGGGCCAGAGCCTGGAGACGCTCATCAGCTTCGCGGCGCTGCGGCGCCGGCCGCTCTCGGAGGCCTTCACCGCCTACGTGGGGGAGCAGCTGGCGGACGCGCTCCACCACGCGCACTCGCTGGAGGATGACCGGGGCAGGCCCCTGGGGCTCGTGCACCGGGACGTCAGCCCGCGCACGCTGCGGCTGGACGCGCGCGGCCACGTGAAGCTGGCGGACTTCGCGCTGGCGTGGGCGCGGCTGCCGGGGCGCGTGGCCACCGAAGGCCACGTGGTCCGCGGAGACCTGGCGTATGCGTCTCCGGAGGTGTTGCTGCGCCGCCCGGTCGACGGGCGCTCGGACCTGTTCTCCCTGGGCGTGGTGCTGCTGGAGCTCGCCACCGGGTTGCACCTGCTGGACCTGGAGCCGGTGGAGCGCGCGGCGCTCGCGGCCGGCCCGCACGCGGACGCGGAGGTGCTCCAGGCGGAGTCGCCCAGCTGGCTGCCCCTGCCGTTGATGGCGGCGCGCGTGGCCTGCTTCGCGCCGGAGCACGTGGAGCATGCGACGCGGTCCCTGTGCTCGCCGCTGCGCTCCATCCTGGCGCGGCTGCTGCGCCGGGAGCCGGAGGAGCGCTGCCAGACGGCGCTGGAGCTGCGGGACGCGCTGCGTGGGGTGCTGGCGGGGCGGGGGTACACGTATGGCCCGCCGGAGGCCGCGCGGGAGGCCCTGCAGGTGCGCCAGGAGGCGCGCTCCCGGGGGCAGGCCGCGGACGTGCTGTCCCCGGAGGACGCGCTGGCCGGGCTCGCCTTCCCCCGTGGCGTCATCGCCACCGGGACATGAGGCCCGGCGTGGGTCGGAGGGTGCTTGTCTGGGGCCGTGGGATGGGCAGACTCAGGCACCTATGGGTGACGTGAACGAGCTCCACCAGCGCTGGTGCATCGCGGACGGACACGCGGACTCCCTCATGTGGAACCGGGATTTGTGTGTCCGCTCCGACGAGGGGCACGTGGACTTCCCCCGCCTGCGGGAGGCGGGGGTGAAGCTGCAGTGCTTCACCATCGTCACCCGGGGCTTCCCCTTCATCGGCGGCTTCCCGGTGTTCGCCGCGTGGCGCGGCTGGCCTCGGGAGGCGCGCGCCAGCGAGTGGACGCGGGCGCTGTGGCAGCTCGAGCGCATGGCGGAGTTCTGCCAGCGCTCCGGGGACACGGTGCGCGTGGCCGACTCGCGTCAGGTGTTGGACGACAACCTGGCCCAGGGGCGGCTGTCCGCGGTGCTGGGCGTGGAGGGCGGGCACGCCATCGAGGGGAAGGTGGAGCGGCTGGCGGAGCTGCACCGCCGGGGCGTGCGCTTCATGGGGCTCACGCACCTGTCGAACAATGACCTGGGCGGCTCCTCGTTCCCGATGATGGGCAACCGGGGGCTGACGACGCTGGGCCACGAGGTGATGGAGGAGATGGCCCGGCTGGGATTGAGCGTGGACGTGGCGCACGCCTCCGAGCGCACCCTGGAGAACCTCTTCTCCCATCCCTCGGTGCGCTACTTCTGTTCGCACACGGGGGTGCGCGCGGCGGGGGGCGGGTGGCGCAACCTGAGCGACGCCTCGCTGCGCTTCATCGCGGACCGGGGTGGGGTGGTGGGAATCATCTTCGCCCCCGTGTACCTGGGCGGAGACTCGGTGGACGACGTGGTTCGCCACATCGAGCACGCGGTGGACGTCATGGGCGAGGAGGGCGTGGGCCTGGGCTCGGACTACGACGGCATGGTGCCCTTGCCCAAGGGCATGAAGGACGTCACGGACCTGCGCCTGCTCACCACGGCACTGCTGCGCCGCCATCCGGAGTCCTGGGTGGAACGTGTGATGGGCGGAAACTTCCGGCGTTTCTTCCAGTCGACACTGGGTGGTTGACCGGGAGCGGGACGCTCGAAATATTGGGTTCAGCCCATGAACCGCTCCTTCCTCGCACTCGTGTCCGCTGTTGGCTCCCTCCTCCTCACCGCCTGCGGTGGCCCCGGCTCGGGGGACGACTGCGACGAACCGGGGAGCTTCATCTGTCAGGAGGCCGTCCTGGCCCTGGAGTGTCGTTCCGGCAAGTGGCGGCAGCTGCCGTGCCGGGGCCCGCTGGGGTGCCGCGAGTCTGACGAGGCGGTGCGCTGTGACACCTCCGGCAACGGCCCGGGGGATGCGTGCGCGGCCAGCGCCGAGGGGCGGGGCCTGTGCCGTCAGGACGGGAAGGCCATCCTGGAGTGCCGCGAGGGCATCCTGGTGGAGACGGCCTCGTGCACCTCCTGCGTGGTGGAGGACACCGAGGTGTCGTGCCAGCCGTGAGGCGGTGAAGGCGGACGTCAGGAGTCCCCGGCGCGCGACGTGTGGTAGCCTCGGCGCGCCGCTCGCGGGACTCCGATGCGACTTCCGATTCAAGCCTTTGGAGCCTGACACGCTGGTCGTTTCACTCTTCCCCGAGCGGCGCTCCTCTCGTCTTCCCGGAGGCAGTGCGCGCGATGGCCTTGCCCGCAGAAGTCCGTATCGAACAGGTCGCCCGAGAGGACCTGGTGATGTTCGTCAACGCGTGCTTCTCCTGCACGGGCCAGCGGGAGTTCTACGGTGACGCGCGCGGGCAGTCGGTCTCCATCGAGTTCCTGCACCAGTACATCCTGGGCAACTACCGGCGCCTCTACCGCCGCACGCTCGCGGCGGGCATCAACCACTTCAACCAGGCGCAGATCATCCTCAACCTGCTCGCCGCCGGCAGTCCCGTGGACCCGGCCGGGCGAGCGGAGGAGGGGGCCCTCATCGCCGCGGCGCTGCGCCGGCTGCCCACGCAGCGCGCGTTCCGGGTGTTGGAGTCGCTGCGCTCGCGGCACGTCAACAACCGCCGCAGCCGCGCCATCGTCCGGGAGTACCTGGCCGGGCGCTCGAACCTCTCCTTCGACGCGGTGAAGTACCGCTCCAAGCTGCGCGCGGCGGTGGTGCACGGGCACGTGAAGCTGGAGGGCGAGCTGGGGCCGTTCCTCTTCAAGGGCTGGAAGAAGCGGGTCTTCACCCAGCCGCTGTTCGAATCCTTTCGTCGGGCGCACTTCGCGCAAGAAGCGCTCTACGAGCTGCCCTACACGGTGGCGGAGGGACTGGCGCAGAAGCACGGCGTCCCGCGCGACGTGTTCCTCCAGCGCATCGAGCCGCGCCTCACCCAGGCGGAGCGCCTGCGACTCCAGGAGTCCGCCGCGCGCGAGGGGGGCGTGGAGCCGGCGGTGGACCTGTCCCGCGCGCCGCTGACGAAGCTCGCGCTGTATGTGTTGTCATTGAAGGCGGAGGCGCGGGCCTCTCGCCGCGAGGAGTTGCACACGGCGCTGGAGGGCTCGGCGGCGCGGGTGCTGGCGCGCGCGAAGCCCGCGTTGGGGAAGGTGGCGGCGGTGTTGGACCGGAGCTATTCGACGTCCGGCTCGCTGCAGAAGCGGCGGCGTCCGCTGGCCGTGGCGCTGGCGACGCACTACCTGCTGTCCTCCGCGGCGCGGGAGTACCGGGCCTTCTGGACGGGCGAGCCCGTGGAGGACCCGTTGACGGTGTCGGCGCGCGGGCAGACGGACCTGGCCACGCCGCTGTTGGATGCGCTGGAGTGGGGCGCGGAGCTGGTGGTCATCGTCTCGGATGGCTACGACAATGACCCGCCGGGCGCGGTGGCGGAGCTGACGCGGGTGTTCCGTGAGCGCCTGGACCGGGACCGGCGCACCGCGCTGGTGCACGTCAATCCCGTCTTCGACGCGGAGGAGTACGCGCCGCGCTCGTTCGGCGGAGCGGTGGCCACGGTGGGCGTGCGAGACGCCGAGGACGTCCCGACGGTGCTCGGGTTCGCGCGCTTCGCGGAGGGCACGGCGTCGCTGGCGGAGCTGGAGCGCTACCTGTCCGGACGCGTGGATTCGTGGCTGAAGCCCCAGGTGCATGAAGGCGCGGACGAGGTGGAGGCATGAGCGACACGCGACTCATCCGGCGACTGGAGGCGCACGGGCTGCGCTTCGCGCCCGCGCAGGCGTGGAACCGCATGCGGCTGGTGCCGGTGCTCCGCGACGAGGTGCGGGACGACCTGCGCTTCGCGCGCCGCGAGTACTCGGAGTGGGCGGCGGTGGTGTCCCTGGAGGGTGAGCTCGAGGGCCGCGGCCTCAAGTACATCTCCTACGTCCCGCACGGCATGGTGGTGAGCTGGGGCCAGCGCCAGGCGGACGCCGTCTACGGCACGCGGCTGAACGCGCGTGACGGCAAGAAGGTGATGGCCGGCCCCGTCCCGGTGCGCCTGTTGCACCGCATGGTGCACCGCGAGGACAAGAACCAGCTGCGCATGTTGCCCCTGCATCTGGCGATGGAGGGCTTCCTGGCGCAGCACTTCGGCGGGCCGGAGATCGCCTGGTCGGAGTACTCACGCGACGCGCTGACCTACGGGCTCAATCCCCGCATGGAGTCCTCCGTCCCCGGGTGGCTCAGCTCGGTGTTGGACGGGGCGCTGCGCACCTTCGAGGTCCACGAGAAGCAGGTGGGCCTGCTGCTCTTCAACGCGGATGAGCTGCTGTCCGCCTTCGTCGTCTCGCATCCCGACGACTACCGCGTCCTGCACCGCACGCTGCTCGAGGACTTCTACGGCGAGCTGCTGCTCCAGTACGGCTATCTCCAGGAGGTCGTCGAGCTGTGGACGCCACTGGACGCGAAGCGGGTGTCGAGCCTCGGTGACCTGCGCGCGGAGGTGACGCGCATGCGCGAGGACTGGGGCGCCTTCCACGGCTTCATGGCCGGAGGCCTCTTGGGCGTCGAGGTGTCGTCACAGAAGGTGTACGAGGCCGGCCCGTATCTCCTGCAGCGCTTCCATACGAGCCTGGTCCCGTCGGCGGAGAACCACCTGGGCGAGGCCATCGTGGACAAGGACGGCACGCTTCAATACCTGAAGACGTACCGCCTCTCCGCGGCGCAGACGCGTCGCGCCTACCTGCTGCAACGGCTCGCCCAATCCCGGTGGAACCTGGACGAGGTCGCCGAGCACATGGGCTCCACCCGTCAGGAGCTCGTCACCCGCATCCAGAACGCGGGCTTCGGTTATCTCCTCAAGGCACATGTCCTCGAGGAGGCCCGCCGACTGGCGACCCGTGGGCGCTGAGTTCCTCAGAGTGACGCGAGGAATGAGTCCAGCACCGCGTTGACGCGCTCGGGCTGCTCCTGGTTGGCCAGGTGCGCGGCGCCGGGGATGACCTCCAGCCGGGCTCCCGTCACCAGGTCCGCCATCTGCTTCGCCTTCTCGGGCGGGGTGATGGCGTCGTGCTCTCCCGCCACCATCAACGCGGGCCCCGCGTAGCGCGCCAGGATGTCCTTGCTGTCGGGACGCAGCGCCATGCCACGCTGGGCGGCGGCGATGGCCTGGGGCGAGGCCGCGCGCATCTGCGCCTCCACCGCGCGACCCACGGGTGAATCCGCTCCCGAGCCGACCAGCTTGGACAGCAGGGCCTGGATGACGGGCTCCACGCCTTTTTCGAGCGCCTCCTTCGCGGAGGCCTCGCGGCGCGCCTTGCCAGCGTCGTCATCCGCGGTGCACTGCGTGTCCATCAACACGAGGCCCGCAACCCGCCCCGCGTCCTCGCGCAGCAGCGCCATGGCCGCGTAGCCACCCATGGACACTCCACCCACCACGGCCCGGTCGATGCCGAGCGCATCCAGCAGCGCCAGGGTGTCCTGGGCGATGACGGACATGAGGGTGGGGCCCTCGCCGAGCCCGCTCCCGCCGAAGCCCCGCGTGTCCGGAAGGATGAAGCGGTAGCGGCCCGACAGGGCCTTCACCTGCGCATCGAAGGACTCCCCGTTGAGGGGAAAGGCGTGCAGCAGCACCACCGCCGGGCCCTGGCCCACGTCGCGGTAGTGCAGGGAGAGGCCATTCACGGTGACGGTCGGCATGCATCCTCCAGCGAGCGGCCTCACAGCCACTGCTTGCGTTTGAACCAGAAGAAGAGGGACACGGGCAGGGCGACAATCGAGACCCACATGGCGATGTACGAGCCCCGTCCCGACAGCGCATCGAAGTTCTGTCCGAAGAATCCGACGATGAACGAGAGCGGCAGGAAGATGGTGGCGAAGATGGTGAGCTGCTTGGTGATGTCGTTCGTCTTGTTGGCCACCATCGACAGGTAGCCGTCCATCACGTTGCCCAGGATGTCGCGGCCCGCGTCGATCTGCTCGTACAGCCGCACCAGGTGGTCGTACACGTCGCGGAAGTAGAGCGTGGAGCGCTCGTCGACGTGGGGGATGCCTCGTCGCGCCATCAGCCCCACCACGTCGCGCTGGGGGGAGAGCACCCGGCGCAGCTGCACCAGCATCCGCTTCAGCTCGAAGATGCGCTGCAACTGGGCCTTCTCCACCTGCTCGAAGATGGCCACCTCCAGGTCCTCCAGCTCGTCGCTGAACGTGTCGAGGATGGGAAACTGGGCATCCACCAGCCCGTCCGCCAGCAGGTAGAGGATGAAGTCCGTGCCGCGCCCCAGGGTGGTGGCAGGGTCCGCGCGCACGCGCTGTCTCACGGACTCCAGCCCGTTGAAGGGCAGCTCGTGCACGCTGATGATCCACTCCTTGGCGAGGAAGAAGTGGTGCTCATGGAGGGTGAGCTGGCAGACGTCCTTGCCCGCGCTGAAGCCCTGGAGCACGACGAAGACGTGGTTGGGGTACTCCTCCAGCTTGGGGCGCTGGTCCAGGTGGAGGCAGTCCTCGACGGCCAGCTTGTGCAGGCCGAAGCGCTCGGCGAGCCGGGCCATCTGCGCCTCGTCGGGCTGGAGGACGTCGATCCACTTGCGCCCCTCCTCGGCGAGCAGCTCCTCACCCCCGGTGAAGAGGGCTCCGTCCTTCAGCAGACAGACCTGAATCATCCCGTAGCGCTCCCGGGCCTTGCGGCGCGGCCCCGGTCCGAGTGCTAGAACTCCCCCGCGCGGAAGTCGAGCGCTAGAGTGTGCCCCCCGTGTCCGCAGACGCCGAGAACCCGCAGGCCTCCCTGACTCCGAGGCTCGAAGAAATCCTCCAGGCCCACCCCGACGGCGCCTTCGCCGGCCGGCTGCGCAAGGTGTACGCCGCCGCCGCCCAGGCCATCGCCCGGCTGAGCGACATGGACCTGGTGAAGTACGAGACGCCCGTGGTGGATTCCAGCCCGGACCTCTCCCTCTGGGAGGAGATGGCGCCCGTCATCCGTGACACGGTGATGGACGTCAACGCGCTCCTCAACGTCATCCGCGTGCAGTTCCCCGCGCAGCCCGGTGGAAACCTGGCCGACCTGGTCCTGAGCGGCACCAAGGACCCGGGCATGCTGATGCATGACGCGATGACGCAGCTGGCCCAGGGCATCACGCAGCTGGGCGAGGCCATGCGCAACCCGTCCGTGGTGAGCGACCGGTGGACGCTGCTGGCGGAGATCCAGCGCTTCCGCTCGAGCTTCCGTGAGCGCGTCAGCAACCTCGTGTTCGAGACGGCGAGCACGCTGGGCGAGGTGACGCGGGCGCAGGTGGTGCCCGGCCACGAGGCGGAGGTGAAGGCCGCGGTGACGGTGCGCGCCATCTCCGCGGACCTGGGCCGCATCCTGACGGCGCGGCTCAACAAGGTGCGTGAGGCGGAGGCGCAGGACGTGCAGTGGAACGCGCAGCAGCTCCAGACGGAGATGGACGCGTTCGGCCGCACGGCCGCGTACCGGAACCTGCGCGCGCAGGACAAGCGCCACATCGTGGAGATGCGCGCGGAGGTGGGGCGGCTGGCCATCCTCGCCAACCCCTCGCGCGAGGAGCTGCTGAAGGTCGTCAGCGAGCTGGACACCTTCGTGCGCGGCCTGTCCGCGGTGAACCAGCGGCAGATCCTCATCATCCACGACCGCGAGGTGTGGGCCTCCTGCGGCGTGAAGCTGGAGCGGGCCCTGTCGCTGGTGGACGAGGACGCGCCGGTGTCCGCGCGGCTGCTCGCCGAGGCGGCCCAGGCGGCCCAGGCGCTCTACGGGCGCGCGTCGGACATGGACGCGTTCCTGCGCAAGGCGCGCAAGCAGCCGCTGGCCCAGCTCACGGGCCCTGAGCTGGGGGCGACCATCGAGATCTTCCAGGGACTGCTCGCCCAACTGGACGTGATGTGATGCCGGCCTCCAGCAAGGTCGTGACGCCGCGCCCGCTGCGCGAGGCGGACCTGTCCCGTGTCGAGGGCGTCTTCACGGACGTGGATGGCACGCTGACGACGGGCCACAAGCTGCGCTCGGACACCGTGCGAGCGCTGGAGCGGCTGTCCGACTCCGGGCTGCGCGTGGTGCTGGTGAGCGGTCGTCCGGCGGGGTGGGGTGAGGCGTGGGCCCGACAGCTCCCGGTGGACGGCGTCATCGTGGAGAACGGCGGCCTGTTCTTCCTGCGCGGCAAGCGAGGGCTGCGCAAGGTGTACCTGGAGGCGCCCGCCGAGCGCGTGGCGAACCGGCGCAGGCTCCAGGCCGAGGTCGCCCGGGTGTTGAAGCAGGTGCCCGGCGCGCGGCTGTCGGTGGACAGCGCGTACACGGAAGTGGACCTGGCCGTGGACTACAACGAGGAGGCCCGCCTCGGTGAGGAGGGTGCTGCTCGCATCGAGTCGCTGCTGCACGCGCGAGGCGTGACGGCGGTGCGCTCGTCGGTGCATGTGAATTGCTGGCTCGGCCGCTTCGACAAGCTGAGCGCGACGCGGAGATTCGCGCGGGTGGCGTGGGGGGAGAAGTTGGAGCCCCGGGACGGCCGCTACGTGTACGTGGGGGATTCTTTCAACGACGCCCCGATGTTCCAGGCTTTCGAGCTGGGAGTGGGCGTGGCCAACGTGCGCGCGGTGCTGGACCGCATCGACGCGCCGCCGGCCTTCATCACCCGGGCGGCGGAGGGCAAGGGCTTCGAGGAGCTGGCCCGGACGCTGCTGGCCCGGCGGAGCCGAAGGGCTCGTGAGGAGTGACACCGTGAATGTCGTGAAGTTGGAGCTGGCGCGCGGACTGGGACGGCACCTGCGCGCGGGGCACCCGTGGGTGTTCCGCAAGGCGCTGGAGCACGTGCCGCGCATCCCCGCCGGCAGCGTGGTGGACCTGACGGAGAACGGGAAGTTCGTCGCGCGCGGGTATTACGATCCGCACTCGGCCATCGCCGTGCGGGTGCTGACGCGCGACTCGCGGGACACGGTGGACGCGGGCTTCATCACCCGGCGCGTGCGCCAGGCGCTGGCCGAGCGCCAGTCGCTCATCGACCTGACGGACACGGACAGCTACCGCCTGATCCACGGCGAGGGCGACGGCCTGCCGGGCGTGGTGGTGGACCTCTACGCGGGCTGGGCGGTGATGAAGCTGTACTCGGCCGGCCTGACGCCGTACCGGCCGCTCATCATCGAGGCCTTGAAGGCCGGGGTGCCGGGGCTCAAGGGCATCGTCGGCCGCGACGAGGTGGCGCGCGACGACGTGGAGGAGGACGAGGGCCGAGGCACCGGGCGCATGCTGTACGGCCCGGAGGCGCCCGAGCAGATCGCCATCCGCGAGCGCGGCGTCACCTTCATGGTGGACGTGTGGCGAGGACAGAAGACGGGCTTCTTCCTGGACCAGCGGGAGAACCGTCACCTCATCCGTCGACTGGCCAAGGGCCGCGACGTGCTCAACTGCTTCAGCTTCAGCGGCGGCTTCTCCGTCAACGCGGCGCTGGGCGGGGCCAACAGCGTGTTCTCGGTGGACCTGGACCCGGAGGCCATCGCCCTGGCGCGCGAGAACTTCACGCGCAACGGGCTGCCCGCGGAGAAGCACGACTTCCTCGCGGCGGACGTGTTCAAGGTCATCCAGTCCTTCAAGGACGAGGGCCGCACGTTTGATTTGCTCATCCTGGATCCGCCCGCCTTCGCCAAGAGTCAGCGCGCGGTGCAGGCCGCCATCGACGGGTACGCGTCGCTCAACCGTCAGGCGCTGGGAATCCTGCGGCCCGGTGGGCTGCTGGCCACGGCGTCGTGCTCGGCGCGCGTGAGCCCGGATGAGTTCATGGGCGCGGTGCGCGAGGCGGGCTTCAAGGCCGGCGTGGACCTGGCGCTCGTCGAGGAGCGCTACCAGCCGCCAGACCACCCGGTGCGCCTGCAGTTCCCGGAGGGGAAGTACCTCAAGTTCTACGTGCTGCAGGCCGTCTGACGCGCGCTTGCTGCTCGCCGTCGCGTGGGGGCGCCGCGGAGCTTGGGGGATGAGTGTCGCTCCCTCCCGGTCGGGGAGGGTGCGTGCCCCAGGCGAGTGGCCGTGCTCCGGCCGGTGCCTCACCACCCTGGCTTGCTGCGAGGCGCGAGAAGCCGAGGTATGCGGCTTGCGGACTTGCGCCGCGCTCAGGTCCCGAAGACGCGCGACGCCACGCGGTCCAGCACGGTGGTGCCCCACGTGAGGCTGGCCTTCATCAGCCGCTCCATGTCCTTCGTGAAGGCGGAGCCCGAGGGCAGCCGCGTGTAGTCGCGGCTGAGGAACAGGCTCTTGTTCTCCGTCTCGAAGTCCACGGTGCCGCCGCCCGCGTCGGTGCCTTCCTCGGCCTCACGACGGAAGCCGTCGATGACGCCCGGCTTCGGGTCCTCGCGGAAGCGGTACACCAGCGCGCTGCACTCGAGCGTCTGCGTCGCCTCGTGGTGCTCGAAGTAGAGCTGCGCGTCGCCCACCATCGCGCCGCCGAAGCCCTGCGCGTTGAGGCCCTCGCTCATCCCCGCGCCCTGCGTCTGCAGATACCAGCGCACGAGCTCCCGCGCGGCCTCGCGAGTCATCGGGCCGCCCGGTGGGGGAGGGGGCTTCGCCAGGCCCATGGTCGACAGGAGCCACTGCAGGTGGCGGGAGAACGCGAGCGCCATGTCCGAAGCCCTCCTACGTCACTTCGCGGGGATGACCTTGGAGGCCACGCGCTCGAACACCTCGCTGCCCCAGCGCAGGCTCGCCGCCATGAGCTTGCTCAGCTCCGAGGCGAAGACCAGGTCGATGGGCGGCGTCTGGTACGAGCGGCTGAGGAAGAGGCTCTTGCTCTCCGACTCGAAGTCCACCGTGCCACCGCCGGCGTCCGTGCCCGCGGCCTGCTCGGCGCGGAAGCCCTCGAGGACGCCGGGGCGGGGCGCGTCACGGAAGCGATAGATGAGGGCGCTGCACTTGAGCTCGCCGGTGTCCTCGGAGTGCTCGAAGTACAGCTGCGCCTCGCCCACCGACACTCCACCGAGCCCCTTGGGATTGAGCCCGGGGCTCAGGTGGACGCCCTGAGCCCGAAGATACTCCTGCACCAGTTGAGTGGCCTCGTCACGCGTCATGGTGGTGGTTTACCACGACTGGCGTGTGGGCCATCAGAACTGGCCGGCGCGAGCCTGCTCGAACGGGACGCGGTGGTTCAGGTACGTGCCCACCAGCGAGTGCGCGCCCGAGAACACGGTGTCCTCGGAGAAGTAGTGCACCTGCGCGCCCTTGCCCGCGTGGCGCAGCATGTCCGCGGGGCTCCAGCCCTTGCCGCCCAGACCGAAGAGCGTGGGGACCGCGTCGCGGTTGTTGATGTAGTGCACGTAGTTGGGGCCGTCCGGGTAGGTGCAGGCGGCGGCCGCGAACGTCTCCACGTTCAGCTTGCTCATCGTCTGCTCGACCTGCTCCTTGGTCATCCCGTCTTCGATGCGCAGCCGGCGCGCCACATCCGACAGCGCGCGCGAGGTGATGAGGCCACCCTGGCTGTAGCCGACCAGGTGCACGTCCCGGCCCGCCTTCAGCTCGTTGTAGACGGTGTCCGCCAGCGTATCCACGGCCGGGTTGGTGCCCTTGTCCAGCTTGTCCTTCACAGCCTGGAACAGGTCGGCGACGGTGCCCTGCGTGGAGTTGTGGATGCCGATGGTGCGCATGCCCGTCGTGTCCGCGAGCGCCTGCAGCTCCGCCGTCTGCTTGGCCAGGTCCGTGCGCATGCCGTTGGTGTAGATGACCGTGGCCGTCGCGTTCGGGTTGTTCTTCGGCGTGAAGGCGGGGATGTCGCTCAGCGGCGTGCCGGGCTCGAACGTCTGGCCACCAGCGCCCACCAGCTTGCCGTCGTAGACCTTGTCCTTCGAGCCCGGGGGCGCCGTGAAGACACCGGCCACCGTCGCCGTGCCCCTCGCCTTGCCGCTCTCGAAGCCATCCACCACCGCGTTCGCGCGCGCCGCGCTCGGCTGCACCGCCGGCGTCGCCACGGTGTTCACTTCCGACGTGCGGCCAACAGGGGTCCGGGGGGTGGTGCCGACGACGGGGCGGCCACGCTCGATGGTGCTCATGCTGGAGGGCTCCTGCGGACTACGACGGGGGGATGGAAGATGACGTCCTTGCCCCATTGTCCCAGGAAGCCGTCCGAAGTTGCGCACGAACGAGGTAATTCGCTCCAAACACTCAATTCCGACGCGGTGCGTCGTGGTGGCTTGTCGCGTCACATCCCGAGTGAAGCGGGGAAGCCGAGCCGAACCCGAGGCGATCTCCAGGGTTGGAGGTCTTCCGAGGGGCGGTGCGGGCAGGAGTATCGGTCCGGCGCCCGCCCTCCTATGGTGGATTCCATGGTCCAGAAAGGTCAGTTCCTGGAGCGCTCCACGCTCATCCCCGTGGGCGCGGAGGTGATGGAGGGCACGGCGCATCGCGGCAAGCGCGCGCCTCCGTTGCTCATCATCCCGCCGCGGCCGGACGAGGGTGGGGGGATGGATCACGTCATCGCCGCGGAGCTCGCCTGGGCGGCGGCCAGCGCGGGCTTTCCCACCCTGCGCTTCAACCACCGGGGCGTGGGCGCGAGCCAGGGCAAGCGGGGCAAGGACCTGGCGTTGCTCGAGGACGCCGAGGCGGCGATGCGGGTGCTCCTGGAGACGGCTGGCACGAGCGCGGTGGCGGTGGCGTCGCTGCACGGCGGCGCGCAGGTGGCCCTGGCGCTCCAGGCGCGCTTCCCCGCCGTGGGGGGCCTGTGCCTGGTCGCGCCGGCGGACGTGGACCCGGCGGTGCTGGGGCGCGTGACGTGCCCGTTGCTGGTGGTCCAGGGGGAGGGGGACGCACGGATGCCTCGGGCGGCGGTGTCGGCGGCGGTGGCCCGGGCGGGGGGGGATTTCGAGGTCATCGACGACGCGGGCGCCACCTTCCAACGCAACCTCCCGCAGGTGGGGCACGCCCTGTCCACCTGGCTCCAGCGCCTCTCCGGCGGTTGACCGATGCTCCGCAACCCAGCGGACTTCTTCACATTTCTTCAGCCTCCCGCACTTGCACGCCGGGAGAGTGGGCGTACAGACTGTCCGTGCAGACCCAATCGTTTCTCCGTTCGTTCGTAGGGTCTTCCGGAAGCGTGCCTCGTTCCTCAAGGAGCAACCCGATGCGGATGGTGCGATGGAGTTTGGGCGGAGCCGCGCTGGCCCTGGCCGTGACGGTGGCGCCCGCGTGCAAGTCCGCCCAGAGCGAAGCCGAGCGCCCTGCGCCGCCCCCCGCCTCGCTGGCGGACGCGGTGGATGTGGTGCCCCACGCCATCGTCGTGGACTTCAAGGACGGCACCACCAAGGCGGAGTTCGACGCCTGGGAGGCCGACTGGGGCGTGGACCTGGAGCTCAACTCGGTGGAGAGCGCCGACGAGGCCCTCACGCTGGCGGTGGGCGTGGACGACGTGGCGGGCGTGCTGGAGAAGATCCGCCGGCACCCGAGCGTCGAGGCCGCCGAGCCGCTGATGGAGGTCCGCGCGAGCTTCACGCCGAATGACCCGGAGTACGCGCGGCAGTGGAACCTCCAGATGATCGACATGCCCAAGGCCTGGGAGCGCAGCCGGGGCAAGGGTGTCGTCGTGGCCGTGCTGGACACGGGCATCGCGTACGAGGACCACGAGGACTTCAAGCAGGTGCCCGACCTCAAGGGCGTGAAGTTCGTGGCCGGCTACGACTTCGTCAACGACGACGAGCACGCCAACGATGACCACGGCCACGGCACGCACGTGGCGGGCACCATCGCGCAGGCCACCAACAACGGTGAGGGCGTGGCGGGCGTGGCCTTCGAGGCGACGCTGATGCCGGTGAAGGTGCTCAACCACTTCGGTGGTGGCACCACGGCGGACATCGCGGACGCCATCCGCTTCGCGGCGGACAAGGGCGCCAACGTCATCAACATGTCGCTGGGCGGCGGCGGCTATTCGCAGGTGATGGCTCAGGCGGTGGAGTACGCCCGCAAGAAGGGTGTCACGGTGGTGGCGGCTGCGGGCAACGGCGGCCGCGCGCACGTGGAGTTCCCCGCGGCCTATCCCGGCGCCGTGGCGGTGTCGGCGGTGGGGCCGGAGGGCTCGCTCGCGCCGTACTCGTCCTATGGCAAGGAGCTGGACATCGCCGCGCCCGGTGGTGACAAGCGCCGTGGGGACGCGGGCGGCATCATCCAGAACACCATCGACCCGAGGGACGTGTCGCGCTCCGTCTACGCCTCGTATCAGGGCACCAGCATGGCCACGCCGCACGTGGCCGCGGTGGCCGCGATGCTGTACTCGGCCGGCGCCAAGGGGCCCGACGAGGTGGAGAAGGCGCTGTACGCGGGTGCGACCAAGGTGGCGGACCAGGCGTGGACCGAGCAGTACGGGCACGGCCTGCTCAACGCGGAGGCGTCGCTGGCGTCGCTCGGCGGTGGCATGTCGCGCTGGCCGCCGCTGTACTGGGCGCTGGCGCTGCTGGCCTTCGTGCTGCTGACGCTGCGCGGCCGTGAGCGCCCGGGGTACCTCAACGCGCTGCTGCGTCCAGCGTTCCTCGTGCCGCTGCTGCTCTCCACGGTGGGCGTGTACTTCGTGCGCGCCTGGTTCATGGGCACGGCGGGCGCCGCGGGAGACGTGGTGGAGATGGCCTCGCTGCCCATCCCGGATTGGGAGCGCATCATCTTCGGCCGGGGCCGCACGGTGAACCCGCTGTTCTACAGCGCGCTCATCCCCGTGCTGCTGTCGCTGCCCGCCATCGGATGGAAGGGGATGCGCTCGGCGGTGGGTGGCCTCGCGCTGGGCTTCGCGGGCTTCCTGGCGTACTCGGCGTGGGCGGGCGCTCCGGCGCTGTCGTGGATGCCCTTCGCGTTCCTGGCGAAGCCGTGGCTGGGCTTCAACACGGTCGTCTGCCTCATCGTCGCTCGCGCCATGCTCAAGCGTGAGGACGTGCCGTGACGCTCACCGGGCGCGTGGTGTTCCGCGACATCGAGACGGGCGTGTGGGTGCTGGAGGCCGATGACGGCACCACGTACCAGCTCGCGGGTGGCGACAGGCACATCAAGAAGGACGGCCACCGCATCGAGGCCGAGGGCCGCGTGGACAAGGACGTGCTCACCGCCGCGATGGTGGGGCCCGTCTTCCACGTGAGCTCGTATCGCTTCGTCTGAAGTGGGGGGCTGGAGTCCGCTCCGGCCCTCCCTCGTCGCGGAAGACGTCAGGTGCTGGCCCGTGAGCCTGGGCCAGGCGCGGGTACGTCCTGCCGCCAGCGTTCCTGTCCGTGATGGGCTCGTGGGCGCGCTGTCTTGTGACGTGGCACGCCGCGCCGAGACGACCATCGTCAGGGCGACGTGCCGAACCGCGCTTGCTCCATGGCATGAGGGCCGCCAGCGTCGGGGGGCGGCACCACGTACGCAAGTCGTTCAGTGAGCGGCGCCCATCCTCGCCCAACCGCTGGCTTCGCGCCCGCTCACGGTGACTTGGTACCGCCTTCGGCCTTGTGCGCGCGCGCCTGACGCGTGCGCTCCTCGCTGTACGCCTCCAGCGGAGCCTCGCCCCGGCGCACGGCCTCGCGGAGCTCCTGCAACGACTCCCGCTCCGCTTGGAGCCCCGCGGGCGCGTCCTTCTTGAGTGGCGCCAGCGGGTGGGCCACGTCATGGAGATTGAGCGCGATGCCGCGCCGGTCCACCACGGCGAGCAGCACCAGGGACACCGTCGCGGCCACCACCCACGGCAGCACCAGCTTCGCCAGCGACGGCACGGGCTTCGTCTCCCGCGCGCGCGCGTCGCTCACCGCGATGCCGGTGCCCCAGACGGGGACCCACCGCGACATGCCCAGCAGCGCGAGCACTCCCGCCCAGCCGAGGCTCGCCAGCAGCAGCACGTCCTGGGGGCTGGTGTCCGTGTCCGCGGCCTCGGTGCCCATCGACTTCGCCACCAGGAACGCCGCCGAGGACACCAGGTTGTTGGCCGCATGCGCGGCGATGCCGGGCCACAGCGAGCCGGTGCGCAGGTAGAGCCAGCCGAACAGCAGGCCCAGTTCCACGCGCGCCACGAAGCCCACCGGGTCCAGGTGGAACGCGCTGAACACCACCGCGGAGATGACCAGGGCCGTCGTGGGCGAGCGCGGCGACGGGGGCGTCAGGCCCCGCTGGAAGACGCCTCGGAAGAACAGCTCCTCGCAGATGGGCGCGGCGACCGTCACGCCCGCCAGGATGATGGCCAGCTCCACCGGCGTCTGCTGCTCGAAGAGCCGCGAGCCATCGAACATCTCCTTCATCCACTCGGGCGCGAGCTTCTGCGCGGTGAACTGGATGGGCACCACCAGCGCGAAGAAGTTGGCGATGCCCAACAGGAAGCCGAAGAGCGTCGACACCGGATGCAGCGGCGTCAGCCCCGTGAAGAGCGTGGGCTTCCATCCTCCGAGGCGCGGCAGCAGCCACCCCAGCGCCATGAAGATGAAGACCTCGGTGAACCAGATGCCGAAGGCCGCGTTGAGCAACTGGACGGAGCCGCCCACCAGGATGAAGAGCACCAGCGCCAGGGCCGCCCCGCCGAGCGCCAGCATCCGAGGGCTCCTGGGCTCCGGAAGGGGAGGCTCGGAGGGGCCCGTCGGCCCGAGGGGCGCGGCGTCGCTGGGGGCGGAATCTTCCAATTTGTCGTCTCCTTGACGCGAAAAGCTGAACTGTCGCGACAGCAGGTTCTCTATACTGTCAGCACCTTGACGTCCTACATCCTGGCTCGAACGGTGCAGCGGACGTGGTGGAAGCCCCCTCGAATCCTTGGCGCTGTCTGTGCCCTGGGCCTGGGGCTGGGAGCAACGACGTCGCACGCGTCGGCGTTCCTGGTGGAAGCGCGAACCGAGGCGCAGGCGTACCAGATTCGTGCGTGGCGTGGCAGCACGTCGGACGACCCGGTGCTGCTGCCGAGGCGGCGAATCGTCCAGTACCTGGGGCTCAACGCCTTCGAGCTCGCCACGGGACAGGACCTGGGCTTCGAGTCCAACATGCGCATCTGGGCGGACTTCGGTCTGCCCAAGGGTGAGGCCGAGCGCGTCGACGGGCTGAAGTCCGAGGACGCTGAGCTGCTGCACGCGTACGTGCGCTACGCGAAGGGCGGCTTCGAGGGACGGCTGGGCCGTCAGCTCTACACGGACGTCTCGGACATCATCGCGTTCGATGGGCTGCGCGCGCGCTACGTGACGCGCATGGGCCTGGGCGCGGAGTTGTACGGCGGCCTGTGGGTGAAGGGCGCGAGCTTCCTGGGCTCGTCCGTGTATCAGCCGGACGGTACGCGGGAGAGCGACTCGCGGCGGCTGGACCAGGGCGTGGCGGGCGCGGACCCCACGCTGACGTCGATGGAGCCCGTCTTCGGCGCCAAGCTGCTGCTCGAGGACCTGAAGGGCTTCAACGCCGCGGTGGGCTACCGCAAGGCGATGGTGGAGGGGAAGACGGACCTGGAGCGCGCCACGGTGGAGGCGCGCTACGGCCGGGGGCTGGGGCTCAACGCGCTGGCCGGCGTGGACTACGACGTGCTGCAGGGCAAGGTGGCCCAGGTTCGCACGCAGGTGCGCTGGGACGGCACGCGCGTCGCGACGACGCTGGAGGTGATGCGCCTGTCGCCCGTGCTGTCGGCGGACTCCATCTGGTACTACTTCGCGTGGGCGCCGCGCGACGAGGCGCGGGTGCGCGTGGACGTGTTCACCCCCGGCCCGCTGCGCTTCTACGTGCAGGCGCTGGGCAGCCGGTACAACGAGAACGTCAACCCGGAGATGGCCATCGCCTCGCAAGTGGACGCGGAGGGCGCGCCGGAGTCCACCAGCATCGGTGGGGCGGCGGGCGCGGCGTGGCGCTCGGGCGCGTTCCGCTCGGCGCTGGACGTGACGTACCGCACGGGCTTCGGCGGAGACCAGCTCTGGGGCGACCTCACCGGTGGCTACACGTTCGACCGGGAGCGCTTCACGCTGGACGCGCGGGTGTCCTTCGCGCGCATCTTCGACAGCTTCAACGCGCGCCTGGGGGGCAACTTCTACGGCGCCCAGGTGTGGGCCAGCCGGGCCCTGACGCGCGCGACGCGGCTGTCGCTGGTGGTGGAGCAGAACTTCAATCCCTTCACCGACTCCGACACCAAGGCCTTCCTCCTCTTCGACCTGAAGGCGAGCTTGTAGATGCTTCACCGTCAGAACCGACATGCACTGCTCGCCCTGGCCGCGCTCGCCATGCTGGTGGGCGCCGGCGTCGCCTGGGCCGCCACGGCCCGCGAGCGCAGCCTGGCCGTCTATCCCGCCCAGCACGTCCCGCTGCGCTTCGACCACGCCCAGCACCTGGAGGCGGGCGCCGAGTGCACCACGTGCCACGATTCGGCCCGCGCCAGCGCGTCCTCCAAGGACCTGAACCTCCCAGGCCACGAGGAGTGCGAGACCTGTCACGACATCGAGGCGGGTCGGAAGGGCAAGCCCACGGACCCTCCGTCCGCGTGCAACACCTGCCACCCGGGCTTCGACGCCACCGTGCGCAAGGAGCCCGCGAAGCTGTCCATGCCTCCGGCCAACCTGCACTTCAGCCACCAGCAGCACGTGGACAAGAAGGTGGAGTGCTCGGTGTGCCACGGCGAGATGAAGGACGTGAAGCTGGGCACGCGAAACCAGCTGCCGAAGATGGCCACGTGCTTCAAGTGCCACGACGGCACCGTGGCCTCGAACACGTGCGCCACGTGTCACCCGACGGAGCCGTCCGGCCGGCTCAAGCTGACGTTCGACTCGGGCCTGCTGCGGCCCATGCAGGGCAACCCCCTGGGCCTGGACCACGGCCCGCGCTTCGAGTTCAACCACGGGGCCCGCGCGTCCACGGACCGGCTGGTCTGCATGCAGTGCCACAGCGAGAGCTACTGCCAGACGTGCCATGACGGCATGCAGAAGCCGCTGTCCATCCACCCCAACGACTTCATCACCCTGCACCCGGTGCAGGCCCGGACCAACTCGCCCCGGTGCGAGAGCTGCCACCGCGCCCAGTCCTTCTGCGCCGCCTGCCACGAGCGCGCGGGCGTGGGCATGGACGCCGCCCAGTCGCTGCGGCCGCGCAACCAGAAGGTGCACCCGGACTACACCACGTGGGTGGAGCTGCCCGGACCGCAGCACCACGGCATCGCCGCGTCGCGGGATCTGACCAGCTGCATCTCCTGCCACCGCGAGGAGTCGTGCATGAGCTGCCACTCGGAGCTGTCGCCGCGGCGGCAGATCAACCCGCACCCGGCGGGCTTCGCGCAGTCGTGCAAGAAGCTGGCGTCGGCGAATGACCGCGCCTGCCTCAAGTGCCACTCGTCGGAGAGCCTGGCGCAGAAGGGGTGCCGCTGATGGGCGCGCGCTCGAGTCGGTTCTTCGCGGGCGTGCTCGCGCTGTCGGCGCTTTCCGGGTGCCTGGAGCCCGGGGACGCCATCTACCTGCCGCGCGACACGGTGCCGCCCCGGGTCGTCTCCACGGCGCCGGGAGGAGGGGAGACGCTGCCGAGGGGAGGCGCCCTGCGCGTCACCTTCTCCGAGGCCATGGACCTTCGCAGTCTGCGCCCGGGCATCGCGGTGTTCTCCGGCCGGGATGAGCTCCCGCTCGTGCTCACCGCGCCCCCCGTGCCGGAGTTGGACGAGGACGTGGAGCGGGGCGACGTCCCGTACACGGTGGAGGCCGCCTTCGCCGAGGGCGTCGTGCTGACGCCCAACACGCAGTACACGCTGGTGCTGCGCACGGTGCTCACGGACTACGAGGGCAACCCGCTCTCCAGCGAGATTCGCATCGTCTTCCGCAGCGCGCCGTGAGCCCTCGCGGGCCTGCGGCTACATCTGGAAGAACTCGAAGCTCTGTCCCGCCTCCTTGCCGTCCTTCTTCCCCTCGATGCGGGCGGTGAGGCGGTTGGCGGTGGGGCGCTGGTAGAAGATTCGCTGCGGGTAGTCGTGCTGCGGGTTCTCGAACAACACGCCGTTGCTGTTGCAACGCAGCATCTTGAAGTCCGAGGGCGGCCGTCCCATGGGCTGGGCCACGAAGTAGAGCCCGTCCTTGCGCGCCTCGATGCGCATGTACTCGAAGAACACCGTCTTGCCCTGGACGATGGTGCGGCTCACCCCGAAGAGCGTGCCGCCCGCGGCGGGCGTCCAGTGCTCCTCCATGAGGTTGCCGGCCGTGTCCTGACGCCAGCTCCCCGCCAGCCAGGCCACGTCGTGGATGGAGGCGCCACATTCACGCGAGGCGGGCTCACGGGTGTTCGGCGTGGAGCCACAGCCGAGAAGCGGGGAGGCACCGAGGACGAGGGCCAGGAGGGCAGGGCGAGCAGTCATCCGCCCATCCTCCCATGCCCCGCTGACGGGCCGCACCGTCCTCGAGGAGGCGGCGCGGCCCGGAGTCGACACGTCAGCGCTGCAGGTACTCGCGGATGCTCTCGACCAGCTGCTTGCGCGCGTCCGCGTCCGTCGCCTGGGGACCGACCTTGAGCTTCTTGTCCTCCTCGACGAGGAGCTTCTGGTCCTGCAGGTACGTCACCGCGTTCTCCAGCGTCACCTTGGCCAGGGACTCGGCGGCGGTGATGCGGCCGGCGTGGTACTCGGCGCGACCCGTCTCCAGGGCCATCCGGAGGAAGGCCTTGCGGTCCTCGGCGACGCCCGTGGCCACGTCGTTGAGCGTCATCGCGGCCAGCAGGTACGCCTCCAGGTAGTCGCGCAGCAGGTCCGCCAGGAACTCCAGCTCCGGCTGGGCGTGGGGCTCGGGCGCGACGCTCAGCGTGTCGCCCTCGTGCATCACCAGGCCCATGCGCACCAGCCGCTCCACCGTCTCCGCGAAGATGGTGTCGAAGGTGGTGTTCACCCGGTAGATGAACTCGAGCTTGAACAGGCGCGAGAGGAACAGCGCGCGCGCCTTCACGTCGTCGTACGAGGCGGACGTGCCGGCGGCCAGCATGGCGTTGGCCACGAGGCTGCGCGCGGCCACCAGGTTCATCAGCGTGTTCTTGTAGAAGGACATCTCCGCGCGGCGGTCGTCCTCCACCTGGTAGATGACGTCACCCTTGGCCTCCTGGGTGCGCACCATCTCGTCGCCGATGAAGGTGCGCATCGCGTCCTGGATGGGCCCCATCGTCTCGGGGTTGCTGGGGGCGTTGCCCAGCTCGCGCGACTGCGGCGCGCCGTCCTCCTGGGCGATGCGGCGCAGGATGCTGATGCGGTCCGCCAGCTCCCGCTGCGTCAGGCCCCGGCGACGGTGCGCGAGCAGCGACGTGCTCACCAGCGCGTGCGGCGTCACGGTGGACACCTTGCTGATGCCGTACATCACGCGGTTGCCGAGCGCGCGGACCAGGCCCTTCTTCTGCTCGTCCGTCACCGGCTGCTCGGGGTCGAGCCCGCGCTCCTTCATGAACTCCACGAGCGAAATCGGCTCGTCGAAGCCCAGGTGGATGCGGCCATAGCGCGCCGCGAGCACCTTGGGCGTGCTGAGCAGCGCCTTGAGGTCCTCGGGCTTCTTCTCCCCGCCGGCCAGCTCCTTCGAGTAGCTGCCCGACTCGACGACCTTCTCGTAGTCGATGGCCACCGGGACGAAGAGCAGGTCGTTGCGCGCGCCCTCCAGCACCGACTCCACCTGCCAGGTGAACATGCCCAGCTTGGGGGAGAGCAGCTTGCCCGTGCGCGAGCGGCCGCCCTCGGGGAAGAACTCCTGGTGGATGCCGTCGTGCACCAGCTTGCGCACGTAGGCCTTGAAGGACGCGGCGTAGACCTTGTCGCCCTTGAACGAGCGGCGCAGGAAGAACGCGCCGCAGCGGCGGAAGATGCTGCCCAGGGGCCAGAAGGACAGGTTGGCGCCGGCGGCCACCAGCGGCACCGCGTAGCCGCGGTTCCACAGCACCCAGCTCATCACCAGGTAGTCCATGTGGCTCTTGTGGCTGGGGCACAGGACGATGGGCGCGCGGGTGGCGGCCTTGAGCGCGCGGTGCAGGCCCGCCTCGTCCACGTGCATGCCGTCGTAGATGCGGTTGAACACCCAGTCGAGCAGCGGGGCGACGAAGGCCAGCGTCGTGGGGCTGGGCTTCGCGGCGATGGCCTCCAGGTTGCGGCGGGCCTCGCGCAGCACGCTCTCCTGCTTGCGGCCGGACTGCGCGGCGTGCTCGTCCACCACCTTGCGCAGCTGCCTGTCGCGCAGGGTCTCGTCGATGATGCGCACGGCCGGCTTGGCCGGCGGTCCGAACACCGCGCGCGTCTCCCGGGCCAGGTGCACGTGCAGCGTGCTGCGCACCTTGCGCGCGAGCACCTCCACCGAGTCCTTCGGGTTCTGCTCGGCGAAGGCGCGCAGGTCGATGGGCTCTCCCACGCGGAACTGCGCGCGCTTGTAGTTGCGGAAGAAGGCCAGCATCGAGTGCAGGAAGCCCGGCGCCTCGGGGCTGCCGAACACCATGTCCACCCAGTTGGGCTTCAGGCGCGCGCTGCGCTTCTCCCAGACGAACAGCTCCGGAACCAGGTACACGGGCCGGTCCGACGTGCGCGCCAGCTCCACCAGGGCGGGGAAGGGGTCCTCGTGCGTCTCCTTCCCGGACGCGTGCAAGAGCGCCGTGCGCCGCAGGAAGACCAGGCCGCTGCCTCCCTGTTGGCGCGCGTACTCGAAGCGCTCCAGGAACGCGCCGCCCTGCTTCGTCTGGCGCCACGGCTTGGTGAACCACGGGCGCAGGTTGGACACCGCCCGCACGGGCGGCAGGCTCCGGCGCACCATGGCCCAGGTGAGGTAGAGGAAGTTCACCCACGCCGTGGAGCGCATGACGTGCACCACGAACCCCTTGGCGTGGAGGTTTCGCAGCTCGTCCTCGGCCTCGGGTGGGAAGTGGACGCTCTCCAGATAACGAGTGCCCAGCGCCCGACCCATCGGGCCGAACTCCGCCTTCAGCAAGGACTCTCCCTGATTCGCAGACTGCGACAGCGCGGTTTCCAAGGCAGCCCCCGGGGCTACATGTTCTCGGGTGTCGGAATGCCCAACAAGGTCAGACCCGAAGCGAGCGTAACCCGCGCCGCGTCCGCCAGGGCGAGTCGCGCGGAACGCAGCGCGTCATCCCCTTCGACGTTGATGCGCTTGTCGCGCTCCTGGTTGCCGAGCGTGTAGTAGCGGCTCAGGGCGGCGGCCACGTCGAGCAGCAGGCGGGCCACGAGGCTGGGCTCGTACTGCTCGGCCGCGTCGCGCACCACTTCGGGCAGGCGCATGATTTCGCGCACCAGGGCCTGCTCCTCGGGGAGCGTCAGCAGGCTGGCGTCGTAGGTGGCGGGCGCGCCGCCGCCCTTGCGCAGCACGTTGACCACGCGCGCGTGGGCGTACTGGAGGTAGGGGCCCGTGTGGCCCTCGAAGCTCACCACCTCGTCCCAGTCGAAGGTGTAGTCGGTGGCGCGCTTGTGCTTGAGGTCGCCGAAGGCGATGGCGCCCAGGCCGATCTGCTCGGCGAGCTTGTCCGGGTCATCCGTCTGGAGCCGGCCGGCCTCCTGGTTCTCCTTCACCTTGGCGGCGGCGCGCTCCTTGGCCTCGTCGAGCACGTCGTTGAGCTGCACCACCTGGCCCTTGCGCGTGCTCATGCCGTGGATGCGGCCGAACGCCACGTGCACGCACTTGTCCGCCCACGGCTGGCCCATCTCCTTCAGCGTGCGGAACACCTGACGGAAGTGCAGCGCCTGGTCCTGGGCCACGACGTAGAGCGACTTCTCGAACTGGAAGCGCGTGTGGCGGTCCTCGGCGGCGGCCAGGTCGCGCGTGGCGTAGAGCGTGCTGCCGTCGTTCTTCTTGAGCAGGATGGGCGGCTCGTTCTCCGCGTAGGGCAGGTCGACGATGAGCGCGCCCTGCGACTCCTTCACGCCGGGCTTCTTGGCGATCTGCTCGATGACCGCGTCCATCTTGCCCTGGTAGCGGCTCTCGCCCTCGATGTGCTCGAACTCGATGCCCATCCGCGCGTAGATCTGCTTGAAGCCGCGGATGCTCGTCTCGCGGAACTGGTTCCAGAGCTTGAGGGCCTCGGCGTCACCGGCCTCCATGCGGCGGAAGAAGTCGCGGGCCTTCTCGTCGAACGCGGGCTCCGTCTCGGCGCGCTTGTTGGCGCGCACGTAGACCTCCACCAGGTGGCCCATGTCGTCGATGCGCGCGGGGTCTCCGTACTCCTGGAAGCCCACCGCGACGAGGCCGAACTGCTTGCCCCAGTCACCCAGGTAGTTGATGCCCTCCACCCGCCAGCCGAGCGCCCGGTAGATGTTGGCGATGCAGTGACCCAGGAACGTGGTGCGGATGTGATGGAAGCCGATGGGCTTGGCGATGTTCGGCGACGAGTAGTCGATGACCACCGTCTTGCCGCGCCCCGCGTCCGCGTCTCCGCCGTAGGTGGCGCCCGCCTTGCGGGCCGCGTCGAGCACCTCGCTGGTGAAGGGCACCGCGTTGAAGCGGGCATTCACGTACGGGCCCACGGCCTTGATCTCCAGGCCCGGCACGGAGAGCTTCTCGGCCAGCTCCTTGGCGATGACGGGGGGCGCCTTCTTCTGGGCCTTGGCGAGAGGGAAGGTGGCGAAGCTCAGGTCGCCGTGCGCCGCTTCCGCGGGCTTGACCTGGGCTTCGATGTCGGCGGCCTGCACGCCCAGGGCGCTGGCGAGGCCCTCGGCGAATGCGGCGCGGTAGCGGGAATAGACGGAAGTGCTCATGAACGCGCGGATACTAGCCAAGCCGAGGTGGCGTGCGGCCACCTCTTGTTCGTTCCGCGGTCCATTCCGTCCCCCTCAGGGGACGGCGGGAGCCCGGCGGCTGGGCCGCACCACCGCCGACACCGTGTCCAGCAGCTTGGGGAGCTGGAGCGGCTTCTCGAAGAAGCCGTCGATGCGCTCCAGGCCCTGGCCGGAGGTGAGGGACGCCACCTCGCTGGCACCCGAGATGATGTACACGACGATGTCCGCGAGCGACTCGGTGCCCCGGATGAAGCGGAGCACCGACTGCCCGTCCTCCTCGCTCAGCCGCAGGTCGAGCAGCACCATGGCCGGCCGGATGTGCGAGAGGATGGAGCGCGCCTCGGAGGCTCCCGAGGTGGCCATCACCCGGTAGCCCTCCTGCTCCAGCACCTGCTGCAGCACCTCGCGGCAGTCCGCGTCGTCCTCGACCAGGAGGATGCCGCCCGCCTTGGGCGCCGCCTGGTTCGGGTCCGGGGAGCTGACCGCCCCGGCGAACATCGGCAGCACCAGCTGGAACGTGCTGCCCTCGCCGAGCACGCTGGACGCCTCCACACGGCCGCCGTGCAGGGCGACGATCTTCCCCACCAGCGGCAGGCCCAGCCCCGCCCCGGGAGGACGCGGCACGCCCGGCTGCGCCCGGTAGAAGGCGTCGAAGATGTGCTCCAGCGCCTCGGCCGACATGCCGGGACCGCTGTCCTTCACCGTCAGTGCGGCGAGCCCCTCCTCGGCGGAGACGGTGACCTCGACGGTGTCATCCTGCTCGCTGTGGTGGATGCCGTTCTCGACGAGGTTGTGGATGGCCTCGGCGATGCGCTCGCGGTCTCCCCGGACGAACACCTCCGCACACGGGGGGATGTGCACCTGCACCTTGCCGTGCTCGGCGACGACGGCCAGGGAGCGGACCACCTCCTCGGCCACGGCCTTGAGGCCGAAGGGGCGCTGGTTGAGCTGCATCTTCCCGGACTGGAGCCGGGACATGAGCAGCAGGTCGTTCACCATGCGCAGCATGCGGTCGGAGTTCCGATCGCAGATCTGCACCGCGCGGCGCTGGGAGTCCGTGAGGGGCCCCAGCTTCTCGCGTCCCAGCATCGCCAGGTACGACTTGATGGTGGTGAGCGGGTTCTTGAGGTCGTGCGAGACGTTGCCGAGCAGCTCCTCGCGGTTCTGCTCCAGGCTCTTCAAGCCCGCGATGGCCGTCTGCAGATCCTTGTTGCGGCGGGCGCTGTCGTCGCGGAGCCGGGCCACCTCGTAGGCGGCGGCCAGCTGCGCGGCCAGCGACTGGAGCACGGTGTCGGAGACGGCGCGGCGCGCGCCCAGGACGACGAGCACGCCGGTGACGCCGTGGGGGCTCTCCAGCGGCACCGCGAGGGTGTCCGCTTCGCGCAGGAGCTTCTTCTCGGAGAAGGCGCGCCCCACCACGCCCTCGCCCGGGACGGCGGCGACGACGCGGCTGTCGTAGCGGCCGCGGACGTGCTCGACGTGGAGCTGCTCGCGCGAGGCGAAGAAGCGGGCCACGTAACAGACCTTGGGCTTGAGCAGCGCGTGGAGCGTCTGGAGGTGGGAGCGCAGGGCCTCGGTGGGGCCCGCGTTGTCGGTGAGGTGGCGCGCCATCTCCAGGAGGGCGCGCGCGACGGCGTCGGCGTCAGCCGGGGGAGCCGGCTTCGCTGCTCGACGGGTGGACTTCTTCGAGGTGGTGGGGCGCAGCGGCACGACCTCTGCCAGGGCCCCTTTCTTCTTCGAGCGCACGGGAGAATCCTGCTCCAGGTTCCGAGCGCCTGGGAACGGCCCCGGTGTGCAGGGCCTTCCGGAGGACAGTGGTCGTGTCGGCTGCCCGACACGACCGGGCCCGGGCGCTCAGGCCCGGCGCTGGATGCGGCCGTCCTTGTCCAGGACGTAGGGCTCCACCAGGAGCGACTCCACGCGGGCGCGCTGCTCGCCCACGCTGAAGCCCGCGTCCGCCAGGGCGGAGAGCGCCGAGGTCTGCACCCGACGCGCCGTCTCGTCGGCCGTCAGGAGCGCGAGCATGGGCTCCCTGGCCGGCTCGTACTTGAAGGAGGCGAGCGCCTTGAGCGCGGCGATCTTCACGTCGTCCGACATGTCCGAGAGGAACGGGACGACCACCGGGGGGATGCGTGCGTCCTGGCGACCGGTGACGTGGTGGAGCAGGACGACCTTCTTCTCCGGGTTCTTCGTGTAGGTCGAGGACAGGTGCTGGAGCGCCTTCACGCAGGCCTCGGTCACCTCGTCCTCGCTGACCAGCTCACCCAGCAGCCTGAGCGCCCACGACGTGGCGGGCTCCGTCTTGCTGAGGAACTCGACGATGGGGGGGACGGCGTCCTTGCCGAAGGCCTTCACCAGCTCGAAGGTGTGCTCCTTCTCGTCGGCGTCCGTGGTGAGCGGGTCCACGGTGATGGTGAAGCGGGCCAGGAGCACGGAGACGGCCTCGGGGAACTTCATCTCCCCGAGCTGCTGGATGGCCTTCTGGCGGGTCGCCGGGTCGCCGTACTTCTGGGTGACCTTGGGCTTGAGCTTGAGGGCTTTCTCGGGGCCCGAGCCGCCCGTGAAGATGTCTAAGAGGCCCATGTGCGCGTGTGCTCCGTTTGCGGCGACGTGAAATCCGACTGTGGGAGGGGCCGTCTATGCCTTGGCGGCGCCCAGGACAAGAGACAAGAGCTTCAGAGGGTCAGCTCGCGACGGACATCGTCCCGGTAGGCCTTGGCCAGGGTCTCCGCCGCGGCGCGGGTCTCCGGGGTGTCGGTGTCCGGCACCTTGACCTGGAGGCGGAGGTAGAGGTCACCCGGTGACCCCCCCTTGAGGGAGGGCACCCCACGCCCCTTGAGGCGCATCTGCCGGCCGGACTGGGAGCCAGGGGGGACCTTGACGGTGAGCTCGCCCTGGAAGGTGGGGACGCGCACCTCCGCGCCCAGCATGGCCTCCGGCACCGTGACGGGCACGTCCATGTGGAGGTCGTCACCTTCCCGACGCACCAGGGGATGCTCCATCACCTCGGTCTCGATGTAGAGGTCGCCCGGAGGCCCACCCCTCGCGCCGGGGGCGCCCTGGCCCGCCAGCCGGACCTTGGAGCCGGTCTGGACGCCCGCGGGAATCTTCACCGTCAGGCGGACGCGCTCGTCCGGGGTGGAGCGGTCGGGGGAGGCGCGGCTGACGGACAGGGGCCGCTCGGTGCCGTTGACGGCCTCGGCCAGCGTCAGGCGGACCTGGGCGTTGAGGTCCTCGCCACGCTCGGGACCCATGGGGCCGCGCCCCCGGACCCGCCCGAAGGGGTCATTGAACCCGCCCCCACCGCCCCTGCGTCCTCCGAAGAGGTCGTTGAAGAGGTCCCCCAGGTCGAAGTCCTCGCCTCCGTAGGGGATGCCGCCCACGCCCCCCCGGGACGCCTGGGCGCGGTACTGCCGGTACGCCTCCGCCTTCTTCTCGTCGAAGCCGATCTTCTCGGCGTCCTCGCCGAACTCGTCGTAGAGCTTGCGCTTCTTCGGGTCCGACAGCACCTCGAAGGCCGAGTTGATCTGCTTGAACTTCTCCTCGGCGGACTTGTTGCCGGGGTTGACGTCGGGGTGGTGCTGGCGCGCGAGCTTCCGGAACGCCTTCTTGATGGCCTCCTCGGAGGCCGTCCGTTCCACGCCGAGGATCTGGTAGTAGTCGTCCGCCATTTGTTCCCGCCGAGCTGTACGTGATTGAAAGTAACCAGTCGGTGGGAGTGCGCCAGCAAGGACTGTTCGGCTGGCCTGGGATGTATAAAGTCCGGCGGAAGATGAGGGAGGCCATGGCAGCGCCGCGCCGAGCGGGAGCAGGTACCTTCTGGCTGGCGGGCTGGCTCCTCCTGCTGGCCGCCCCGGCCGTCCATGCCCAGGCTCCCGCGGGAGAGGCGCAGGGCAGGGTGGTGGACCGGGTGGTCGCCATCATCGAGGGTCGGGTGCTCACCCAGAGCGAGCTGGAGTTCGAGGCCCGGGTGGCCCTCGTGCAGCGGGGCGGCCTCCAGGCGCTCGAGGTCCCCCTGGACGAGGAGCTCCTCCGGGGGGCGCTGGAGCTGGCCATCAGCCAGCGGGTCCAGGTGCTCAACGCCGACCGGCTCCAGGCGTTCCCCGCCGAACCCGCCGAGGTGGACGCGCGGCTGGAGGCGTTCCGGCTGCGCGTCGGGGGCTCCCAGGCCCTGGAGCGCTTCCTGGCCCGGGCGGACGTGGACGTGGAGGGGCTCAAGGCGGTGCTGACGCGGGGGCTCAGGGCCGAGCGTGTCCTGGACAGCCGCATCCGCCTGCGGGCCCAGGTGGGCGAGACGGAGATCCGTCGGTTCTACGAGCAGCACCCCGGGGACTTTCCGGCCGACTACGAGACGGTGCGGGAGTCCATCCGGGAGAAGCTCTTCCGCGAGCGCTATGCGGCGCTGGCCGTGGAGGAGCTGGCTCAGGTGAGGGCCTCGGCCCAGGTGCGTCGGGTGGCGCCCTTCACACGGGAGGCAAAGCGATGAGGCGGATGCGGGAGGACGCCGAGCCACGCGAGCCGCATGGCTTCTCCATCCGTCAGATGACGGAAGGGGACCTGCCGGCGGTGATGGCGCTGGAGCAGGCGGCGTTCAAGAACCCCTGGTCCCCGGAGCTGCTCAAGCGCGAGCTCCAGCACGAGTGGTCCACCATCCTCTTGGTGGAGGAGCCCCGGCAGTTCGTGCCCCCGCTGCTCTTGGGCCTGGCCATCTTCTGGATCGTCCACGACGAGGTCCACGTGCTCAACGTGGCCACCGCCCCCCAGCACCGGCGGCGGGGCGTCGCGCGGGCCGTCATGGAGGAGGTGCTGGAGCGGGGCAGGGCGCGCCGCTGCAGCCTCGCCACCCTGGAGGTCAGGAAGAGCAACGAGCCGGCGATCCAGCTCTACCGCGCCTTCGGCTTCCGCCCGGTGGGCATCCGGCCGAACTACTACGCGGACGAGGGCGAGGACGCCGTGGTGATGGTCCTCGACTTCTGAGCGCACGCGGAGTAGAGGACCGACCCGTCGTAAGCTGGGTTGACGAGTCTCAAGGAAAGACCTCACGGACGCTGACCTGTTCCAGGTCTGCGTCATGCCGTGCTTGACACGGAGGGGTCGCTCCCTATACTCGCGGCCTTTTTCAGTAGTCCTGTAGGTAGATATGCGCCGCCTCGTGTCTCGTGGCGGCTGCGAACCCGAAGAACGAGGTATCAGTGCCGACCATTAGCCAGCTGGTCCGCAAGGGCCGCGAGAAGCTGAACATCAAGGGCAAGAGCCCCGCGCTCAAGGAGTGCCCCCAGAAGCGCGGCGTCTGCACCCGCGTGTACACGACGACTCCGAAGAAGCCGAACTCGGCCCTCCGCAAGGTGGCCCGCGTGCGTCTGACCAACGGAATCGAAGTGACGTCCTACATCCCCGGCGTGGGCCACAACCTCCAGGAGCACTCGGTGGTGATGATCCGCGGCGGTCGTGTGAAGGACCTCCCGGGCGTGCGCTACCACATCGTCCGTGGAACGCTCGACTCCGTGGGCGTGGCGGGCCGCAAGCAGAGCCGCTCCAAGTACGGCGCGAAGCGTCCGAGCTGAGCGCGATCACCTTCGTTTGAGAGTTGGGACGTTGAGCCCCGCACCCTGGGGAGCGTCCTCGTGAAGTTTCCTTCAGCGGTACTTGAAGCCCGTCGTAGCGTGCTCCCAAGGGAGCCAGGGCGTAAGGGAAGAGAGAAGAGATGCCTCGCCGTCGCGTAGTCGCCAAGCGCAAGATTCTTCCGGATCCGAAGTTCCAGGACCGGCTCGTCACCAAGTTCGTCAACGACCTGATGCGGAAGGGCAAGAAGTCCATCGCGGAAGGCGTCTGCTACGGAGCCTTCGCCCTCATCGAGGAGCGCGCGAAGGAGGACCCCCTCAAGACGTTCAAGAAGGCCCTCGACAACGTCAAGCCGGTGCTGGAGGTCAAGAGCCGCCGCGTCGGTGGCGCCACCTACCAGGTGCCCGTCGAGGTCCGTCAGGACCGCCGGGTCGCCCTCGGCATGCGTTGGATCATCACGTACTCCAAGGCCCGTGGCGAGAAGACCATGCAGGAGAAGCTGGCCGGCGAGATCATGGACGCCGCCAACAACCGCGGCAACGCGGTGAAGAAGCGTGAAGACACGCACAAGATGGCGGAGGCCAACAAGGCCTTCGCGCACTACCGCTGGTAGGTCTTTCGGCCTCGCGGTGTCCCGCCCGGATGCAGAGGTTGCATCCGGGCGGTTTCTTTAGGTGAAGCAGGTTCTCTGAAATCGTCCGGGTGGGAACGTGAGACGGGGCATCCAAAGCCCTCCCGCCCTCATGGAGAGGTACCGACGCAATGGCTCGCGAGCATCCCCTGGAGCGCTACCGCAACATCGGCATCATGGCGCACATCGATGCCGGCAAGACGACCACCACCGAGCGGATCCTCTTCTACACCGGCGCCATCCATCGGATGGGCGAGGTGCACGAGGGAAACACCACCACGGACTGGATGGTCCAGGAGCGTGAGCGCGGCATCACCATCACCTCCGCCGCCATCACCGCCTTCTGGCAGCGCAACGAGCAGCGCTACCGCGTCAACATCATCGACACCCCCGGACACGTGGACTTCACCATCGAGGTGGAGCGCTCCCTGCGTGTGCTCGACGGCGCCGTCACCGTGTTCGACGCGGTCAACGGCGTGGAGCCGCAGTCGGAGACGGTCTGGCGCCAGGCGGACCGCTACAAGGTCCCCCGCATCTGCTTCATCAACAAGATGGACCGCATCGGCGCGGACTTCGAGATGTCCGTGGGCACCATCCGCGAGAAGCTCGGCGCGCGCGCGGTGCGCATGCAGCTCCCCCTGGGCGCCGAGGACAAGCACCGCGGTGTCATCGACCTCCTGACGATGAAGGCCCTGGTCTTCGTCGACTCGGAGCAGGGCAGCCGCTACGACATCCAGGAGATTCCCGAGGAGCTTCGCGAGCAGGCCGAGGCCGCGCGCGCGGAGCTGCTCGAGGCCGCCGCGGAGCAGGATGACGCGCTGACGGAGAAGTTCCTGGAGGGCCAGGAGCTCACCGAGCAGGAGGTCCGCGCGGCCATCCGCAAGGGCTGCGTGGGGCTGAAGCTGTTCCCCGTGTTCTGCGGGTCTGCGTTCCGTCACAAGGGCGTGCAGCCGCTCCTGGACGCGGTCATCGACTACCTGCCGAGCCCGCTGGACATCCCGCCCGTGCACGGCAAGACGCCCAAGGGCGAGGACGCGGTGCGCGAGACGCGGGACGACGCGCCTTTCAGCGCCCTGGCGTTCAAGATCATGAACGACCCGGCGTTCCAGTCCCAGACGCTGACGTTCCTGCGCGTGTACTCCGGCAAGCTGGAGGCGGGCACGGCGGTGTGGAACTCGGTGAAGGGCAAGCGCGAGCGCGTCAGCCGCCTGGTCCAGATGCGCGCGGACAAGAAGGACGAGCTGACCGAGTGCTACGCGGGTGACATCTGCGCGGTGGTGGGCCTGAAGCTGGCGGCGACGGGCGACACGCTCTGCGACGACAAGCAGCCCATCATCCTGGAGCGGATGGAGTTCCCCGAGCCGGTCATCGACATCGCCATCGAGCCGAAGTCCACGGCGGACCAGGACAAGATCATCCAGTCGCTGCAGCGCCTGGCGATGGAGGACCCGTCCTTCCGCGTGCGCACGAACGAGGAGACGGGGCAGACGCTGATCGCCGGCATGGGCGAGCTGCACCTGGAGATCATCGTCGACCGCCTCCTGAGGGAGTTCAAGGTCGACGCGAACATCGGCAAGCCGCAGGTGGCGTACCGCGAGACCATCACCACCCAGATGGAGGCCGAGGGCAAGTTCATCCGTCAGACGGGCGGCCGGGGCCAGTACGGCCACATCTGGCTGCGGGTGATGCCGAACGAGGCCGGCAAGGGCTTCGCCTTCGAGAACAAGATCGTCGGCGGCGTGGTGCCCAAGGAGTTCGTGGACGCGGTGCGCGACGGTGTCCAGGAGGCCCTCCAGAACGGCCCCGTGGCGGGCTACCCCATGGTGGACGTGAAGGTGGAGGCCTACGACGGCTCCGTGCACGACGTGGACTCGAGCGAGATGGCGTTCAAGATCGCCGGCTCGCTGGCCTTCAAGGACGCCGTGCGCGCGGCCAGCCCCGTGCTGCTCGAGCCCATCATGAACTGCGAGATCGTCACGCCGGAGCCCTTCATGGGCGACGTGATTGGCGACCTGAACGGCCGGCGAGGCAAGGTGCTGGGCATGACGCCCCGCCCAGGCGGCCTGCAGGCCATCCAGGCGCAGGTGCCCCTGGCCGCCATGTTCGGCTACTCGACCGACCTGCGCAGCCGCAGCCAGGGAAGGGCGACCTACACCATGCAGTTCAGTCACTACGCGCCGGCGCCCAAGACGGCGCTGAACCGCTACTGACGGCCCGGCAGTCGACCCTGCGGGCGATTTCAGTTGACGTTGTGGCGGGTTTGGAGCAGGACGCAGCACCTTCGCAGTGAGTTTTTGCGGGATTCGATACGCGCCGGGTGATTGACCGGCTCAGCCGCGGTGAGGAGTGTCATGGCCAAGGAGAAGTTCGAGCGTAACAAGCCCCACGTGAACATCGGCACGATCGGACACGTGGACC